>NZ_JBBNLM010000004.1:0-137055 GCF_040092475.1 Collinsella sp. CLA-ER-H10
TCCAGCCCGAGGGGATGTAGGAATGCGATAGGAAAGTCATAGATGCGGGCGTGTTGGCTAAAATGGGTCGGCCGGGATTGGTCAATCTCGGCCGACTATATTTGGCTAAATTATTCCGGCGCTAACAGCGCTCGATCACGTCGTCCGGGAAGAAGCTGCCGGAGCGGAGCTTCGGGATGCGCAGCGTCAGCGTGCCGGCGCAGGTGCGAGCGACCTCTCGCGGTAGCCGTTTCGGCTGTTCGCCCCGCCACCGCTCAGCTGGTCGGCCTCGGCGTCCATCGCGGCGTTCACGACCTGTTTGGCGAGTCTGGGGAGCAGCTCCCGCATGTCGATGGCGCCGTCGCTGAAACGGGGCATGGCGAGTATGTCCGGCGCCGGGTCTGACAAGATTTACATAGCGATCTTCGTCTTTTCCCGGAACCTGTTGTTGTGGTGATTTCTGGTTCCGGGACGAAGGCCGTTTTTCGTTAAACGGGCACTAAGGGGTCACCCTTGCACCAACATTTTCGGCGCGATCCATGAGATTGAATTCCGCCATTCTTTTTGGATGCCAATGTGCTTGCTAGTATACTGATACCAGTATTTTTAATTGCGTTCTATTAGTTTCTCGATTATAAGGATTTTTATGACAAGTTCCATAAGATGTAAGCCTTTATTTGTTTTGTTTGCCGTTTTTTTCGCATTCTATTCAGTCTATTGGTATCTAAATAATCCGAGATTACTTGTACTGCTTACAATTACCATCTCGTTGATTCTAATTCTTGGCCTTTGCGCTGCATATGCTAAGGTGTACCATCGTCTTAAAAGTGAATGGGTATTCTTGGCGCTGCTTATAGCATTTCTAATTATTTTTATCTTTATCTTTCCTCCGTTTACGGTTCCGGATGAAGGCCATCATTTTTTTTCAACTTATTGGATGGTTGATAGTCTTCCATTCAATGCGCATGTGACAAATGATGGTGGTTTTCTAGTACGGGATATCGATCTTTCCCTTTATAAGGGTCGCCAGAGTAACGCCATTGACTCCTCTTCATTTGATTCGATTATTCAGAATTATGCTCTGTTTGAGAATGGGAAGTGGACTCCATTCAATGAGTTCTCATTTAGCGTCAGTAGTGAGAACGTTTCTGCGAAAATAGGATCTATCGTTGGGCTGCAAATCGGTCTGTTTTTCGGACTTGGTGCCTATCCTGTGTTCTATATGGGGCGCATTGGTTCGGCTCTGGTTTTTTGCTTTTGTGCGTTCCAGGCATACAGGATTGCACCTAAGGGCAAATCGGTTATTGTTTTTGTTTCGCTTCTGCCTATGACGCTTCACTTGGCTGCTTCATACTCTTATGATTCAGGAATTATTGCGTACTCGCTTTTAGTATTCGCTTGTCTAATGCGCGGTTTTTTTGGAGAGCAGAAATCAATAGGTTGTAAAGAAATCGTCATTTATTTAATTATTTCGGCGTTTTTGGCTCCGTGTAAGGTTGTTTATTCTGGGATGATATTACTTGGTTTGCTTGTGCCCCTTTCGCAGTTCCAAGATGTGAAAGTCGGACGTATCGGTAAGTGCATACTGATCTTTGCTGTTATAGCCTCCGTTCTAGTGCTGCGCATAGCATCAATGAGTACATTGGTGTCTCAGTCTTCAGATGCCTCTCGTGGCCAAGAGATCGGGCGGTTTTATACGCTCAGTGACATCATCATGCATCCAAAGAATAGCTTCGAGGTCTTTTTTAGGACATTAGATTCCCTAGGAGATTTCTATTGGGGATCCACCTTAGGTTATTCGCTTGGATGGCTCCAGAAAAACTTGCAGTTTCCAGCCTTTTTTATGATTCCTTATTTGTTGTTTGGGTTTATTTGTTGTTTGGATTCCGAAGATGAGCCCTCTTTTCTCAGCCCCATTTGTTCCATTCTGTTTATTATCGCTTTTGCTTTGGCTGCCCTTGGTTCCATTGTATCTATGTGGTTGGGCTGGACGTTCAATTACGAGAATGTAATACAGGGTGTTCAAGGACGATATTTTCTTCCTGTTCTACCAGCTTTGTTGTTTGGGTCGAGAACGCGCTTGTTTAAATTCAACTCATCTTCGCTTTCTGTCGTCTCTTTTGGCATGTGCGTGATGAATTGTTTATATCTTATTCGTTTTATTAGTATTGCATCCTGTGTGTAGGCCTTTGCGTAATGCTCTCGGGTTTTTTCTGCTATCTAACAGTTTAGATAGCAGGCGATGATTCGGACGCCGCAGGGTCCCCGAAAGCTATGCTTTTCCAAGCCAAGCAGAGACTTTGACCGAGCGCTGGGTTGGCATGCGAGAGGCCAACATGAGGCCGTGCCGCGGGGCGGACCGCAGGTAGCAAAACGGCACCGGAGCCCATGTCGGGCCCGGTGCCCAAGCGCGATATCGACGGCGCAGTTTCGCGATATTCAACAGCGCCCAAATGAGTAAATACTCATTATCTATAAATGATAATAACGATTCGCGGGTTCCCCGACGGTGAAGTTTGGATTCATATAAGGATCGCCTTTGACGTAATACTTAGCCCATCGATAATTCATGTACGCGACCTCTTTGTGGAAGCGAATCTGCTTCTCCGTATTGTTTTCAACGCCTCTAGAAATCGACTCGTAGTGATAGAGCTCGACTTCGGGTGTGTATACAATTAGGTCGTTGATCTCGCGTAGCTTTAAGCAAAAGTCAACGTCATTAAATGCAACTTGAAGCTCTTCCGTGAAACCTCCGACTTTCTCATATTCATCACGCTTGGTCATTATGCAAGCTGCGGTGACGGCGCTGAAGTCTTGTTGTGCATCGTTGAGTGCAAAGTAGCCCCAGTTATCCCTTGGCATGCTTTGGCAAAGATGTCCTGCCACGCCACCAGTGACGCATAAGCCCGCGTGCTGGATGGTGTTGTCGGGATAGTAGAGTTTTGCACCAACTGCGCCAACATCCTCACGTGCGCAGATGCCAAGCATAGTCTCAATCCAATTGGGCGTAATTACCTCAGTATCGTTATTCAACAGCAAGAGATAGTCGCCCTTGGCGTGAGCAACGCCAAAGTTCATGAGCTTGGAGAAATTGAATTCGTGCTTCCAAGTTACAAGACGAACGATGTCAGGATATTTTGCTTGCAACTTATCGTAATAATCGAACGTCTCCTTTTCTGTGCTGTTGTTTTCGATTATGACAAGCTCGAAATTGTCGTACGTTGATTTCTCAACAATTGACTTAATGCAGTTGTCCAGAATGTTGGCGTGGTCTTTAGTTGGAATGATAATTGACACGAGTGGATGGGAATCTGGCACAGCGTAGGTTACTTTATATGTAAAGGGACGACGCGCTTGTTCGACCTTCGCATTGAGCCCAAGCCTGTCCAAATGACTCTGGACCGCTTTGATACCTGCGATAGTGGCATACGGCTTGCTATCGGCATTTGCTGCGGTGGAGGTCTCGCTTAGGCGCCAGTGATATAGAACCTTTGCAACATGATGAACTTTCCTTGCCTTTTCCACGGCGTGGAGAGTCAGATTATGATCCTGTGCTCCATCGAACTCTTTCGTGTTCGGTTCTAGAGTGTCAAGCAGAGACTTACGGATGGTAAGCATATGGCAGATATAGTTATTGTTTCTGAGCAGATCGATATTGAAATCCGGCTTAAAGAACGGCTGCGCTAGCATTCCATCGGGCATGAGTTTATCTTCATCACAATAAAGAAGATCGACGTCATCATTGTTTTCAATTGCCTCGGCATATGAGAACAACAAGTCCGGTTCAAGAATATCGTCATGGTCAAAGAAGCTAACGAAATCACCCGAAGCGATGGCAACGCCGGCGTTTGTGTTTTCGGAAATGCCCTTATTCTCGGTAAGGTTAATTGATTTAATTCTGTTGTCGTGGGCCGTCTCCTGCTCAACGCGAGCCTTTAGTTCCTGATTGTCAGGACTTGCATTAACTAGGATGAGCTCCCAGTTTGCATAAGACTGGTTTTTTACGGATTCGGCCATATCGTTAAAGAACGAAATGGGTGTGTTGTATAGAGGGACAATAATGCTGAACTTCGGAGCGCTGTTGAAGACGATTTTTCTCTGCTTCTCCAGAGCGCCGATAGTTGCCTTATGATCCGTGAACCATTCGGGGTATTCAGGGTCAAACTGCGCATGGGTAAAGAGAAAGTTGGTCTCCTCAAGAAGCAAGCCTAGCTTATCGGGTGTTAAGCAGTCGAATGCACTGAATGATGGGTGATTTTGATCGTCAATAATAAAGTAGTAACGATCGAACGCCTTTGGCATTCGAATTGAGAGCTGCGTTTCAAGCTGCTTTTTCTCAGACGTAAATCCAACGCTTGTTACATTCGAGTCGAAATTGACGATGCTCAAATTAACTTCATTAAGGGTTCGATCGAAACAACGAAGTTTGATTTGCGAGTCGCTACGATAAGGAGTTCTCACCGTGCACCTAAGGATATAGTCGCTTGAATCTTCGATGCACTGCCAGAAATCAATCGTTGCCATGTCAAACTCTGAAACGTCATCGTAGTTTCGGAGTTTGCTGCACATGTCAGGTTTAATTTTGTAGTTAAGGCGCGACTCCCATTTGATGTTCTTGCAATTGAGCGAAAGGGAGTCGCTGCTCAGGGTGCGACCGTCTTGGCCGATTTCGCTAAACTCAATTTTGATGGTGCGAGCATCGGGATCGGGGACTACAAGGACGTATGAGTTCGAGTCACAACTATTGTCCCGGAATTTTAGGAGGGATAAAGGTGAGCGGCGGTTATCGTCTGTAGCCGCCTGGGCTGTTACGCTGGAGCCTTTATGGATGCCTTCAATCTTAAGCTGCTGGTAGATTTTCCAGTTTCCTCTGCATACTCCGGTTGTTTCGACTCGCATTGTTTGCCTTTCGTTTGTTGGACACTGCTCATTGTACTTTTTCATTTGTTGCCTCGCTAGAAATGCAGAAAGAGTTGCGTGTTTCTGCTGTCCGATTTAAATAAGAAGACGGGGAGGTTGCTGCCGGTGCGTATAATTTAATTAACTATGCATCTGTAATCAGCGGCTTTTGCTCAACGATTGTCAATCGAGAGGATTTTTATGAAAGGCATCATCCTCGCCGGCGGGTCCGGCACCCGCCTATACCCGCTCACGCTCGTGACCTCCAAGCAGCTGCTGCCGGTCTACGACAAGCCCATGATCTATTACCCGCTGTCCACCCTCATGCTGGCGGGCATCCGGGACATCCTGGTCATCTCCACGCCGACCGACCTGCCCAACTTCGAGCGCCTGCTCGGTGACGGCTCGCGCTACGGCGTCAACCTCTCCTACGCCGAGCAGCCGAGCCCCGACGGCCTGGCCCAGGCCTTCACCATCGGCGAGGAGTTCATCGCCGGCGAGCCTTGCGCGCTGGTGCTCGGCGACAACATCTTCTACGGCAACGGCCTCAGCCGCCACCTGAAGAAGGCCGTCGAGAACGCGCAGTCGGGCCGCGCCACGGTCTTCGGCTACCACGTGGACGACCCCGAGCGCTTCGGCGTCGTGGAGTTCGACGGCGAGGGCAGGGCCGTCTCCATCGAGGAGAAGCCCGAGCGCCCCAAGAGCTCCTACGCCGTCACCGGCCTGTACTTCTACCCGGGCGACGTCGCCGCCAAGGCGCATGAGGTTAAGCCGTCGGCCCGCGGCGAGCTGGAGATCACCACGCTCAACCAGATGTACCTGGAGGAGGGGACGCTGTCCGTGGTCACCCTCGGCCGCGGCTACGCGTGGCTGGACACCGGCACCATGGAGAGCCTGCACGAGGCCGCGGAGTTCGTCCGCGCCGTGGAGCACTCCCAGGACCTGCCGGTCTCGGTCCCCGAGGAGATTGCCTGGGAGAACGGCTGGATCACGACCGCCGAGCTGGAGGAGGCCGCCAAGGCCTACGGCAAGTCGGTCTACGGGCAGCACCTGAAGAAGGTCGCCGCCGGCGAGATCGTCAATAGCCCACGCGAGTACTAGCGCAAGCTTGTTTTCTTTTAGGGGTCACCGTTTATCTGGTGGCCCCTTTCGTTATGATTACGTTGACCATAAAGACAATGTGATTGGGAGTGGATGTGTTAAGCGTCTACTTTGGCGATATGCCAGAAGCGATTTACAACACAGCGACATATTTCAAAAACTCTTACCGGTCTTCTTGGATTACGGATCCCTATGCAGTCTCGATAATTAAAGATGTCGATCGATCGGTTGTTGTCTCCGAAAACGTCATCGAAAGCCCTGTGCTTGGATCCATCTCCCCACTCCAGCTTTCTGGTGGCGTGAAAACGCTGCTGCTTATGAGATTTGATCGTAAGCATATTTTTAACGCTTCTACCTGTGGTGACAACTGTGCCAAGTGGATTCTCGACATGGCGAAAGACCGCAAGCTCGTTGTGAATCTCTATCATGTGATGGACTTTGGTCGCGAGGATTTTAAAATTAAAGTCGTGAATAGCGGCCGAATCGTTCACAACATGGCCGATTTGATTCACGAGTCGATTCCGTATCTGTAGGTGCTGCTTATGAACGGTTCGCATCTCGTTAAGATTTCCCGCCGCAGGGGAACCAAGTACACATTTACCATTAAACGGAACATTACTATTGTGCGTGGGGATAGTGGCACGGGTAAGACGACACTGTTTGACATGGTCGCAGACTACATGCGAACGGGCGAGCAGTCGGGTGTTTCCTTGCAATGCGATTGTCCCTGTGTCGCCCTGACCGATTATGATTGGCGAAACCAGCTTTCGTCCGTTCATGACTCGATTGTATTTGTCGATGAGGGCTTAAAAGAGATCCATTCTGATGAGTTTGCCCATCATGTGCTGTATTCCTCGAATTATTTCGTGCTGATCTCAAGGGCTGATTTCCCCAATCTTCCGTATAGCGTGGATGAGATTTACAAGATTAAGACGAGCGGAAAATACCATTCTTTCGTCCCTGTTTATCAAGATCGCGGGAATCATCGTTATGCTATTTCCCGGTCGGCGCCAAAACAGGACTTTTCTATCCTTCTATGCGAGGACAGTAAGTCTGGTTTCCAGTTCTTTAAACGGCATTTTGCTGACAGTGAGCTTACCTGTACTTCGGCCATGACGAACAGCGCGATTTTGGGCTGGTTGGATCAGCATCTCGACGATCGCGTGTTTGTTGTCGCGGACGGGGCGGCATTTGGGTGCTATGCGGACCGCGTCCTTAAGCTGCAAGACATTCACCGCGATACTGTTACGGTTTGTCTTCCCGAGTCGTTCGAATGGCTTCTGCTGAGCTCCGGCGTAATTTCAGGGCTAGATGTTAAGACGGTTTTGGAAACCCCAGAAGCCTTTGTAAACAGTGAGAAGTTTAAAAGCTGGGAGGATTTCTTCTATAAGTACTTACGTGAAATAACTGGGGATTCGGTTTTTCACTACGACAAAGACTGCATTTCGGAGGCGTTTTGTACAGGAGGTAATTCTGCGAAGGTTATGGCTCTTATCGCATGCCGAAATGTCCGATAGTTTTGTTGAATAGCGTCGCGGCGTCACTTCCTGCGGCATACTAAAGAAGCTGTACATGCTTCAGATTGGATTTTCATGTCTGAGATTTTCGAACCCAAGAATATCATCGTCACTGGCGGCTGCGGCTTCATCGGCAGCAACTTCGTGCACTACGTGGTCAACAACCACCCCGAGGTGCACGTCACCGTCCTGGACAAGCTGACCTACGCCGGCAACCCCGAGAACATCGCGGGCCTGCCCTCCGACCGCGTGGAGCTCGTCGTGGGCGACATCTGCGACGCGGAGCTCCTGGACCGCATCGTCCCGGGCCACGACGCCATCGTGCACTACGCCGCCGAGTCCCACAACGACAACTCCATCGCCGACCCCGAGCCCTTCCTACGCACCAACGTCGAGGGCACCTTCCGCCTCCTGGAGGCCGTCCGCAAGTACGGCGTCCGCTACCACCACGTCTCCACCGACGAGGTCTACGGCGACCTGGCGCTCGACGACCCCGCCAAGTTCACTGAGGAGACGCCCTATAAGCCGTCCTCTCCGTACAGCTCGACCAAGGCTTCCTCCGACATGCTCGTCCGAGCGTGGACCCGCACCTACGGGCTTCGCACCACGATCTCCAACTGCTCCAACAACTACGGCCCCTACCAGCACGTGGAGAAGTTCATTCCCAGGCAGATCACCAACATCGTCGACGGCGTGCGCCCCAAGCTCTACGGCCGCGGCGAGAACGTCCGCGACTGGATCCACACCGAGGACCACTCCAGCGCCGTCTGGGACATCCTCACGAAGGGGCGCATGGGGGAGACCTACCTCATCGGAGCCGACGGGGAGAGGAACAACATCACCGTGCTGCGCATGATCCTCGAGGCCATGGGAAAGGACCCCGAGGACTTCGACTGGGTCGCCGACCGCCCCGGCCACGACCGCCGCTACGCCATCGACTCCACCAAGCTCCAGCGCGAGCTGGGCTGGAGGCCGGCGCACACCGACTTCGCCGGGGGCCTGAAGCAGACCATCGACTGGTACGTCGCCAACGAGTCCTGGTGGCGCCCCGCCAAGGAGGCCACCGAGGCCCGCTACCGCGCGCAGGGCCAGTAAGACTGCATTCCGGCGAACCGCACCGCGGGGCGCCCGCGCGGGGATGCAGGGCATGGGGATGATCCTGCGTCCCCGCGCGGGCGCCCCCGGTTATACAACCTCTTCGATAGGAGCTTTTCCCACATGGCAGACATCGCATTCGAGAAGGACCTCTCCGTCGCCGAGACCGGCATCGAGGGCCTCAAGGTCGTCGACCTCGCCGTCCACGGCGACTCGCGCGGCTGGTTCAAGGAGAACTGGCAGCGCGCCAAGATGACCGCCCTGGGCATCCCGGACCTCAGGGTCGTCCAGAACAACATCTCCTACAACGACAGCCGCGGCGTCACCCGCGGCATCCACGCCGAGCCCTGGGACAAGTTCATCTCCGTGGCGCGCGGCAGCGTCTTCGGCGCCTGGGTGGACCTGCGCGAGGGCAGCGAGACCTTCGGCAAGGTGTTCACCTGCACCCTGGACCCGAGCAAGGCCATCTACGTCCCGCGCGGCGTGGGCAACTCCTTCCAGGCCCTGGAGGACGGCACCGCCTACACCTACCTGGTGGACGCCCACTGGTCGCTGGAGCTCAAGAGGACCTACACCTTCGTGAACCTCGCCGATCCCGAGCTCGCCATCGAGTGGCCCATCCCTCTCGACGAGGCCACCATCTCCGATGCCGACCTCAACCACCCGATGCTCAGGGACGTCGTCCCCATGGCGCCCAAGAGGACGCTCGTCACCGGCTGCAACGGCCAGCTGGGCCATGCGGTGCGCGCGCTCGCCGAGGAGCGCGGCGTGGCGAAGGGCTTCGACTTCTGCGACATCGACACCTTCGACATGTCCGACCCGGACGCCTACTCAAAATACGACTGGTCGCTCTACGGCACCGTGATCAACTGCGGCGCCTACACGGCCGTGGACAGGGCGGAGACCCCCGAGGGCCGCGTGACCGCCTGGAAGGCCAACGCCGCCGGTCCCGCTCTTCTCGCACGCACCTGCGCCGGGCACGGGATCACCCTCGTCCACGTGTCCTCCGACTACGTCTTCGACGGTACCGCCGAGGTGCATGACGAGGACGAGCCCCTCAGCCCGCTGTCCGTCTACGGCCAGACCAAGGCCGCCGGCGACATCGCCGTGGCCGGGTGCCCGCGCCACTACATCATGCGCTCCAGCTGGGTCATCGGCGAGGGCCGCAACTTCGTCAAGACGATGAAGGGCCTGTCCGACCGCGTCGCCGACCCC
Organism: Collinsella sp. CLA-ER-H10; assembly: GCF_040092475.1. Classification (NCBI taxonomy): domain Bacteria; kingdom Bacillati; phylum Actinomycetota; class Coriobacteriia; order Coriobacteriales; family Coriobacteriaceae; genus Collinsella; species Collinsella sp. CLA-ER-H10. The sequence goes on from NZ_JBBNLM010000004.1 coordinate 9,807, forward strand.
GAGGACGGGCTCGAGCAGGTCACGGTCGTTGACGACCAGCTGGGCCGCCTGACCTTCACGCGCGACATGGCCGAGGCCATCTTCCACGTGCTGGGGACGCACGCCCCCTACGGCACCTACGACTGCACCGGCTCCGGCACCGTCAAGTCCTGGGCCGATATCGCCCGCGCCGTCTTCGAGGCCGCCAACGGCAACGGGGACAGGGTCGTGCCGGTATCGACCGCCGACTACTACGCGAGCGCCGAGGGCCCCGTCGCCCCGCGCCCGGTCCACTCCGCGCTCGACCTGTCCAAGCTCGAGGCTGCCGGCTTCCACATGCCCGACTGGGAGGAAGAGCTGGGGGAGTACATCAAGACGCTCTAGCCGCTATTAACTTTTCGAGAGTAAAAGCCGCCGTTCTTTAACGGCGGCTTTTCTTGTTGGTGGCTATCTGCGCAGTGGTGCCAATAGTATTTTGCGGAAGATCTACCTCTCGCTTGGCATGGAAGTAGGGTGGCCGGGCTGGTCGTCGTAGGCGTATTTGCTGTACACGTTGACCTCCCACTGCTTTTTTTCGACCTTTGCTACAGAATCTAGGATGAAGCCGGTCGCAAGGCTCAGGCCGCACAGGAACATAAACGAGGCGGCGAGCACAGCGGTGGGGAAGCGCGGGACGAGGCCGGTCTGGAAATATTCGACAACGATGGGCATGCCCAGGGCGAGGCCGAATACCGCGAACAGAAGCGCAACGAGGCTGAAGAACTTCAGCGGGCGGTAGTCCTTGAACAGCGTGCCGATCATCGCAACGACTTTAATGCCGTCGCTCACGGTGTTGAGTTTGGACTCGGAACCCTCGGGACGGTCGCGGTACTCGATGGGCACATCTTTGATGCGCCAGCGGTGGTCGACGGCGTGGATCGAGAGCTCGGTTTCGATCTGAAAGCCCTCGGAAAGCACTGGGAAGGTTTTAACGAACGGGCGGCTCATGGCGCGGTAGCCTGTCATGACGTCATCGAAGCTGTAGCCATAGATCCACTTGATCATGGCGCGGACCAGATTATTGCCAAAGCCGTGGAAGGCACGCTTGTTCTCCTCGGCGTAGGTGCCGTTGGAAAGGCGATCGCCTACGGTCATGTCGGCCGTGCCGTTAAGGATGGGCTCGCAGAGGGCCTTGGCCGCCTCGGCGGGGTAGGTGTCGTCTCCGTCGACCATCAGGTAGCAATCGGCGTCGATATCGCGAAACATCTGGCGGCACACGTTGCCCTTTCCCTGACGGGGCTCAAAGCGGACTGTGGCGCCGTGCTCGGTGGCAATGCGTGAGGTATCGTCCGACGAGTTGTTGTCATAGACATAGACCGTCGCCTGCGGAAGCTCGCGGTGAAAGTCGTCGATGACTTTGCCGATCGTGAGCGCTTCGTTGTAGCAAGGGATGATGACGGCGATGGATTCAGAATTCACTTAATGCTCCTTATACATTCAATCCTAGAAAGTATAGCCGTTTGGGCCTGGCATCCTAAGATGTGGGTTAGTTCTCCAGTTTTGTTGCGCGAATCGTTTGCATGGCCGTCGGGTCTATACTGTTCGTTTGTCAACGATTACGAGTAAAGGAGTTGCATCCGTGTCGGATCAGACAAAGCAACAAGAAACTCGCAGTCTGCCTGCGACGTTTGCTAAGAACGAATTTGAGAAGGACGCGTTTATCCTTCGTCAGCTGGTTACCAAGGATTTTAAGATCAAGTATCGCCGTAGCGTTCTGGGCGTCGCATGGTCGGTGCTCAACCCGCTGCTGATGATGATCGTCATGGCCATCGTGTTCTCGACGATTTTTGGCCAGGGCCGCAATGGCTCAATGACGCCCGAGATGTACCCGCTGTACTTGATCGTGGGTAACATCACCTTTGCCGTCATGTCTGAGTCTACTAACCAGGCCCTGACGTCGATCGTGGGCGCTGCCCCTCTGCTCAAGAAGGTTAAGGTGCACCGCTGGGTTTTCCCGGTGCAGAAGGTGCTCTTCTCGCTGGTCAACTTTGCCTTCTCGCTGGTCGCCGTCGCCATCGTCATGCTGTGGTTCCGCGTTATGCCTTCTTGGCACCTGATTCTGTTGCCGGTTTGCCTGCTGCTGCTTATGTGCTTCTGCATGGGCCTGGGCATGATGCTCTCTGCCCTTACGGTCTTCTTCCGCGACGTTATGCATCTGTGGAGCGTCGTCATTACGGCGTGGACTTACATTACGCCCATCTTCTGGACGACTGACTATATTGCGCAAATGCCGCATCTCGTGCGTATCTTGATGTATGCGAACCCCATGTTCAACTACCTGCAGTTTATGCGCGATATCTTCCTGTTCCAGACTACGCCCTCGCTTATGACGTTTGGTATGTGCGTCGCTTGGGCGGTTCTTGCGCTTATTATTGGCTATACCGTGTTCCATAAGTCCGAGCGCAAATTTATCCTCTACATCTAAGGAGTGCTGTGATGACTGAATCTGTTGTTGATTACAGCGAGCAGCCTCTGGCTGTCGAGGTCGACGACGTCACCATGATCTTTAACATGGCGTCCGAGTCGCTGACCAACCTCAAGGAGTACTTCATTAAGCTTGCCAAGCACGAGCTGTTCTTTGAGGAGTTTAGGGCGCTTAAGCACATCTCGTTTGATATTCATCGCGGCGAGGTTGTGGGTCTGGTCGGCACCAATGGCTCCGGCAAGTCTACGATGCTCAAGATTATCGCTGGCGTTCTTGAGCCTAGCGAGGGCAGCGTTAAGGTGCACGGTAACATCGCGCCGCTGATTGAGCTTGGCGCCGGCTTTGACCCCGAGCTGACCGCCCGCGAGAACATCTATCTGAACGGCGCCCTGCTCGGCTATACCAAGGAGTTCATCGACGCCAACTTTGACGGCATTATCGAGTTCGCTGAGCTGCAGAACTTTGTCGATATGCCGCTTAAGAACTTCTCTTCGGGCATGGTGGCGCGTATCGCCTTTGCAATCGCGACGATTACCGAGCCCGATATTCTGATCGTTGACGAGACGCTGTCCGTCGGTGATGTGTTCTTCCAGCAAAAGTGTGAGGCCCGCATCCAGCACTTTATCCAGAGCGGCGACGTGACGGTTCTGTTCGTTTCGCACTCTATGGAGCAGGTTGAGCGCATCTGCCAGCGTGCCGTTTGGATTGAGAAGGGTGACCTTCGCATGGACGGCCCGGTCGATGAGGTCTGCAAGGCGTACCGCGAGCAGTTCAACTAGGTTATAATTACTTGCGCCTGACAGGCTTGTGCTTGCTTGGGCGTGCGGTTATTTGCTCCATTAGCTCAGTTGGATAGAGCAGGGGACTTCTAATCCCAAGGTCGACGGTTCGAATCCGCCATGGAGCACCATCGTTTATTAAGCCCAGACCGCTTGGTGGTCTGGGCTTTTTTCATCTTGTGTGTTGCTGGAGCCGAGCGCGAGCAAGCCGCTGCTGTTTGTTGGGGTTGGCATTTTACTTTTCGAGATGCTCTTTCAGCAGCTCCAACGCGTGGGCGTAGCCCTTCAGGCCCTCTCCGGTGATGGTGGCGAAGCAGGCCAGACGGGCGTAGCTCACCTGGCGGAAGTCTTCGCGGGTCTCGACTGCGCTAATGTGGACCTCCACAGCCGGGATGGCGACGGCTTTGAGCGCGTCCAGGATGGCCACGCTTGTGTGCGTGTAGGCGGCCGGGTTGATGACGATGCCGTCGACCTTTCCGTAAGCCTCCTGGATCTTGTCGACGATGCTGCCCTCGTGGTTAGACTGGAAGACCTCGACCTCGTCGAAGCCCTGTGCGGCACCCGCTTCCTGGCAGATCTGCACTAAGCGATCGTAGTTGTCGCTGCCGTAGATGCCTGGCTCGCGAATGCCGAGCATGTTGAGGTTGGGGCCGTTAATGACGAGTGCTTTCATGGTTGCTTCCTTTGCAGTTGAAAAACCACCACAAAGGTGCCTGCCCCCTTTGTGGTGGTTTTGGTTAGAGAGCGGGTGGGAGGGTGTCGAGGAGGGCATGGGCGGTGTTGGCGGCGCAGTCGCGTGAGTCGATGATGTAGTCGGCCCAGGCGCGGTAGCGCGGCATACGCTGCTCGGCCAGCTTGTCGATGCCGTCGCGCGCGGTGATGGGGCGGCCCTTGTGGGCGAGCTCGTCGAGCTTGCGGTTGAGCATCACGATTTGGCTGTTTTGGTGCAGCAGAGGGTAGTTCTCGTCGCGCGTAACCACGCCGCCGCCGGTGGAGAGCACCAAGCCGCTGCGCTTGGAGATGTCGGCCAGCGCTGCCGTCTCCTGCTCGCGGAAGGCCGCCTCGCCGCACTTGATGATAAAGTCGGCGCAGGGCATGCCCAGGCGCTCCTCGAGGGCGCGATCGAGATCGATGTGCTCGCGGCCCGTGAGCTGGGCGATCTGCTCGCCCACGCGGGTCTTGCCCGAGCCCGGCATGCCGATCAGCGCGATGTTCTGTTCGCGGCGTGACAGGCGCTCCGTTACGTCCAGGATCCTCTCGCGCGGGGTGGCTTTGCCGGTATAGCGCTCGACAGCTTGTGCCGCCTGGGCAACAAGCATAAGCAGGCCGCCGATGCAGGGGATGCCGCGGCGCTCGGCCTCGAGCATCAGGCCCGTGCGGGCGGGGTTGTAGACAATGTCGATGACGCCCTCGAGCGCATCGAGGCCTTCGAGCGTGCAAGGCGCGTCGGGGCAATGGGGGAACATGCCGGCGGGCGTGCAGTTGACGAGTAGGGAGGCGTCGGACTGCTGCGCGATATTGTCGTAGTTGACCTCGCTCGTGCGACCCACGGGTACGACGATGGCGCCCATGTCTCCCAGCACCATACTTGCCGTGGTGCCGGCGCCGCCGGTGGCACCGAGCACGAGGGCCTTCTTGCCGGCAACCTCAACGCCCAACTCCTCGACCAGGCACTGGAAACCGAAGTAGTCAGTATTATCGCCGTGCAGGCGGCCGTCGGGCAGGCGCGTGATGGTGTTGACGTTGCCCATGCGCTCGGCGAGCGGGCTCAGCTCGTCCAGGTATTCCATGACGGCGCGCTTGTAGGGGATGGTCACGTTGGTGCCCTCCCATTCGTCGCCCGTCATAAAAGCCTCAAGATCCTCGGGCTCGCGCTCAAAACGCACGTACTCAAGCCCCGCCAGCTCCTTGTAGATGGTCGGGGTGTAGCTGTGGCCCAGCACGCGGCCCAGCACGCCGTAGGGGCGGGTTGCGGCGGTATCGGTCATCTAGAGCACCTCCGTGTAGCTGCCAAAGTAGGTGAAGCTCTCGCATACGTCGTCGATCGAATCGAGCAGGTCGTCGAGGGCCTTGCTGCCAAAGGGACAGTCCAGATCAAAGTAGAACATAAACTCAAAGTCGTGGCCGGGGATGGGGCGGCTCTCGAGTTTGATGAGGTTGATGTTGAGCGCGTAGAAGCGCTCGAGCACGCGATAGAGGGCACCCGGCTCATTGGCCGTGGTGATCATGAGCGAGGTACGGTTGGCACCGGGATAGACGCGTGGCTCGCGGCTGATGACGACAAAGCGTGTGTAGTTGTTGTCCGAGTCCTGGATGTTGGACTCCAGCACCTCCAGGCCATAGAGTGTCGCGCAGCTGCGCGATGCGATGGCGGCAACATCGGTGCGCCCGGAGCTGGCGACCATCTCGGCCGACATGGCGGTGTTGGGGTACTTGGTGGCGTGCAGGTCGTGGGACTCGATAAAGCCGGCACACTGGGCAATGGCTTGGCCGTGGCTGTAGACCTCGCGCACGTCGGCGAGCTTAGTGCCGGGCTTGACGAGCAAGTTGTGGTCGATCTTGAGGCGAAGCGAGCGCACGATGTGGAAGTCGAACTGGGCGAGCAGGTCGTAGACGGCGTTGACCGAGCCGGCGGTGGAGTTCTCGATGGGCAGCACGCCAAACTCGCAGAAGCCGTCGCGCACAGCGCGCATAACGCCTTCGAAGGTCTCGAAAAACGCGATGTCGGGCACGTCGAAGAGTTTGCACGCGGCGATTTGGCTGTAGGCACCTTCGACGCCCTGGCAGGCGACGGTTGCCGTCTGGGGGAAGGGTGTGTCAAAGGCTGCGGCCATGGCATGGGCCTTTTGCGACACCGTGATGCCCTTGAGCTCGTTGATGTAGCGCTGCTGCTCGGCCTTGCTCATGCTCATGAGGAGACGGAACAGGGTGATGGTCTGCGCCTTGTAGCGCTCGGGCGCGCGGCTGGCGAGGTTGTTGAGCTTGGAGCGCTCACGGGCGGGGTCGAAGACGGCCTTGCCCATCTCGATTTTTGACTTGGCTACCTCGGTGGCAATGTCCATTCGCTCGACAAAGCTGTTGAGGAGCGTGGTGTCGATGCCATCGATGGCCTGGCGGATGTCAGCAAGGTCCATGGAGGCCCCTTTCACGTAACGGCTGAGTTGGCAGGCAACCCAGGTGAGTCGGGTTAGAGCTGGCCTGCGTCCTCGAGGAGGGCGTCCCAGATGGCCAGCGCTGCGGCTGCTTCGGCTACGGGGACGGCTCGGGGGACGATGCAGGGATCGTGGCGGCCGTGGATCGAGAGCTCGGCATTTTCCATGGCGTCCATGTCTACGGTCTGCTGCTCGCGGCCAATCGAGGGCGTTGGCTTTACGGCCATGCGCCACATGACGGGCGCGCCGGTCGAAATACCGCCCAGGATGCCGCCGGCGTTGTTGGACTCAACCTCGATCTCGCCGGTCTCGGCGTCGATGCGATACGGATCGTTGTTCTCGCTGCCGCGCATGGCGGCCACGGCAAAGCCCATGCCAAACTCCACGCCCTTTACGGCGGGAATGCCAAACGCGATTTGCGCGATGCGGTTCTCGATGCCGTCGAACATGGGGTCGCCGATGCCCGCGGGAAGCCCGTAAATGCCGCACTCCACGATGCCGCCGATGCTGTCGAGCTCGTCGCGCGCGGCAAGAATCTCCTCGCGCATGCGGCCGGCTGCGGCGGCGTCAATGCACGGCAGATCGTTCGTAAGGATTGCCTTGCGGTCGGCCTCGCGATAGACCATATCGTCCATCGGCAGGTCGGAGATGCCGCCGATCTGCGCGACGTGCGCCATGACCTGAATGCCGCGGGCCTCAAGTGCCTGCAGCGCAATGCCGCCGGCGATGCATAAGGGGGCCGTTAGGCGGCCGGAAAAATGCCCGCCACCAGCGACATCGTGCATGTTGTGATACTTCACGCGCGCAGGGAAGTCCGCATGTCCGGGACGGGGCTTGCGGCGCAGCTCGGTGTAATCATTGGAGCGCGTGTTGGTGTTCTCGATAATCGCGGCGATGGGCGCGCCGGTGGTATGTCCATCGATCACACCGGCGATGATATGCGCGGCGTCGGCCTCGCGGCGTTTGGTTGCGGTCTCGTCGCGGCCGGGGGCGCGACGGTCGAGGAAGGCCTGCAGCTTCTCCTGGTCCACGGCGATGCCCGCCGGGATGCCATCGAGCGAGCAGCCGATAGCGGGGGAGTGCGATTGGCCGAAGATGCTTAAGTGCAAGACGTTGCCAAAGGTCGAGGACATGCTATTCCTCCTCGAGTGTGACCTTGCCGCCCAGCAGGCGGTAGTGGTCGAAAAAATCGGGATAGGACTTGTTGACGGCCTCGGCGCCGTGGATCACGACCTCGCCGGTGGCACGGCTCGCGGCGATGGCGGCCATCATGGCGATGCGGTGGTCGTTGTGCGAATCGACCTCGCCGCCGGTAAAGGCATCGACGCCCTTGATGATGAGGTCGTCGCCGGCAATACGCACCTGCGCGCCCAGCGCGGTGAGCTCGCGGGTGGTGGTGGCCAGGCGGTCGGATTCCTTGATACGCAGGCGGGCGCAATCGCGGATAAAGGTGCGGCCCTGTGCCAGCGAGGCCACGGCCGAGATAACGGGCACCAGGTCGGGAATGTCGTGGGCGCTCATCTCAAAGCCGGCGAGCTTGTCGGACTGCACGGTGGCGGCGTTGGTGGAGCGCACGATGCGGGCGCCAAAGCGCGAAAGCGCGGCAAGCACGTTGCGGTCGCCCTGTGCGGAGCTCAGGGACACGCCCTCGACGGTGATGGGGTCGGTGCCGATAGCGCCGGCACACAGCCAAAAGGCAGCGTTGGACCAGTCGCCCTCGACGGCCACGCTGCCGGGCGTGCGGTACGAGCCGCTGCTCACGCGGAAGTTCGTGACCTCGGGCTGGCCGTCCTTGGCCGGAATGCGCTCGACGTTGACCTCAACGCCAAAGGCCTTCATGGCCTGGATCGTTAGGTTGATGTAGGGGCGGCTCTCAATGAGGCCAGTCACCTGCACACAGGAGGGCTGGGCGAGCAACGGGGCTGCCAGCAGCAGGCCGGAGATATACTGCGAGCTTACGTTGCCCGGCAGCACAAAGGTGCCCGGGCGCATGCGTCCGCTTGTCTTGAGCGGAAAACCGCCCAGACCCTGTAGGTCGCAGCCGGCGGCAATGATCTCGTCCGAGAGCGGGGACAGCGGGCGTGCGCCTAGGCGGCCCTGTCCCACAAAGGTTGCCTCTGCCCCCAGCGCGCAGGCGACGGGCAGCATAAAGCGGAGCGTGGAGCCGCTCTCGCCGCAGTCGAGCGTGCCGCCGGCAAGGGCCTTGAGCAGGCCGAACTCAATGCTCTTCATGGTGGGGTGGACCTGGAAGCCGTCCTCGACGGTCTCGATGCGGGCGCCGAGCGCCGTGAGGCAGCGGACCGTGGCCTCAATATCGGCGCAGGTGGTGTTGCAGGTCACATGCGTCTCTCCGTTGGCAAGGGCAGCGCAGATGATGAGACGGTGCGCCATCGACTTGGACGCGATGGCGGGAACGGTGCCCTTAAGCGGGGACGGGGTGATGCGGGCTAGCATGCGGATGCGTCTCCCTTCTGGCCGAGGCCCTCGGCAATGAGTTCGTGGAAAGTGGAAAGCGGCGTGCGGTCGATGCTGCAGCGGCCAATGCCGTGCGGAATCACCAGGTCGATGGTGTCGCCCGCGCGCTTCTTGTCGTGGAGCGCCTCGGCAAAGACGGCATCGGCATTGAGGTCGCAGCGGGTCTTGAGGCCGTGGCGGGCGCAGAGCTCCTCAATACGGCCGGGCAGTGCAGCATCGCAAACGCCGTGCAGGGCCGCGGCGCGCGTGATGATGCCCATGCCGATCGACACGCAGTTGCCGTGTCCGAGCTCAAAGTGCTCGCAGGCCTCGACGGCGTGTCCGGCGCTGTGTCCAAAGTTGAGCAGCTTGCGCTGGTTGGTTTCGTGCTCGTCGGCGACGACCACGGCGCGCTTGATGTCGATGTTGCGGGCGATGATGAGTGCTACGCGGGCCACATCGCGGTTGAGCAGCTCCAGCGTGAGCGGGGTCTTCTCCAGTTCGGCGAAAAGCTCCGGGTCGGCGATCACGGCGTGCTTGACGACCTCGCCGCAGCCGTCGGCGAACTGCTCGGGCGTGAGGGTGGCCAGGCACCCCACGTCGGCGATAACCACGCTCGGCTGCCAAAAGGCGCCGGCCAAGTTCTTGCCGGCAGCCAGGTCGATGGCGGTCTTGCCGCCCACCGACGAATCCACCATGGCGAGCAGGCTCGTCGGGATCTGCACAAACTTGCAGCCGCGCATGTAGGTCGCGGCCACAAAGCCCGCCACATCGCCCACGACGCCGCCCCCGAGTGCCACGATCACGTCGGAGCGCGAAAGCTCGTGCTCGGCCACAAACTCCAAAATGGCAACATAGGTTTCGGCGCGCTTATGGGCCTCGCCGGCCTCGAAGGTGCAGATGCCCACCTCGTAGCCTGACGCCTCCAGGCTCTGCTTAACGGGCATCTGGTAGAGCGGGCCCACGTTGGTGTCCGTCACGATGACGGCCTTGGTACCGCCGGCAGTGGCGCGCACGAGTGGTCCCGCCTGCTCCAGCAAAAACGTGCCAACATGCACCTGGTAGGGGCGTGCAGTGTCGATATCGATGGTAATCGCCATAAGCTTCGGTCCTTTCGACCTGGCGTGATAGGTGGTCTAGTGGGAGGTCTCGTCGTCGAGCGCGCGCTTGATGCGGTCGCCCTCGGCAAGGAGATTCTCCAGATAGCGCTGGTCGCGGTCCTTAAGGGCGCGGCTGTAGGCGCCGAGCGATTCGATAAGATGGTCGATCTCGAAGGCGAGCGCATCGGCGTCGTCGATCATAAGCTCGGACCACATCTGAGGATTGAGGTGCGCCACGCGGGTGAGATCGCGGTAGCTGCCAGCCGAAAAGCCGTGGTGGACCTGGGCGGTGGGGCTCTTGACGTAGGCGTTGGATACCACGTGCGCAAGCTGGCTCGTGAAGGCGATGACGCGGTCGTGCTCGGCGGCGCTGGTCACGCTGAACTTGCCAAAGCCCAAGGGGCGCACCATCTCGCGCACCTGGCCCAAAAGCTCCAGTTTGAGCGCATCGTCCACCGCGGGCGGCACGAGCACGAGTGGCGCGCCCTGGAACAGGTCGGCGCGGGAGTGTGCGTAGCCCGAGTACTGCGTGCCCGCCATGGGGTGTGCGCCCACAAAGTAAAAGCCGTGCTCACGGGCAAGCTCAAAGGCACGTTCGCACACGATGCCCTTGACGCCCACGGTGTCGATCACCACGGGACCCATGATGGCCTCGGTGTCGGTGGCGTCGGCGAGGGCCTGGGTATGCGCCTCGAGCCACTCGATGCAGGCCTCGGGGTAGCAAGCCAGGACGATGATGTCGCATTCGCCGAGTGTCTCGTCGTTGAGCTCTCCGGCGACAGTGCCCATGCTGGCGGCCGTCATGACATCGTCATCGGGGTCCCAGGCCAGCACGCGGACGCCCGCCTGGGCATAGCCGCGGGCAAAGCTACCGCCGATGAGGCCAAGGCCGACGATACCGGCGCACTTGGGGCCGCCCTGGTTAACGCGCGCGTTTCTCACCGTACCCATGGGCTACTCCATGGTCTCTTGGCAGACGACCTCGCGGATGGCGCGAATGCGGCGCATGGTGTCGTCGAACTGGTCGGGGGTGAGGGCCTGAGCGCCGTCGGACCATGCGCGGCTGGGCTCGTCGTGGACCTCGATCTCCAGGCCGTTGGCGCCGCAGGCGGTCGCGGCGAGCGCCATGGGCTCAACGTAGCGGGTGTAGCCGGTGGCGTGGCTGGGGTCGGCGACGACGGGCAGGTGCGACAGGTGGTGCAGAACCGGCACGGCGTTGAGGTCGAAGGTATTGCGGGTGCGGGTCTCGAAGGTGCGGATACCGCGCTCGCACAGGATGACGTTGTCGTTGCCCTCGCTCATGATGTACTCGGCTGCCATAAGCAGCTCGTCGATCGTGCCGGACATGCCGCGCTTGAGCAGAATCGGGGTCTGGGTCTTGCCGACCTCCTTGAGCAGGGGGAAGTTCTGGGCGTTGCGGGCGCCGATCTGCATGACGTCAATCTTCTTGTCCAAGAAGACCTGCACGTCGCGCGGGTCCATGATCTCGGTGACGATCGGCATGTCGAGCTCGGCAGACGCCTCGCACAGCAGGTCGAGGCCGGCGGGGCCCATGCCCTGGTAGGCGTAGGGGGAGGTGCGGGGCTTGTAGGCACCGCCGCGCAGCATCGTGGCGCCGGCGGCCTTCACGCGGCGTGCGATGCGGATGAGGTTCTCGCCCTCGACGGAGCAGGGACCGGCGATGACCTGGAACTGGTCGCCGCCGATCTTGACGCCGTGACCGCAGTCGATGACGGAGTCCTCGGGGTGGAACTTGCGGTTGGCGCGCTTGAACGGCTCGGAGACGCGCTGCACGCGCTCGACGACATCCATGGACTCGAGCAGGAACGGGTCGATCTTGGTCGTATCGCCCACCAGGCCGATAATCGTCTCATTCTCGCCGCGCGAGACATCGGTCTTCAGGCCCTTTTTCTCAATCCAGCTGACGATATGGCCGACGGCCTCGTCGCTGGCGCTCTGCTTTAAAATTGCAATCATGGTGTGCCTCTCACCTCGATGGATAACTTTTGCAAAAACGGCCCGCATCGCGAGCCGTGTATATATGGTGCATGAGAGTTTATACTATCTGACTCGCTTTTGCCTTCTAAAGTGGGCCGTTGCGCCGCGTCTTCCTCGGAATTGCAAAGCTTTTTCTTTTATTTTGATAGCCCGTGGTGCACTTGGGTATAATGCCAAGCGTTGGCCCTATTAGCTCAGGGGATTAGAGCGTCTGCCTCCGGAGCAGAAGGCCGTTGGTTCGAATCCAACATGGGGCACCATCGAACGTAAGACCGTCCGAACCTCGCATGGTCCGGGCGGTTTTTCTTATACCGACGCGACGTGATGGGACGTGGTATGGCAGCAACGGATATCGAGCGCGGACTCTCGACCGCCGAGGTCGAGGAGCGCATCGCCGCCGGTAAGATCAACCGCAACATGGAGCTCAAGACCAAGTCGGTCAAAGAGCTCATCATCGAGAACCTCTGCACGCTGTTCAATTTGATCAACGTGATCTTGGCGTTCCTGGTCATTTTGACCGGTTCGTTTAAGAATCTGACGTTCCTGTTCGTGGTGTTCCTCAATACCGCTATTGGCGTCATCCAGTCCATGCGTTCCAAGAAGATGGTCGATAAGCTCACGCTGTTGACCTCCAAGAAGGCCATCGCGGTGCGCGACGGCGCCGAGGTGGAGCTCGACCTGGACCAGATCGTGCTCGACGACATCATCCGCCTGGGGCGCGGCGACCAGATTCCCGCTGATGCCGTGGTGGTTTCGGGCGAGGCGCTCGTGAACGAGAGCTTGCTGACGGGCGAGAGCGACCTTATCAAGAAACAGCCCGGTTCCGAGCTCATGAGCGGCAGCTTTATCGACTCGGGTCTGCTGCGCGCCCGCGTGATCCATGTCGGCGCCGACAACTACGTGGCCAAAATTAATAACGAGGCCAAGTACGTCAAAAAGGTCAATTCCGAGATCATGAACGCGCTTAACGCCATCGTGCGCTTTGCGAGCATCATCATGATCCCGCTCGGTTTGGCGTTGTTTGCCTCGAGTGTGAGCGAGCTGTGGGATGCCGCGGGAACCCCGGGCGATAGCGCGCTTTCGTGGTGCTTCTCCGAGCTGTTGGCTGGTCATGTGCCTTCGTCGGCGCTGCTGTCCACGGTGGGCGCCCTGCTGGGCATGATCCCGCAAGGCCTGGTGCTGCTGACCTCGTCGGTGCTCGCCATCGCTACGGTGCGCTTGGCCCGCCGCAAGGTGCTGGCACAGCAGCTCTACTGCATCGAGACGCTCGCTCGCGTCGACGTGCTGTGCCTGGACAAGACGGGCACCATCACGTCGGGCCGCATGGAGGTCGAGGGCACGTATCCGCTGCCGGTTGAGGGCGTGAGCCTAGGCGCCGGCCCGGACGAGGCGGCCGTTCCCGTCGATACCACGGTGCTCGATTTTGCGCTGGCTAACGTCGCACGTGCGACTTCGGCCGATGCCAACGAGACCTGCCAGGCGCTGCTCAACTATTACGCCGATCGCCCGGTCGAGGTGTCTGAACCGCTGTCGGTCATTCCGTTCTCGTCGTCAAAAAAATGGAGTGGCGCTTCGTTTGCGCAGGGCTCCTATGTGATGGGCGCCGCGCAGTTTGTGCTTTCGGAGCGTGTGTTTTCGCAGGTCGAAAACCGTGTCGCCGAGCTTGCCGATACCTGCCGCGTGCTCGTGGTGGCGCGCGTGGACGGCTTTACGCCCGATGGCGATATGGTGGGAGAGGCCGAGCCCGTGGGCTTTGTGACCATCCGCGACGAGATTCGTACCTCGGCGGCCGAGACCATCGGCTACTTTAACGAGCAGGGCGTGACCCTCAACGTGATCAGTGGCGACGACCCGCGTACGGTGTCGTCGATCGCGCGCGTGGTGGGCGTGCCGGGGGCGGACGCTTATGTGGACGCCACGACGCTCGATACGCCGGCCAAGCTCGATGCCGCAGTGGACCGCTACCATGTCTTTGGTCGTGTGACCCCGCAGCAGAAGCGCGAGCTCGTGCAGGCGCTCAAGCGCCGCGAGCACACCGTGGCCATGACGGGCGACGGCGTCAACGACGTGCTGGCGCTCAAGGAGGCCGACTGCTCCGTTGCCATGGCGGCCGGCTCCGATGCCGCGCGCAACGTGGCCGAGATCGTACTCGTCGACAACGACTTTGCCTCGATGCCCGCCGTGGTGGCCGAGGGTCGTCGCTCCATCAACAACCTGCAGCGTTCGGCCTCGCTGTTCCTGACCAAGACGCTGTTCTCGATGGGTCTGGCGGCGCTGTGTATCGCGCTGCCGCCGTACCCCTTCGAGCCCATCCAGATGACGCTCATCAACTTCTTCTGCATCGGCGCGCCGGGCTTTGTGTTGGGCCTTGAGCCCAACAATGCTCGCGTGAAGGGTGCGTTTTTGACCAACGTACTCAAGCGTGCACTGCCGGCGTCGATTGCGGTCATTTTGGCTGCGGCGCTCGATATCTTTGTGGCGCGCGTGTTTGGCTTTAGCCAGCTCACGCTGTCTACGATGTGCCTGCTTACGTCGTGCGCGGCGAGCGTCAGTCTGATCTGGCGCATCTCGCAGCCGCTCACACCCTTACGAGTGGTGCTCTTTGTGTTTGTAGTCGCCGGCATCTTGGTGGGCGTTATCGGATTCCCGGAGCTGCTGTCTATTGCCAACCTGTCGATGGGCCAGATGGTTATCTTGGCTGTCATCGTGGTCTTTACCTGCTCGGTGTTCTTTAAGCTCGCCACGATGATGGATTCGCTCAAGCCGCGTCGTCGTCATGCCGCAACTGGTTTTGGCCGCGGTGTGCGCGTCCGCCTGGGTCGCGGTGGCGGCAAGGTGAGCTCGACGGGTTCGACGGCCGAGCGTTTTGCCAAGCGCTTCGCCGCCGACATGGCGCAGCGCCGCGAAGATCGCACCGTTCGCGAGGCCGAGGCCCGCGCGCTCGAGGGCGTGGCCCAGGCCCAGCCCAAGAAAAAGAGGAGTGCCGGAGCCAAGCGCTCCCGCGTGACGAAGTCCGCCCAAGGCATCAAAGTCTCGATGCCAAGCAAAAAGAAGAAGTAGCTACGCGCCCTGGCGATGTTGAATTGGTGCCTTGTTCCTGTGGGGCCGTGGCGATGTTATGCTCTAACCTCGATTGTTTGAATTGCTTCGAAAAGAGGATGCCGTGATCTGCCCGCATTGCCTTAAGACTATCGAGGACGGCGCCTCGTTCTGCCCCTACTGCAACGCCTATGTGGGTCCGGGCGATGGTCCCGAGCACACCGAGTTCGTGTTCTGTGAGGGTTGCGGTGCCCGTCTTTCTCCGCATGATCGTACGTGCCCCAAATGCGGACGCCCCGCTCCGGGTATCCTCTCTGAGGACGCGGCCGCATCCGACCTGGCAGCGGGCCGCACGGCGGGCTTTCCGCGCCTAACGCAAGAGCAGATCGATACCGAGGTGCCTCATGCGCCGGCCTCTGCCGCTGCGGTGCTTTCGGACGCCGCCGATCCTAACGAGACCTGCGTGCTGCCGGCTTTCGATAAGGATTTCGGTATTCCCAAGGTCGATATTCCCACGCCGGTTTCCCTGCACGACGATCCTCGAAAACCCAAGCGCAAGGTGCACCCCGACGAGGACGCCTATCACAAGCACAAGCGTCATATCCCCAAGCCGCTCGTCGTCATCGCGGTTCTTGCCGTCGTTTGCGGCGGTGCCTATTGGTTCGTGACGGCCGATCCCATGGGCGTTATGCCCGGCTTCTATGACCAGTTTGGCCAGGCCGCGCAGACGACCTTCCCTACGCGCCAAAAGGGCGAGGCGACTGAGGACGATACCAAGCAAGACGATTCTGCCGAGGTGGTCCAGGAAGAAACCGTGCTCACCGATGATCAGCTCTATACCAGGCTCGACGGTCTGTATCAGGCCATCGTGTCCTACGGTGACGAGGACCAGATCGGCGAGGTCATCGATTCCTTTAACAACGGTTATCTCCGAACGCCGCTGTCCACCCGTCAGGAGCTGTCGCAGAGTGCCTATGCCCTGCGCGACCAGATTAAAAAGACGCAAGATGAGCTCAACAACCTTAAGTATCAGGACGATACGGTCTATGCGGACGACATCGCCCACTTAAAGCAGCTTGCCGAGTGGATGTATGAGCGCGTCGACGTGATTTGCCAGAGCTGGGACATCTCGCTGGCCATTCCCGATGGCGAGTCGATGAGTTCCCACCAAAGCGAGATCCTGGCGCCCATCGCGCAGAGTGGCAACAGCGCGCTGAACCAGTACGACGCCAATGTGGGTTCCTGGAAGCCGCAGCAGCGTTCCTAAAATTAGTTCACCATAGTCGGCATAACCTACGTGCGCAATTGATGTAAGCGCATGCTTATTGCTACAATTCGTACAAATATGCTTTAAACGCACGAGGAAGGAACCACATGTTTGGTTTTAAGAAAGAGCTCTACACGCCTGAGTATCAGCTTGCCGGCGACGAGTGCGCCGTTATCGAGACGTCGAAGGGTACCATCAAGGTCAAGTTTGACGGCGAGGGCGCTCCCATTCATGTCGCGAACTTCTGCGAGCTTTCCACGATGGGTTTCTATGATGGCCTTAAGTTCCATCGCTATGTGCCCGGCTTTGTCATTCAGGGCGGCGACCCCAATACCCGCGATATGTCCGGCGCCGACGTCGCTGCCGGTCTTGAGGGCCCCGACGGCATGCCCGGTACCGGTGGCCCCGGCTACTGCATCAAGGGCGAGTTTGCCACCAATCCGCGCAACAGCCATGTCGATGGCGCTCTTGCCATGGCACGCTCCATGGATCCCGATTCCGCGGGTTCGCAGTTCTACTTCTGCTTGGGTGCCCAGCATAACCTCGATTCCGGTTACACCGTCTTTGGTACCACGGTCGAGGGTCTCGATGTGATTTCGCAGCTGCGTGCCGGCGACGAGATCGTCCATGTCGAGATCGTTCACGAGTAAAGGGGATTTCCTTGAATAGCCAGCTGATCCAACAGGGCCGTGCCGCTTACCGCGCGGGTGATTTTTCCGCTGCAGCCCAGATGCTTGGGGCGGCAAAAACTCCCGATGAGATTATGGGCGAGGCCGATCACCTTCGCGGCAACGCCTTGATGCACCTGGGCATGTATGCCGAGGCCGCCGAGGCCTATGCCGCCGCCCTCAACGACGGCACCTATGGCAAGCGCGGCGCGCTGCTCACCAACCGCGGTAAGGCACTCGCCGCCGTGGGCGACTACACGACGGCCGCTCAGGCGTTCTCTGCCGCTACGCAGGACGCTTCTTATGCCACGCCGTTCAAGGCCTATCTGGGCCTGGGTAACGCGCTGTTCCAGTCGGGCGACTATGCCAACGCGGGTACTGCTTTCCGTCAGGCTGCCATCGACGGCGCCAATCCGGCTCCTGCCGCCGCACTCGGCGAGCTCGGTCGTTGCTTCATTAAGCTCGGCCGTCCGGCGGATGCCGTGGAGACCTACCGTACGGCTATCGACTTTGCCGGCCCCCGCGACGACACGCGTGCGCTCAACGCCGGCATGGGTCAGGCGCTTTCTGCCGCCGGCCGTCCCTTCGACGCACTCGACGCCTTTAACGCCGCTACTGCCGATGGTATCTACCAGCTCACCTCCGAGCAGGCCGATGAGCTTGCCCGCGTGCACGATTCGCTTGCCGCGCTGTCTGCCCAGACGGCTATGGCCACGGCTCCGGCGCCCGCGATGGACGCTCCTGCCGTCGATCCGCTCGATCCTACGGGCGCGACCGGTCAGTTTATGCCCGATCCCTCGGACACCGGCTTCTTTACGCTGTCCGAGTCCGAGATGGTCCAGCAGGACCGTCAGGATCGTAAGCAGGCCAAGGTCCGTCGTCGCCACCGCCACACGGGTCTCAAAGTCTTCATCGTGCTGCTTCTGCTCATTTTGATCGCCGTGGGCGGTCTGGGCTTTGCCTACACGCGCGGCTTTGGTTTCCCGTCCCAGGAGTCTGTCGTTTCCGATCTGTTCCAGGCTGCCGGCGACGGTGACACGGCAAAGGCCGAGTCTTGCCTGGCCTCGAGCCTGTCCGAGGACGCTAAGTCGATGATCATCTCCTCGATTCCGCAGGGTGCCACTGTGTCCGTCGAAGGCATGGATCAGTCCATGACCGAGACGACCGCTAAGGTGAAGGCATCGCTGTCCAAGGGCGGCGAGCAGGAGTACACCGTCAAATTCGTGCGCTCTGACAACCATATCGGCTGGGCCGTTTCCTCGCTCGATATGGATTTCTCGGCTGCTGACAACCAGTAGTGACCTTATGGGATTTAGCTTTGCCCGGCGCTTCACCGCAAGTGAGGTGCCGGGCTTGCGCTAGTATGATGAGCTAGTAGTTTTCCAGCAATCATCCAACACATCAGGAGTTGCGTTGTTTTCTTTGATGGATATGTTCTTCGGTAGCTATGCGGGCGATCTTGCCATCGACCTCGGCACCGCCAATACGCTTGTCTCCGTGCGCGGCAAGGGCATCGTCATTCGCGAGCCCTCTGTAGTCGCCATCGACAAGAACGACGAGCGCATCCTGGCGGTCGGTATCGAGGCAAAGCGCATGCTCGGCCGTACGCCCGGCAACATCGTGGCCGTTCGTCCCCTGAAGGACGGCGTCATCGCCGACTTCGATGTTACAGAGGCTATGCTTCGCTACTTTATCGACAAGGCGTCCGAGAAGCGCTATCCGTGGACCCCGCGTCCGCGCGTTGTCGTCTGCGTTCCCTCCGGTGTCACGTCGGTCGAGAAGCGTGCCGTCTTTGAGGCCACGATCCAGGCCGGCGCTCGCCAGGCCTATCTGATCGAAGAGCCTATGGCCGCCGCTATCGGCGCCGACCTGCCCGTCGAGGAGCCTACCGGCTCCATGGTCATCGACATCGGTGGCGGTACCACCGAGGTTGCCGTTATCGCTATGGGCGGCATCGTCGTCTCGCAGTCCATCCGTATTGCCGGCGACGAGTTCGATCAGGCCATCCTCACGCATGTTCGCGATGCCTACAACTTGGCCATCGGCGAGCGTACGGCAGAGGACATCAAGATCAAGGTCGGCTCCGCCGTGCCGCTCAAGGACGAGCTCGACGTCGAGGTCAACGGCCGCGACGTGATCACCGGTCTGCCCAAGACCGTGCGCATCGAGAGCGAGGAGATTCGTCGCGCACTCAACAAGCCGCTCGACGAGATGGCCAAGGCCGTCAAGGACGCGCTCGACGCTACGCCTCCCGATCTTGCCTCGGACCTTATGTACTACGGCATTTTGCTGACCGGTGGCGGCGCGCTGCTGCGCGGTCTCGACGTGCGCCTGCGCGATGAGACCGGCGTTTCGGTCAACGTCAGCCCCACGGCGCTCGATAACGTTGTTAACGGCTGTGCCCGCGTGCTCGAGGCCAATGCGTTTGATGGCGGCTTCGTCCAGACCAATGCTTAATTTCCAAAAGGTGGATTCCATTTGGCACGATCTTCGGGTTTCTCCACAAATCTGAATACCAAGCGACAATCAACGGGTATGCGCCCGTTGATTGTTTTCAGCCTGATTTCGGTGTTGCTGCTCACGTTTTATATTCGTGAGGGCGAGGCTGGGCCGATTCATGCCGTGCGTTCGGGCGTAACGACGATTACCTCGCCGGTGCGCTTTGTGGGTTCGGCTGTGGCGGCTCCCTTCAATGCCATCGGCAACGTGTTCTCTAACCTTACGGCGTCGCAGGACACGCTCGACGAGCTTAAGAAGCAAAACGAGGAACTGACCTCTAAGGTTGCCGAGCTCTCCGAGTCTCAAAAGACCGCCGAGCGTCTGGAGGGGCTGGTCGGCCTGCAGTCGACCTATAACCTCAAATCGACCGCTGCTCGTATCGTTGGTGCTTCCGGCGATGCCTGGACCTCGACCGTTACCATCGACAAGGGCTCTGCCGACGGCCTTACCATCAACATGCCCGTGACGAGTTCTGCCGGTGTTATCGGCCAGATCATCGAAGTCTCGGCCAAGACGTCCACCGTGCGCCTGATTGGCGACGAGAACTCGGGTGTGTCCGCCATGGTACAGGACACGCGCGCCCAGGGCATGCTGCAGGGTCAGGCTGACGGCACGCTGCGTCTTGAGTACGTGAGCGTCGACTCCGACGTTAAGGTTGGCGACATCGTCGTGACCTCGGGCATCGGCGGTGTGTTCCCCAAGGGTCTACCGCTCGGCACCGTCTCGTCGGTTGAGAAATCGGCAAACGACGTGTACTACACCATTGTGGTGCGCGCTCAGACCACGGCCGAGAACAACGAGGAAGTGCTGGTCATTACCTCGCTGACCGATGAACAGTCGGCCTCGGATGAGGACGTGAGCACGGCCAACAGCACGCCGCAGGGAACGTCGCGCGATGCTGCAACCAAGACGAAGGACGAGAGCTCGGATGACAGTTCCGACACGTCCGAGACGACCGATTCTGGCTCGAACGAATAGGGGGCATGTCCATGGATCTACACGAGCAGGGGATGAGCTCCCGCACGTTTGTGATCGCCGCCATCGTGTGCGTGCTGCTGCAGGCAGGCCTGGCACCGCAGATCTCCATTGCGGGTGGTCGCGTCAACTTCATGATTATCTTGGTGTGCCTGAGTGTGTTCTCGGGCGACCCGACCCGTGCCGTCGTGTGCGGTTTTTGCAGCGGCTTGTTTTATGACCTGTCCGCTGCCGTGCCGGTGGGCATTATGTCGCTCCTGCTGACCGTGGGTTCTTTTGCCCTGGTGCACAGCGCCGTCGGTCAGACGGGCGGTACCCCAAGTGCGCGCGGCGTCACTGTGGGCGCCTTCGCGCTCGTCATTAATGTGATCTACAGCATCATCTTGCTGTTTATGGGTTTGGAGACGAGCTTTGTCGTGGCGATCTTCGGCCATGCGCTGCCGTCCTCGATCCTGACGGGTCTGGTTGCCATTCCGTTTTTGATGTCCGGCGTCGTGCCACAGTCCGGCTATGGATTCTCCGCACGTGGCGGACGCCAGACGGGTATGCGCTTTAAGCCCAAGACCCGCAAGCTCAAATAGGGGAGGCCCGTAGATGTCTTCCCAGTTGACGGTTATTATCGCCGGTATCGTGCTAGTTGTGGCCATCGTGGTCGCACTGGTCATCATGCGTCGCGGCGATTCCCGTTTTACCTACGATACGCAGCATGGAACGACCCCGCGCGCCACCGAGGGCGAGGGCAATACCGCGGTGACCGCCTTTAAGGGCCGCTTTTCCATCCTCACCACGGGTGTGGGCGCGATGTTTGCGGCGCTCGCCGTCAAGCTGTGGGGCATGCAGATGGTCTCGTCGGACTATTACGAGAAGCAGGCCAATAGTAATCAGACTCGCACCGTTACCACTCCTGCTGTGCGCGGCCGCATCCTCGACCGCAATGGCGTGGCGCTTGTCCAGAACCGTCCCTCACTTGCTGTCGTGGCCTACCGCGACCTTGCCGAGGATGAGGTCCTGGTTCGCCATCTTGCCAACGTGCTTGGAATGCCTTACGTGGCGGTCCTTCGCAATATTCAGGACAATACAGAGGGCGCTCAGAGCCTGCATACCATCGCGACGGACGTCCGTCGCTCCACGGTTGCCTATATTCAGGAGCATGCCGGCGAGTTCCCGGGCGTCAAGATTGCCGAGCGTACCGAGCGCCAGTATCCATATGGCGAGACGGCATGCCATATCTTGGGCTATACCGGCACCATTACCTCCGAGCAGCTCGAGGCCCAGAATAAGAAAACCTCTGGGGATGATGATGCTTCTGCTGGCAAGATTACGTACCAGTCGGGCGATATCGTGGGCCAGGCGGGCGTTGAGAGCTACTACGAAAACCTGCTGCAGGGTATTCGTGGCGAGCAGACCGTCAAGGTCGATGCCTCGGGCAATGTGACCGGTCAGGCCGGCGCCGTGCCCGCGAAGGCCGGCTCCGACATTAAGCTCACGCTCGACCTTAAGATCCAACAGGCCTGCGAGACGGCACTGGCGAGCGCTATCGAGCTTGCCAAGACCACTGGCTACAGCAATGCCGGCAACGGCGCTGTGGTGTGTCTCGATCCCAACAATGGCGAGATCCTGGGCATGGCGAGCGAGCCCAAGTTCGATCCGTCCGTCTTTATCGGCGGCGTCTCAAATGACGTGTGGACCGAGCTCAATGATGACAAGGGTTCGCACCCGCTGCTCAACCGCGCCATTAGCGGACAGTACATGTCGGCTTCGACCATCAAGCCGCTCTCGGCACTGGCCGGTCTTGAGTTTGGAACCTACACGTCGGGGCAGACGACCAACTGCACGGGCTATTGGACGGGTCTGGGCAAGTCGTGGGGCAAGTACTGCTGGCTGCATTCCGGCCACGGCACCATGACGCTGCAGTCGGGTATCGCCAACTCGTGCGACCCCGTCTTCTACGACATGGGCAAGGCGTTCTTTTATGACGAGAAACATTCCGAGGGCCTGCAGGAGGTCTTTCGTCGCTGGGGTCTAGGCAAGACCTGCGGTATCGATCTGCCGAGTGAGGGCGCGGGCCGTATTCCCGATGCCGAGTGGAAAGAGTCGTACTTCACCGACGCCTCTGCCGAGGACCGCAAGTGGAATGCCGGTGATATGACTAACATTGCCATCGGCCAGGGCGACATCCTGGTGACGCCCCTGCAGATGGCGTGCGCCTATATGGGTCTTGCCAACGGCGGCAAACAGTACGTGCCCCACGTGTTTTTGTCTGCCGTGTCGCGCGATGGCGACGGCGATGCCTATAAGTACAACGGCAAGGGCAAGAAGAAGCGCCTGGAGGCCAAGATCAACAGTGATTCGGATTTGGCTCTTGTTCGCAACGGCATGCACGACGTGATTTACACGGCATCGACGTCCCTGGCGGCTCACTTTGGCACCCTGACGCCGCAGGTATACGGCAAGTCGGGCACGGGCGAGAAAAGCGGCGAGGACGAATATGCTTGGTTCTGCGCCTATGCACCGGCCGATGACCCCAAGTATGTTATCGCTACTGTCCTGGAGCAGGGCGGCGGCGGCTCAGATACCGCGATGCATGTCGTGCGCGACGTGCTCGGCGTGATTTATGACGAGCCCGATACCTCTTCGGCCTCGGGCGATTCTTCGGTTCGATAGGAGGTTGCGATGGATTTTTCTCCGGCGGATCTGTTCCGTTCAACCAAGACCGGCTCTCGCAGCAGCCTGGATCGCGTCAACAAGCAACTTTCGGCCTCGCGCGGCACGTTTCGCCAAAAGGTGCATATCGGTGTGCTCGTGGCTACTGTGGCGCTCGTCGCCTACGGTGCCATCATTATCTGGTCGGCTTCGCAGTTTAAGGCCGATGCATCGTTTTCACGCCATCTTCTGGGAATTGGCATCGGGGCGGTGCTGGCGGTGCTGGTCTGGCGTACCGACCTGCGCGGTATTTCCAATTTCTCGACGGCGTTGCTCGTCATCGACCTGATCGTGATCTTCTCGCCCAAGATTCCGGGTCTGTCCTATACGGGCGGTCTGGGCATGACGGGCTGGATCAAGATTCCCGGTATCGGCTTGACATTCCAGCCGGTTGA
Source organism: Collinsella sp. CLA-ER-H10 (assembly GCF_040092475.1). Lineage (NCBI taxonomy): Bacteria > Bacillati > Actinomycetota > Coriobacteriia > Coriobacteriales > Coriobacteriaceae > Collinsella > Collinsella sp. CLA-ER-H10. The sequence goes on from NZ_JBBNLM010000004.1 coordinate 33,279, forward strand.
GCTTGCCAAGCTCATCACCATCTTCTTTATTGCTACGCTTGGCTCGCAGTATAACGGTCGCATCGATACCGTTCGCGACTACGTCAAGCTCTGCGGCATGCTGTCCATTCCGTTTTTGGCCGTCGTCGCCATGGGCGACCTGGGCTCGGGCCTGGTCGTGCTGGTTTCGGGCGCCATCGTCATTTGCATGAGCGGTGCACGCCGCGAATGGGTGCTGTCGACCCTGGCCCTGCTCGTGGGCCTGGTGGCCCTCGTCCTGGCGCTCGATTCGGTCTTTGATTCGCTGCTCGGCCACGATGTGCTCATCAAGCAGTATCAGATGAACCGTCTGACGGTCTTTATCGACCCCGATAATGCCGATTCGGACGATGCCTACAACCTGCAGCAGTCGCTTATCGCCGTTGGCTCGGGCGGCTTCTTTGGTAAGGGTTTGGGCCATGCGACGCAGTCAGCCGGCGGCTTTCTGCCTGAGTTCCACACCGACTTCGTCTTCGCCTTTCTGTCCGAGACCTTTGGCTTTTGTGGTTCCTTTTTGCTCCTGTGCCTCTACGTGCTGCTGATCTTTTCGACGATTCGCGTCGCCTTTAAGTGTGAGTCGCTGTTTTTACGTCTTTCGTGTGTGGGCATCGTTGGCATGTGGGCGTTCCAGACCTTCGAAAACATCGGCATGTGCATCGGCATCATGCCGATTACCGGTATTCCGCTACCGTTTATTAGCTTTGGCTCGTCTTCGATGATGATTCAGCTGCTGACGGTGGGTATCGTACAATCCATATGGCGGCATCGTTCGGGCGCCGCGTAACCGCTGGAGGGGTTTGCTATGAAAATTCCCGTAGATAAGCTGACCCGCGCTTTTAAGATGGGCGCGTCCGTTAAGAAGGATTCCGATACGCCGGTGCGCGTTTCGGTCTATCTGGATTCGTCCGCCTCGCGCTTTCTGGCCGAGACGGTGCGTGACGCCTTTGTGCCGCAGACGACCTCGGGCATTGTGCGCGTCGAGCGTCTGGGGGAGGAGCGAATTGCTCCAAAGACCGATACCGATGTGGTACTGGTGCTCTCGTGTGGTTCCGATCGCTTGGAGAGTGCCGTGCAGGAGCTCGTGATCGCCGGCGCACCCGTGTGCGTGCTTGCCGAGTCTGCTGTGGAGGTGCCGTTTATCGAGGAGTCTACGCCCATGCTCGGCGTGGTAGCGGCAACCGATAAGACGTATCTGCTCGAGACGCTTGCCCGCTGGATTCTCGACCGCACCGACAAGGAAACGGCTTTTTCGGCGAACTTTGCCTTCATGCGCATCGCGGCGGCCAATCGTATCATCACCTCGTGCGCGCTCACCAATATGGCGACCGGTGCACTGGTGTTTTTGCCAGGTGCCGATTATCCCGTTATGGCGCTGGCGCAGGTGGGCATGCTCTTTGAGCTCGCTGCCGTCTTTGGACGCGGCATTAAGCCTGAGCGCGGCTACGAGGTCGCGGGCGTGCTTGCCGGCGGTCTTGTGATCCGCGCGGTCACCCGCGCGCTCGTCAAACAGACGCCGCATATTGGGTTTGCCGTCAAGGCGCTCACTGCTGCCGCGGGCACCTACGGCATGGGCCGTGCGCTTGTTTCGCTCTACGAGCGCGATGTCGACTACAGCCGTGCCAACGAGGTGGTCACTGCCACGTTCTCCCGCGTTCGCGATCTGGTGACCACGGTCGCGGGCGCTACCCGTCCTATGGCGTCCTACCAAGACGCATCCGATCTCGCTGCTTAGGGGTTTTCCGTTGCGCGTTCCGTACCAAGATTGTTTTCATTTAATTGAGCCGTTGCTCGCCAAGGTCGAGAAGCCGAGCCGCTATATCGATCACGAGTGGGGCACGCTTTCCAAGGCCGATGCCGACTACCGTTGCTGCCTGATCTATCCGGATGTGTACGAGGTCGGTCTGCCCAACCAGGGCATCGCCATCCTCTACAACATCCTTAACCAGGCCGAGGGCATCTCCTGCGAGCGCGGCTATGTGCCGTGGCCCGATATGGGCGACGCCATGCGCGAGGCGGGTATTCCGCTGCTATCGCTCGAGGGTGCAGCGCCGGTCGCTTCGTTTGATATCGTCGGTCTGCATGTGCCGCACGAGATGGCGGTGACGAACTTCCTCGAGGCGCTCGACCTCGCTGGCATTCCGCTGTTAGCGGCCGACCGAGGTGAAGACGACCCAATCATCATCGCCGGCGGTCCCTCGGTGTACAACCCCGAGCCGTACGCGGCCTTCTTCGATGCCATCCTCATCGGTGAGGGCGAGGAATCGCTGCTCGAGACCTGCCAGCTGCATCGCCGCCTGCGTGACGAAGGGGTCCCGCGCGCGCAGATTGTCGAGCAGCTTGCATCCATTGCCGGCAACTACGTGCCGTCGCTCTATGAGGTTCGTCACGACGAGCCCTGCTCGCCGCATGGCTACACCGTGCCGCGTGAAGGCAAGGATGCGCCGACCGTGGTCTACAAGCGCGTCGTTGAGGATTTCGGCGCCACGAATCCGCTGTCGCAGTCGTGCGTGCCCTATGCGCAGCTGGTTCACGACCGCCTGTCTATCGAGATCCTGCGCGGCTGCGCCCGCGGCTGTCGTTTTTGTCAGGCCGGCATGACGTATCGCCCGGTGCGCGAGCGCTCGGCCGACCAGATCGTCTCGTCGGTGATTCAGGGTCTGGAAAAGACCGGCTATGACGAGGTGTCGCTGACCTCGCTTTCCACGACCGACCACTCCTGCATTCGCGACGTGCTCGGCAGGCTCAACCGTCGCCTGGAGGATACGGGTATACGCGTGTCTATTCCGTCGCAGCGCCTGGATTCGTTTGGCGTGGATATGGCCGAGTCGGTCGCCGGCGAAAAGAAGGGCGGCCTGACGTTCGCGCCCGAGGCCGGCAGCCAGCGCATGCGCGACATCATTAACAAGAACGTGACCGAGGAGGACCTGGACCGTGCGGCCAAGGCGGCCTTCGAGGCCGGCTGGAACCGCATGAAGCTCTACTTTATGATGGGCCTTCCCGGCGAGCGCGATGAGGACATCGTGGCCACCGCCAATCTGGCCGATCACGTGCTGGAGCTCGGTCGTTCCGTGGTGCCCAAGGCTCGTCGCGGCTCGATCTCGGTGTCCATCTCGGTTTCGGTCTTTATCCCCAAGGCTGCCACGCCGTTCCAGTGGTGCCCGCAGCTCGACTACGACGACGTCAAGCGTCGCCAGAAGTTGCTTATCACGAGCGTTCGCAACCGTGCCGTCCGCGTGCATTACCACGATGCCGAGACCTCGCTCATCGAGGCCGCGCTTTCCCGCGCCGGTCGTGACATGACGCCCGTCATCATCGATGCTTGGCGCTCGGGCTCTCGCTTTGACGCCTGGGTAGAGCATTTCTCGCTCGATAACTGGAAGGAAGCTGCTGCCAAAAACGGCATCGACCTCAATGAGCTCGTGCACCTGCCCTACGAGTTGGACTGGCGCCTGCCGTGGGAGCACGTGAGCCCCGGCTGCACGCGCGGCTTCCTCGAGCGCGAGTACCGTCGCTCGCTCGAGGGCGTCACGACTCCCGACTGTACCCGCACGTCGTGCACCGGCTGCGGGATCTGCCCCACGCTCCACGCCAAGAATGTATTGATGGGTGATCGCGCATGAGTGAGCGCCTGACCGACAACCCCTCGCTCTTTAGGCTTCGTGTTCGCTATGGCAAGCGCGATCGCCTTAAGTACCTGGGCCATCTCGAAGTAATCCATACCATTGAGCGCATCGTGCGCCGTGCGGGACTTCCCTATGCCGTCACGCAGGGCTTCTCTCCGCACATGCGCGTGGGCTTCTCTTCGGCGCTGCCGGTGGGTACGTCGTCGACCTGCGAGTGGTATGACCTGTTTATGACCGAGTTCGTGGCGCTCGACGAGGCGTTTGGGCGCCTGGCTGCGGCGTCTCCGGCCGATCTGGCGCCCATCGAGGCGGCGTACATCGACGCGCGCACGCCGGCGTTGACGGCGCAGCTCACGCGCCTGTCGTATCGCATCGACCTGCACTTGGATCCCGAGGCGCCCGTAAGCGCCGACGAGGTGCGTCGTGCGATCGACACGCTGCGCGCGGGCCACGGCATCGACTACGCGCGCGGCAAAAAGAGCAAGCGCTTGGATTTGGATCACACGCTCGTGGGCTATGAGCTCACGGCGGGGGAGCGCCCGGACCATTTGGTGCTCATGCTCGACACCCATGCCGACAACGAGGGCTCCATGCGTCCGGAAATTTTGCTTTCTGCTGCTGATGTTTTGTTGCAGGGCTTGACCCCGGGCGTGGATGCACCTATTGTTTCCACCGGTATGCAAGACCTCGTGACCATCTGCTCCTACGATGTCGAGCGTCAGAATCAAGCATGCGAGGACGACGAGGGCCGACTCGTCAGCCCCATACCTGTGCGAACTTGTGGATTTGCTCCACATACTCGTTGACGGGGGTATTTTCGCCTGCTACTATATTCGGCTGTTGCACTAACTGATGCATGAAGGGCAAGTAAACATGTACGCAATCGTTAACACGGGCGGCAAGCAGTACAAGGTCGCCACCGACGATGTCATCACCGTCGAGAAGATCGAGGGCAATGAGGGCGACAAGGTCACCCTGCCGGTTATCTTCCTCAACGATGGTAAGAAGATCGTCACCGATCCCGACAAGCTGGCCAAGGCCAAGGTTACCGCTCAGATCGTTGAGCAGTTCAAGGGCGAGAAGCAGCTGGTCTTCAAGTTCCACAAGCGCAAGCGCTATCGTCGTCTGAAGGGTCACCGTCAGCAGCTCACCAAGCTGAAGATCGTGAAGGTTCAGGCTACCTCCCGCGCCAAGAAGGCTGTCAAGGCAGAGGCTGAGGCTGTTGCCGAGGCTCCCGTCGCCGAGTAGATTACACTCGTAACGAAAGAGTAGGTATACACAATGGCACACAAAAAAGGACTCGGTTCCTCCCGTAATGGCCGTGACTCCCGCGGTCAGCGCCTTGGCACGAAGCGCTATGCCGGCCAGACGGTAACCACGGGCACGATTCTCGTCCGTCAGCACGGCACGCACATCCACCCGGGTGAGAACGTTGGCCGTGGTAAGGACGACACGCTGTTCGCGCTGGTCGACGGTACCGTTGAGTTCCACAAGGGTATCAAGCACAGGGTCAGCGTACGCCCGCTCGCGAACGCGTAATTCACCCTTCATAGAGCACATATGTGGGAGGCACTTGAGTTTTAGGATTCAAGGGTCTCCCTCTTTTTTGTAGGAGGCGATTCTGTTGTCACAGTTCACCGATATCAGCCGCATTAACGTGTGCGGCGGCGACGGCGGAGCCGGATGCATGTCGTTTAGGCGTGAGGCATTTGTCCCCAAGGGCGGCCCCGATGGCGGCGACGGCGGTCGTGGCGGCAACGTCGTCATCCAGGCCGATGCTCAGCTGTCTTCGTTGATCGATTACCGCTTTAAGCATCACTTCCGCGCCGAGCGCGGCACGCACGGGCAGGGTGCCCGTCGTAACGGTAAAAGCGGCGAGGACCTGATCCTGAAGGTTCCCATGGGCACCGTGGTGCGCGAGCTCGACCCCGAGACGCAGACCCCGATGTTCGAGATTGCCGACCTGGTGCACGACGGCGAGCGCGTTGTCGTGGCGCCCGGTGGCGCCGGCGGTCTGGGCAATACGCACTTTGTGACGTCGGTGCGCCGCGCGCCCGCGTTCGCTCAGCTGGGCGAGCCGGCCGAGGAGCACTGGATTGAGCTCGAGATGAAGCTCATGGCCGATGCCGCGCTCGTGGGCTTCCCCTCGGTGGGTAAGTCATCGCTCATTGCGCGCATGAGTGCCGCCCGCCCCAAGATTGCCGACTACCCGTTTACCACGCTCGTGCCGAACCTCGGCATGGTGCGTGCCGGCGAATATTCTTACGTCGTTGCTGACGTCCCCGGTCTTATCGAAGGCGCGAGCGAGGGTAAGGGCCTGGGTCACCAGTTCTTGCGCCACATTGAGCGTACGGCTCTGATCATGCACGTCGTCGACATGACGGGTGGTTTTGAGGATCGCGATCCGGTTGAGGACTATCGCATCATCAACCGCGAGCTCGAGCAGTATGGCGCCGAGCTTTCGGAGCGTCCGCAGATCGTCGTTGCCAACAAGTGCGACGCGCCGGGCACGGCCGACAAGATTGCCGACCTTAAGCGTGCGGCGCTCGACGATGGACATATGTTCTTTGCCGTGTCTGCTGTGACGGGCGCCGGCCTCAACACGCTGATGCTTGCCGTGGGCGAGCAGGTGGCTAAGCTGCGCGCCGAGTTGGCTGTCTCCGATGAACCGGTCGTTCTGCGCGACGATGAGTGGGAGCGCCGTCGTCTGCAGCGTGAGAAGCGTTTCCGCATTGTTCAGGAAGAGCCCGGTGCCTTCCGCGTGGTCGGTCGTGCCATCGAGCGCATGGTCATCCAGACCGACTGGGAAAACGAAGAAGCCGTCATTTACCTGCAGCATAAGTTTGCGCGTATGGGTGTTGACGACGCGCTCGAGAAGGCCGGTTGCCGTGCGGGCGACGAGGTCCGCATTTGCCAGCGCGCCTTTGACTTTGAGGGCGCCGAGGACTTCTCGGAGTACGAGGAGCTCGAGGATGCTGGCGAGGACGTTGCCGTTGAAGCCATTGACGTGGCTGATGCTGCGGATGAGGGCGTCGAGGTTGTCGATGCGGCGGATGCCGCGGACGATGCCGAGACCTCGGAGGGCGAGTAAGCCATGTCGCTGCGCGGTGGAATCGGTTTGCCCGAGCTTCCTCTAGAGGACGGGCAGGAGTTTAGGCTCGGCATTATGGGTGGCACCTTTGATCCCATCCATTACGGGCACCTGGTGACCGCCGAGCAGGCGCGCGAGTCGCTCGACTTGGACGCTGTGCTCTTTATGCCGGCGGGCTCTCCTGCCTTTAAGCTTGACAAGCCGGTGACGCCTGCCGAGGACCGTTATGCCATGACGGTCCTCGCCACCGCCGCGAACCCGGCCTTTTTGGCGAGCCGGTTCGAGATCGACCGCCCGGGCGTAACCTATACGGCCGATACGCTTCATGCTCTTCGCGACTTTTACCCGCCGCAGGTAAAGCTCTACTTTATTACGGGCGCCGACGCGATTATCGATATTGTTACCTGGCATGATGCCGAACGAATCGCTGAGCTTGCTACCTTTATTGCGGCGACACGACCGGGCTTTGATATCGATACGGCGCGTGCCCGAATCAAAGAGTCGGGGCTGCCGTTCGACGTGCGCTATATTCAGATTCCGGCGCTGGCGATCAGCTCGACGAACATTCGTAAGCGAGTTGCCCGCGGCATGAGCGTGCGCTACCTTACGAGCGAGTCCGTGCTCGGCTATATTCGCAAACGCAGGCTATATGCCGATTTGGGCCAAGAAGATTTTGAGTGATGGGGGTCTACGTTGTCGGTAGAGGATCAGTTTGAGGGCGATGAGCGCGCGCTGCTCAAGCGCATTCAAGAGCTGCTCGATGTTCGCATGAAGGATAAGCGCAAGCGCTATGTGCATTCGTTGGGTGTTGCCGAGACCGCACTTCATCTGGCCGAGGTCTACGGCGTTGACCGCTTTGATGCCGCTGCCGCCGGCCTGATCCATGACTGGGACAAAGTGCTCTCCGACGACGAGCTGGTCACGCGCGCTCTGCATTACGGCATAAAGATTGCCGGCTCTCCTTCCGCCGCGACGCCGCTTTTGCATGGCCCTGTTGCCGCCTATGAGCTTCCGCAGCTTTTCCCCGAGTTGTCGCCGGCCGTTTTCCAGGCTGTCGACCGTCACACCGTGGGTGCCTGCGACATGACGCCGCTCGATATGGTGGTCTTTGTGGCCGATGCCATCGAGCCCAACCGCCACGGCGACTATGCGCATGCGCTGCGCAAGATGGTGGGGGAGTCGACGCTCGATGAGTTGTTCTTCTCCTGTTTTGCGCAGGGTCTGGTCTATGTGATCCAGTCCGGGCGCTATCTTTATCCCACGGCTATTACGATTTACAACCATTACGCCCAGCTGCGCTAGCTCGGGCTGTCTAGAAAGAGGTATTCCATGGCCGACGAGACCATGACCGACGAGCAGATTCTTGAACGTGTGGAGCACAAGAGCTTCGCCGCCACGTCCGACCGCACTGCCGCCTCGCTGTCCGCGAGCGGTGTCGCCGCCGAGGATGTCGCCCGCGCCGCCGCGCAGGCGGCCTACGACAAGAAGGGCGAGGACGTTCAGGTGCTCGACCTGACCGAGCTTTCCGACGTATGCGACTACTTTGTGCTTGCCACCGGTACCAACAACCGCCAGGTCGATTCTATCGTCGACGAGATCGAGGAGAAGGTCGCCGAGGCTTGCGGCGAGCATCCGTTCTCCATCGAGGGCCGCGAGCAGAAGACCTGGATGCTCATGGACTACGGTTCGGTTGTCGTCCACGTTTTCACTCCCGAAGCCCGCGACTTCTACCGCCTAGAAAAGCTCTGGGGCGACGCCCCCCAGCTCCCCCTCAACCTCCTCTAGAGCTTTGCTTGGGCCAGGGCTTTTTTAGCTACCCTTATCCGTTTGCCGGGCAGTTGCACCATTTGCAGCTGCCCGGCTTTCTTTTGCCCAAAAGTAGCTAATTTGGGACGGGGCTTTTTTAGCTACCACCTACCGTTCGCCGAACAACACGATTTGTCGCACCCAGTACGTTTTTTTTCTGCTCTGGCTCGGGTAACGTAATTCTTATCTGTAGAGGAGGGAATGCGTATGACTCGGACTGCGCGAGAAATCTCTGAATATGGCTTTTACCATGTCGTTCAAAAGGGGTGTGGTGGTCAGCTGATATTTGAGGATGAGGATGATCGACTCTATTTGATTCGGCTGATTGCTTCGAAATGCCAGAAGTTCAAAGTTGATGTCATCGCGTGGTGCCTTATGGATAACCATATTCATCTTCTGCTTGACGATGAGCATGCTCATCTGAGTGATTGCATGCATTCGATTACGACGGCGTATGCCATGTATTTCAATTCTAAGACAGGCAGAAAGGGTCCACTCTTCCAGGATCGATTTAAGAGCGTGCCGATTCTTGATGATGATCAGCTGCTCAACTGCGTTCGTTACATTCACGATAACCCTGCGAAAGCCAGAATTGACACTGCTTCGCTCTATCGCTGGAGCAGCTTTAGCGAGTATATGGGCTATCCGGGTATTTGTAAGACTGATTGCGTGCTCGAGTTGCTCGGGAATTCCCAGAGGTTTTTTGCATTTAGCACCTCGGGCGAGCCCAATGGCTATTGCTTCCGTTATGGCGCTCACGTGAGTGATGCTGACGCGCTTGAGTTTGCGCAGGCGTTGCTCAAACCTTACGAGCCTCACCATCTCAAAGCTCTGCCAAAGGGCGTGCGTGATGACTGTATCCGCAAGCTCAAAAGCGAGGGCTTTTCGATCAAGCAGATCGTGCGCCTCACGGGCATCGGCCACTGCACGATTCAAAAAGTCAAAGTTGAAAAGTAGCTCATTTCAGGCGGGGTAATTTTGCTACGGCCACCAAACCGGGCATCCGGGGTAGTCAATTTGGGACGGGGCTATTTTAGCTACCCTTTGGCTGACGGTGAATGAATTAGGCCGAATGAATCTCAACCGATATATAGGGGTAGCTAAAATAGCCCCGTCCCAAATTGACTACCCATGCCGTGTCGGACGGAAGGCAGCAACCCCCCCCCGTCCAAAAAAGACTAGTTATTGAAGCGGGATTGGCGGCCGAAGGAAAGGGCGGTGTCGCCGAATTTGTCTCGGACGGCGTCGATGGCGACGGAGAGGTCGCGGCGGTCGCTGGATTGGGCTCCGCGGTCATCGATCTCGCAGAACAGGTCAGTCTGGATGCCGCCTTGGTGGTCGAAGTCGCTCATGCCGATGCCCGCTAAGCGAACATGCATGCCATCCTGCCAGATGTTGTCGAGCAGTTCGAGTGCAACCGCCACGAAGATGTTCTCATCGTCGGTCGGATGAGGCAGCCGGCGCTGTGCCGTACGCCCGCTGCCATACGAATACTTAAGCTTGAGCGTTACCGTGGCACCCGTCAGCCCCTGACGGCGCAGGCGGCGTCCCACTGACTCTCCCAACAGCGCAATCGCCGCCTCAATATCCCCACGCTCAGTCAAATCTTTCGCAAAGGTGCGTTCATTGCTGACCGACTTGACCTCGCGCTCTTCATCGAGACTCGTGACTTCAGAGATTTCGAGTCCCAGCGCACGCTGGCGCATGCGTTCGCCGTTGACGCCAAAAATAGAGGACAAGGTGGATTCCGGTGCACGTGATAGCTCGCCGAGGGTGTAGATGCGCATGCGGCGCAGTCGCTCCTCGGCCGAGCGCCCGATGCCGCTCATGGCAGATACCGGCAGCGCGGCCAAAAAGCGCTGCTCGGTTCCGGGGCGCACGATGGTCAGCCCAAACGGCTTATCCCGCTCGCTTGCGATCTTTGCGACCGTCTTGTTGCAGCCCACGCCAATGGAGCAGGTCACTCCCAGCCCTGCCACGCGGTCGCTTATACGCCGCGCAACCAGCAGCGGGTCTTCGGGCGCAAAGCGACCCGATGTGATATCGATAAAGGCTTCGTCGATGGATACGCGCTCAACGCGCGGGGTCTCGTCGGCGAGAATCGCCATGACCTGCGCGCTGACCTCGCGGTAGCGATCAAAATGCCCATGCGTCCAAATGGCTTGCGGGCACAAGCGCCGCGCCTCGGCCGAGGCCATGGCAGAGTGCACGCCAAAGCGACGTGCCTCATACGAACACGTGGACACGACGCCACGCGAATCGGCGTCTCCGCCCACGATGAGCGGCTTTCCGCGCCATTCGGGATGATCGAGCATCTCCACGCTCGCAAAAAACGCATCAAGGTCCATCAGGCCCACCGCCGGACCCGTCCAGGGCGGCGGCGTGACGCCCATGGCATCCTCATAACCGTATGTATGTTCGCGTCTTTCCATGTCATGAGTATACCGCGCAGCTCATGTGGGGTGCGTGGATGTGCTTGCAAATCCCGAATTCTTGTCTAAGATATGGATTTGCCCTCGACTACACCGAAGAAGTTGGTCTCACGGACTTCACCTGCCCGCGTCGATGGCGTATTATGTTCAACTGTTTGTTTGTAGTTGCAGCCTAAAGCTGCTTGGTTGGAGGAGTTTCCTTTGGCAGTCAAGATTCGCCTTGCTCGTCACGGCGCTAAGAAGCGTCCGTACTACCGTGTCGTCGTCGCCGATTCCCGCGCCCCGCGTGACGGTCGTATCATCGAGGAGGTTGGCCGCTACAACCCGATGACCGCCCCCAAGACCATCAACCTCGACCTCGAGAAGATCGCCGACTGGCAGTCCAAGGGCGCTCAGCTCACCGACGCCGTCGCCGCTCTGGTCAAGGCCGCCAACGAGGGCGAGAAGACCGAGACCGTCGTCAAGAAGTCCAAGAAGCAGCTCGCCAAAGAGGCCGAGGCCGCTAAGGCTGCCGCTGAGGCCGCTGAGGGCGCCGAGGAGTAAATCGTGCCTGAGGTTGACGCTGCACAGCTCGAGGGTGAGGCAATGCTCTCAGATCGCATCGCCGATCTCGTCGAATATCTCGTTGTTCAGATCGTCGACGACCCGGATTCCGTGAGCCTTGAGGTCATCGATGGCGACGACGCCTCCACGATTGAGGTCTCGGTTGCCGAGGATGACGTTGCTAAGGTCATCGGCCGTCGTGGCCGTACCATCAAGGCCATTCGCACGCTCGCCCGTGCACTGGCCGCTCGCCTCGACACTGCTGTCGAGGTAGAGGTTCTGGGCTAGGACCTTGAGGTCCCAGTACAAAAACATCGCCCGTGTGGTCAAGCCGCACGGAAGGAAGGGGGAGGTCCTCGCGCAGCCGCTGCGGGGGCTTCCTTCTGTATTGGAGCCGGGTATGCGTGTCGCCTTGACGCCGCCGGCGCTCAAGCGCGACCGTTTTTGCACGGTCGTGTCCGTCACCGATACGGGCGATGGCGATCTGGTCTCGTTTGAGGGCATAGACGACTTGACGGCCGCCGAGGGCATCACCGGATGCTATGTGCTGGCTAATCGTGACGACTTCGAGCTCGATTCGCTCGACGCCGCCTATACCGACCTCATGGGTCGCGAGGTGGTCGACGAGCGCTTTGGTTCGCTCGGCACGATTGTCGAGATCATGTCGACGCCCGCCAACGATGTTTGGGTTGTCGAGGGCGATCGGTACGGCGAGGTGCTGATTCCCGTAATCGAGCAGGTTGTGCTCGATCTTCCCGACACAGGAACAATTTCCGTCCACGTTATGGACGGCTTGATCGATATGGACAAGTAGGGAGGACAGCATGCTGATTGAGACCCTTTCGGTCTTTCCGGAGATGTTTGAGCCCGTCATGTCCACGTCGATTTTGGGCCGCGCCCGCAAGGCCGGCCTTTTTGATTTTAAGGCGTATAACCTGCGCGACTGGACGCACGACCGCCATCGCACCGTCGATGACGAGCCGTATGGCGGTGGGCAGGGCATGCTCATGAAGGTCGAGCCCATTGCCGAGGCAATTGAGGCCATCAGCTCCGAGGGTCCCAGGCCCACCGTGGTGTTCTTCACCCCCTGCGGCGAGCCCTTTACGCAGCATGTGGCCGAGCGCCTGCTCAAAAGCGAGCGCCTGCTGTTTGTGTGCAGCCGTTACGAGGGCGTCGATGAGCGTGCATATGCGTATGCCGATGAGCGTCTGTCGATCGGCGACTACGTGCTCACGGGCGGCGAGCTGCCCGCTATGGTCGTAGCCGATGCCGTCGTACGGCTCATTCCCGGAGCCTTGGGCGACGAGATGAGCAACGTGGACGAGTCCTTCTCGACCGCCGAGGACGGTGGCCTGCTCGAGTACGCGCAGTACACCCGCCCCGCCGAGTTTAATGGCGAGGGCGTGCCTCCAGTGCTCGTAAGCGGCGATCACGCCAAGGTCGATGCCTGGCGTCGTAAGAACGCCATCGAGCGCACCTGCCGCTGGCGTCCCGATCTGATCGAGACAGCGCGGCTCACGCCCGAGGAGCGCGCTTACGCGCAGGAGATTTTGGACGCTTCGTATTCGCAGAGCGAGGAGTGAGAATGGTTCCTACGCAACATTCCGCGTTGAGGGGTGCTTTTGAGTGGATCGCGGTCATCGCGATCGCACTGGTCGCCACCTTCTTGATTCGCTCGTTTGTGGTCGAGCCCTTTGTGGTGCCCACCGGCTCTATGGAGGACACAATCGAGATTGGCGACCAGATCCTGGCGCAAAAGGTGAGCCTCGAGCTCGGTCAGCCCGTCAAGCAGGGCGATATCGTGGTGTTTCACAACCCCGATGGCACCTCCGAGCATGATGTTCTTGTCAAGCGCGTTATTGCCACGGCCGGCCAGACGGTCGACCTGCAGGATGGCAAGGTGGTCGTTGACGGCCAAGCGCTCGACGAGGACTATACGACGGGCATGAGCTGGCCACTTTCGGTCCAAGCGCCCGGCGCTCAGGTAAGCTATCCCTACACCGTTCCCGACGGGTGCGTGTGGGTGATGGGCGACAACCGCGAAAACTCTGCCGACTCACGCTACTTTGGTCCCGTCGATCGCTCTGATTTGATCGCTGTGGCGCTTGTGCGCTACTGGCCGCTCAACCGCATCGGCGCTATCGACTAAAAACCGCTATAGTACAGTACCTAACCGTGTAATCGTTTCGACGAGGGGATATTAGAGGCATGAACGCTTCATCGCTTTCCTTCCAAGACATCATCCTGCGCCTCCAGCAGTACTGGGGCGAGCAGGGCTGCGTCATTATGCAGCCCTATGACTCCGAGGTCGGTGCCGGTACCTTCCATACCGCGACCACGCTGCGCTCGCTCGGTCCCGCCGAGTGGCGCACCTGCTATGCGCAGCCCTGCCGCCGTCCCGCCGACGGCCGCTACGGCGAGAACCCCAACCGCATGCAGCACTACTATCAGTTCCAGGTGCTCATCAAGCCGTCGCCGGTCAACGCCCAGGAGCTCTACCTAGGTTCGCTGGCCGCCATTGGCCTGGATCCCAACGACCATGACGTCCGCTTTGTCGAGGACGACTGGGAGAGCCCGACGCTCGGCGCCTGGGGCCTTGGCTGGGAGGTCTGGCTCAACGGCATGGAGGTCACGCAGTTTACGTACTTCCAGCAGGTGGGCGGCATCGAGGTCGATCCCGTGCCCGTCGAGATCACCTATGGCCTGGAGCGCATTGCCATGTACGCTCAGGGCGTCAACTCCGTCTACGACCTGGTGTGGAGCTACCTGCCCGACGGAACGCCCATGACCTATGGCGACGTGTTCCTCGAGAACGAGCGCGAGTTCAGTGCCTATAACTTTGAGGTCGCCAACGTCGAGATGATGCGTCAGAAGTTTGACGACTACGAGGCCGAGTGCCACTCCTGCCTGGAGCGCAAGCTGCCGCTGCCGGCATATGACTGCGTCATGAAGTGCAGCCACGCCTTCAACCTGCTCGATGCCCGTGGCGCCCTGTCCGCGGTCGAGCGCGCTAACTACATCCTGCGCGTCCGCGCCGTCGCTAAGGCGTGCTGCGAGGCCTATATGGCCGAGGTCGCCGAAGTCAACGAGAATGCCGATCAGGAAGGCGAGGTGGCGTAAGCCATGGCAGACGCTAAGGATTTCCTGTTTGAGATCGGTACGGAGGAGATGCCCTCCGCGCCGCTGAACAATGCCGTCAAGCAGCTTGGCACCATGATCGCCAAGGGTCTCGACGAGGCCGGTCTGGCCCACGGCGAGGTCCGCGTGATCTCGAGCCCGCGTCGCCTGGCTGCGCTCGTGGCTAACGTCGCCACCGCGACCGATGAGGTTCACGAGGTCAAGCGTGGCCCCGCGGCCAACATTGCCTTCGACGCTGACGGTAACGCCACCAAGGCCGCCCAGGGCTTTGCCCGCAAGTGCGGTGTGGCTGCCGAGGACCTGGTCCGTCGCGAGGACACCGACGGTCGCGAGTATGTGTTCGCCGAGAAGAATATTCCCTCCGCACCGGCTACGCCGATTCTGACTGCTCTGTGCGAGAAGACCATCGCCGGCCTGCAGTGGCCCAACTACCGCAGCCAGCGCTGGGGCCACGAGCACGCGACGTTCGTGCGTCCGGTCCGTTGGATCTGCTGCCTTCTGGGCGAGGATGTTGTGCCCGTGTCGTTTGCCGACGTGACGAGTGGCAACACCACGCGCGGTCATCGCGTACTTGGCCCTGGTGACCATGTGGTTGCCAGCCCCGCCGTTTACGAGCAGGTGCTCGAGGACGCCGGCGTGCTTTCTGCCGAGCGCCGTCGTGAGGCCATCCTCGCCGGTATCGCCGAGGTCGAGGCCGCCCGTCCCGGCTGCCATGTCGATACGCCCAAGAAGGTCTTCGAGGAGGTTATTAACCTCTGCGAGTGGCCGACGGTGCTCGTCGGTACCTTCGATGAGGAGTTCCTCAAGGTCCCGCACGAGATTATCTGCGAGTCCATGCTCACCAACCAGCGCTACTTCCCGATCTATGACGGCGAGGGCAAGCTCACGCGTGAGTTCGTGGTCGTTTCCAACAGCAAGCCCGAGAATGCCGAGCGCGTGATTGACGGCAACGAGCGCGTCGTGCGCGCCCGTCTGGACGACGCCAAGTTCTTCTACGAGGAGGACCTGAAGATCTCCCTCGACGAGTTCCGCGAGCGTCTGGCCAAGGTCGCCTTCCAGGAGAAGCTCGGTAGCGTGCTCGCCAAGTCCGAGCGCATTGAGCAACTCGCGCTTGCCATCGCTCGCGAGGCCCATCTGGGCGCCCACCTGGCCGCCGACGCTGCTCGCGCCGCGCACCTGTGCAAGGCCGACCTGGTGTCTAACGCCGTCGTCGAGTTCACGAGCCAGCAGGGCGTGATGGGCGGTTACTACGCCATCGCGATGGGGGAGAACGACGAGGTCGCTCATGCTATTCGCGATCACTATCGTCCTCGCTTTGCCGGTGACGAGCTGCCCGAGGGCACCGCTGGCTGCATCGTGGCCTGTGCCGACAAGCTCGATACCATCGCCGGTATCTTTGCCATCGGCGAGCCCCCGACCGGCTCTTCGGACCCCTACGCGCTGCGTCGTGCCGCTATCGGCATCATCAACATCCTGCGCGACCGCCTGCCGATCGACCCCACGTCGCTCATCGACTTCGCCCTCGAGCTCTATAGCGAGCAGGGCATTGAGTTCGACGCCGCCGAGGTCGCCCAGCAGGTTCGTGACTTCTTCCATGGCCGCCTGGTGAGCATGGCCCGCGACGAAAAGATCCCGGCCGATACCGTTGCCGCCGTCTCCGCGGTGCACATCATCGCTCCGTCCGTCTTCTTCGCCCGCTGCGCCGCCCTCGACGAGGCCCGCAAGAACGACGCCGAGACGTTCGACAACCTTGCGACCGCCTATGCTCGCGCCGCGCATATCTCCAAGCCCGAGCTGGGCGTGGAGTACGACCGCAGACTGATGGGCGAGGTCGAGCTTGCGCTCGCCGACGCCTCCGAGGCTGCTCAGACCGCTGTCGATGCCGCCCTTGCTACCGAGGATTATCCGGCCGCATTTGCTGCCCTCGCCGCCCTGCGCGCGCCCATCGACCGTTTCTTCGACGAGGTCATGGTCATGGACAAGGACGAGCAGCTCCGCGATAATCGCCTTAAGCTGCTCAACCGCTTCGAGGCCGTTTTCTCCGGCATCGCCAACATCGGTGAGCTTGCTCGTAAAAAGTAAGCCAGCCTGCGCGTAAGCGCAAAAGGAGCCCCGCATGGATTGCCCGGTCACCGCTCGTCCCACCGTTATCGTTATCTCCGACTCGCTCGGTGATACCGCTTGTGAGGTGGTGCTTGCGGCGTCCGGGCAATTTGATGAAGGGGCTTTTCGTTTGTTGCGCCTGCCCAAGGTGACCTCGGTGGAGCAGGTGGAGTCGTTTGTGGGCCCGCGCGTCGATGCCGACCATCGCGATATTGCCGTGTTTCACACCATTGTCGATCCGGCGCTTCGCGCCCGCGTGCTCGATTACCTGGGCATGCTGCATATCCGTTCGGTCGACCTGATCGGTCCGACGCTCGCCGTGCTATCGTCGCTCATCGGTGTGCCGCCCAAAGGCGTCGCGGGCGTGATTCACAGGACCGATGACCGCTATTTCCATCGTATCGAGGCCATGGAATATTTCGTTGAGCACGATGACGGGCGCGGTTGCGACGATTTGTCGGGTGCCGATATCGTGCTGCTGGGCGTATCGCGCACGTCCAAGACGCCGCTGTCGATGTATCTGGCTTATCAGGGCTACAAGGTTGCCAATGTTCCGTTGGCCCATGGCATGGAGCCGCCGAAGTCGATTTACGAGGTCGACCCGATGCGCCTGTTCGGCCTGATTTCGACCGTCGATGTGATTTCCGAAATTCGCGATAGCCGCTTGGGCGATGACTACGCTCGTGCCGTTGCCGGCTCCTATGCCGAGCCCGAGAGCGTGCGCAGCGAGCTTGAGGAAGCTCGTGCCCTCATGAAACGCCTAGGCTGCTTTGTGGTGCGTACCGACGGCAAGGCCATCGAGGAGAGCGCCTCCGAGATCATCGCTCACCTCGAAGAGATTCAAGAGGCAAGAGCCCGCCGTGCCGCCCGCCGCGCCCAACAAAAGTAGCTAATTTGGGACGGGGCTTTTTTAGCTACCCCGGCTGAGGTCGCGAGCTCTTTGGCCGATTGCCTGCGGGGGCAGCTAAAAAAGCCCCGTCCCAAATTAGCTACTTATGATAAAGCGATTTAGCAGTATTTCTTGCATCTGACCTGCAATTTCCTTTGGTGGTACCTTCATAAGGTAACCACCTTTACCTACCGTTTACCGCCAGTTTTAGCACGTTTACCAAACCGCGCACCCTCTGCTCAAGCCTGCCCAAAACCCGCCGTATAGTTCCCTCACGGCCCGCATTCGGCGGGTCGATTCGTTACCACGGTCGTGCGCGAGAGCGCATGGAAGGGGAAGTGTCGTGAGCGATTGCAAGAGGGTTTACCGTTTTGGAACCGACGCCCAGGGCACCTGTGTCACCGAGGGCGACAAGTCCATGAACTTCGCGCTTGGCGGCAAAGGCGCTAACCTTGCCGAGATGAGCCGTATCGGCCTGCCGGTTCCCGGTGGCTTTACTATTACCTGCCAGACTTGCGTCGAGTACTCCGGTGCCGGCAACGTGTGGCCCGAGGGTGCACTCGATGAGATCGTTGCTGCCGAGGCGGACCTCGAGGCCCGCTGCGGCAAGAAGCTCGGCGACGCCTCCGATCCGCTGCTCGTGTCGGTTCGTTCGGGCGCTCCGTTCTCCATGCCCGGCATGATGGACACGGTCCTCAACTTAGGCCTCAACGACGACTCCGTTCAGGGGCTCATCGCCCAGACGCAAAATCCGCGTTTTGCTTGGGATAGCTACCGCCGCTTTATTCAGATGTTCTCCAACGTCGTTATGGGCGTTGACGCCGACCTGTTCGAGAACGCGCTGACCCAGGCACGCCTGGTCGCCGGCGTCCGCGTCGACTCCGAGCTTTCGGCCGAGGATCTGCAGGAGCTCGTCGAGACCTTTAAGGGCATCTTCTCCGAGAACGTCGATGCCTCCCTGTATCCCGAGCTCGAGGTCGCTGACGGCAAGCCCGTTTTCCCGCACGACCCGGAGCTTCAGCTACGCCTTGCAATTCAGGCCGTCTTTGGCAGCTGGATGAACGAGCGTGCCTGCATCTACCGCAAGCAGCATGGCATTTCCGACGAACTCGGCACCGCCGTCAACGTACAGGCCATGGCCTTTGGCAACAAGGGCGAGACATCTGCGACCGGCGTTGCCTTCACGCGCAATCCGGCCGACGGCACCAAGGAGTTCTACGGTGATTTTTTGGTTAATGCCCAAGGCGAGGACGTCGTCGCCGGTATCCGCAACACCGAGCCCATCGCCGACCTCAAGGCCACCCCGGGCCTCGAGTCCGCAGGCAAGGAGCTCGAGCGCGTCTTCCTGACGCTCGAGGATCACTATCGCGACATGTGCGACATTGAGTTCACCATCGAGCAGGGCAAGCTCTGGATGCTCCAGACCCGCGTGGGCAAGCGAACTGCCACCGCCGCCCTGCGCATCGCCATCGAGATGGTCGAGGAGGGTCTGATCACCCGCGATGAGGCTGTGAGCCGCATCGATCCCGCGCAGCTCGACCAGCTCCTGCACCCACAGTTCGACGCCTCCAAGAAGTACGAGGCTCTCGCCAGCGGTCTTAATGCCAGCCCCGGTGCCGCCGTGGGCGAGGTCATGTTCTCGAGCGACGACGCCGTCGCGCGCGCCAACGAGGGCCACAAGGTCATTCTGGTTCGTTGGGAGACCAACCCCGACGACCTGAAGGGCATGGTCGCCGCCGAGGGCATTCTGACCAGCCACGGTGGCAAGACGAGCCATGCCGCCGTTATTGCCCGCGGCATGGGTACGCCCTGCGTCTGCGGCGTTGAGCGCTTCCATATCGACGCCGCCGAGAAGGTCGTGCGCATCGAGGGCAGCGACCGCGTGCTGCATGAGGGCGATGTCATCTCCATCGACGGCACCCAGGGTATCGTCGTCGACGGCGCCGTTGATCTGGTTTCGGCCGAGCTCACCGGCGACCTGGACACCATCCTGTCCTGGGCCGACGAGATTCGCCTGGACGAGACCGGCGGCCACGCCAACCATGTGCGCGTCAACGCCGACAACCCCGAGGATGCCGCGCTCGCGCTCGAGTTTGGCGCCGAGGCCATCGGCCTGTGCCGCACCGAGCACATGTTCCTGGGCGACCGCAAGAACATCATCCAGAGCTTCATCCTCTCCGATGATGAGGCCGTGAAGCAGCAGGCCCTGGCGGACCTGCTTAAGGTTCAGACCGAGGACTTCCTGGCGATGTTCAAGACCATGTCCGGTCGCGACGTAGTTGTTCGCCTGCTCGATCCGCCGCTTCATGAGTTCCTGGATAATCCTCGCGAGCTCGAGGTCGCCATCACCAAGAAGGAAGCCGCTGGCGCCAGCGAGGAAGAGCTTGCCGTCCTGCGTGCCCGCCTGCGCCGTATCGATGGCATGGTCGAGTCGAACCCCATGCTCGGCCTGCGCGGCGTGCGCCTGTCCGTTGTCTTTAGCGATCTGCCACTCATGCAGGTTCGCGCCGTCGCCACGGCTGCCGCTCGCCTCATCAAGGAGGGCGTCGATCCGCGTCCCGAGATCATGGTTCCGCTCGTCTCCATCACGGCGGAGCATGTCCAGACCCGCGAGGTCATCGAGCGCGTGATCGCCGAGGTTTCCGTCGAGGAGGGCGTCGAGCTCAATATTCCCGTGGGCACGATGCTCGAGCTGCCGCGTGCCTGCATGGTTGCCGACGAGATCGCCCATCATGCTGACTTCTTCTGCTTTGGCACCAATGACCTCACCCAGACGACCTTCGGCTTCTCTCGTGACGATGCCGAGGCCAAGTTCATCCCGCTGTACATGCACAAGAAGATCTTGAAGGACAACCCCTTCGAGACCATCGACTCGGCGGTGCTGGAGCTCGTGCGCATGGCCGTCGAGAAGGGTCGCGCCACCAACCCCGACATGCACTTTGGCGTGTGCGGCGAGCACGGCGGCGACCCCAAATCCATTAAGGGCCTGTTCAACGTGGCCGATGTGGACTACGTGTCCTGCTCGCCCTATCGCGTGCCCCTCGCGCGCCTGGCGGCCGCTCAGGCCAAGCTCGAGGCGAAGCGCTCCGCCTAACGTTTTGGGTTTAGACGCCTAGCGTAGCCCCCTTCATGCCGCCCGTCTCATTCGCGAGGCGGGCGGTTATCATGTGCGGGTTTTGTCTTTTTGTCTGCGTAAAAAATTGTTCTTGCAGCAGAAACCCGCGCGTGTATACTCGAATACGTTTGTTCAACTACGTGCCGGCCAAGGTGGTACGGCACCTCTAGAAGAGTAAGGAATTGCACATGGATTACATCCGCGCAATCGAGCGTCAGCAGATCCGCGAGGACATTCCTCAGGTTCGCGTCGCCGACAACGTCAAGGTTCACTACCGCATTAAGGAAGGCGACCGCGAGCGCATCCAGGTCTTCCAGGGCGACGTCATCCGCATGGCCGGCGCCGGTGCCCGCGAGACCTTCACTGTCCGCAAGATGTCCTTCGGTGTCGGTGTTGAGCGTACCTTCCCGCTTCACAGCCCCAAGATCGCCAAGCTCGAGGTCGTTCGTCATGGTCGCGTCCGTCGCGCCAAACTGTACTACCTCCGCGACAAGGTGGGCAAGGCTGCTCGCATCCCCGAGAAGCGCTAAGAAGATCGCAGCGTCTGTCCACTCGTTTGGACGTAAGGGTCACCTTCGGGTGGCCCTTCTTTTTATCTGATTTGCATGCAAGGAGGGCCTGGTATGGCCAATATGACGAGCTCGGTTTCGGCATCGCAGGTTGCCGGCGAGCTGGCGAGTGCCACGTTCGAGGAGATTCCCGCCCTCGTGGAGCATTATCGCGAGGATCCGCGCCAGCAGGTGATCAAGGCTTGCGAACGCGCCCTCAAGCGCCATGCCAAGGAGCTTGCCGAGCGCGAGCGCGTCAACGGCATGTACGAGCTTATGCATGAGCTCGGCGGTGATGGCGTGGTCGTGGGCGTCGACGAGGTGGGCCGTGGCTCGGTAGCGGGGCCCTTGACCGTGTGTGCCGTGTGCCTTCCGATGGAGCCGCGCATCTGGGGCATCAACGATTCCAAAAAGCTCACGCCGGCGCGCCGCGAGCTGCTCTCGGTTAAGATTGCCGAGGTGGCGACTGCTATCGGCTTTTGCCATATCGCTCCTGCAGATATCGATGAGATGGGTATGGCCCGCGCCATCCGCGCTGCCGTTGCGGGTGCGGTGGCCGATACGGGACTTGAACCCGACTGCGTCCTCATGGATGGCAACCCCTTGGGCGCCGTTCCCAATGAGCGCGACGTGGTGAAGGGCGATGCCAAGATCGCCTGTATCGCCGCGGCATCCATCATGGCAAAGGTCACGCGTGACGAGATGATGGTCGAGTACGACGCCGAGTACCCCGAGTACCATCTGGCCGAATCGAAGGGCTATGCGAGCCCCGAGCACATCGAGGCCATTCGAAAACATGGACTTTGTCCACTGCATCGTGTGAGCTTTTGCGGAAACTTTCTGCAGACTGAGCGCCTTTTCTAGGTCAATTGTGGAGACAGGGACCTCTAGGGTTTTATAAACCTGCTGGTAGCGGGCCGTATGCAACAGCATTGCTGCGTACGGCCCTTTTTTTGACGGCATTTGGTCAGCTTTTGGTTTGCTTCCTGTACTTACCCGCATGAAAGGTGCCCTCATCATCGGGGCAATGCAGTGTGCGGGAAAGGAGACCCCATGAGTGCCGCAAGCAAAAAGAGCAAGACGCAGCAGCTCAAGGAGCGTTGGGAAAACGGCGAGCTCGACTGCGGGGCGATGACGCCCGAGTTTATCAAGGGACTCAGTCCCCGTGAGCTGGGCATGCTGGGCGAGCTGATCACCATCGACTACTTTAACGAGCGCGGCTACACCTTGCTGGAGCAGGGTTATCGTTGCACCGAGGGCGAGGCCGATCTGGTGCTGCTCGATGAGCTTGACGATGTCGTGGTGATGGCCGAGGTCAAGACCAGGCGCGTCGCCCTGGATTGCACCACGCGGGTCTTTCCCGAGGAGGCCGTGGATGCCCAAAAGCAGCGTCGGTATCGCCGTATCGCAAGTTGCTATCTCATGGAGCACTATCCGCTCAAGGCGATCCGCTTCGATGCAGTGGGTGTCACCATTCGCGGCGGGCATATCGCCGAGATCGAGCATCAGTACAACGCGTTCGATTGGCAGGTGTCGTGATGGCGTTCGAGACGTTTGCCGTTCACGCGGCCTGCATCCGCGGCGTCGAGGCGATTCACGTCACGGTCGAGGTCTCGCTTGCCGGCGGCGTTCCGGGCATTCAGATGCTCGGCATCCCGAGTATGGAGGTGATGGAGTCACGCGGTCGTATTCGCTGCGCGATGCGCTCCGCCGGGTTCGAGATCCCGCGCTCGGGCATTACCGTTAACCTGGCACCCGGCGATATCCGCAAGACCGGTAGCGGCTTTGACCTGCCCATCGCCATCGCGGTTCTAGCGGCCGATGAGCAGATTCCCCGTGACAACCTCGATCGCTGCCTTATCGCAGGTGAGCTTGGTCTGGACGGTACGGTGCTTCCCGTCAAGGGCGAGGTGGCGTTTCAGCTATTGGCTCGCGACATGGGGCTGTCTTTTATCGCCGGCAGGTCCGACCAGCATGTGCCACTCGCGGGCGTAGATTGCGGCTTTATCGACCATCTGTCTCAGCTTGCTCACGGCATGGGCGATGCCGCACGGCACTACTTGGATTCCGAGGGTGTCGAGGCGACCTTTGAGCCCGAGCTCGACTATGCAGACGTGCTGGGGCAGGAAGTCGCTAAACGCGGCATGGCGCTTGCGGCGGCAGGAGAACTCGGCTTGCTCATGATCGGGTCTCCGGGATCGGGCAAGACGATGCTCGCACGCCGTATGACCGGCATCCTGCCCGAGCTTTCCGTTGAGGATCAGCAGGAGGCACTGTGCATCCATTCGGTTTTGGGTGAGAACATTGATGGCTTGTTGGCGGGGCACCGCCCCTTCCGCAGTCCCCACCACAGTATTTCGACCGCAGGCCTTATCGGCGGCGGGCGCCCGGTGCACCCGGGTGAGATCAGCCTTGCTCATGGCGGCGTGCTCTTTTTGGACGAGCTTGCCGAGTTTCCCACTGGCGTGCTGCAGACGCTGCGTCAGCCCATCGAGCGCGGCTACGTGAGGATCGTACGCGTCGACGGGGCTTTTACCTTCCCGTCGCGCTTTCAGCTGCTGGCTGCGAGCAATCCCTGCCCCTGCGGCTTTTTGGGCGATCGCGAGGTACCGTGTCGCTGCTCGGCGGCGATGGTCGAGCGCTATCGGTCTAAACTGCGCGGTCCCTTGGCCGACCGTATCGACATGATGATCGATGTGACCCGTCCCGACCCTCAAGTGATTATCGAGGGTGCGGAGGGTATGTCGTCGGCCGAGTTACGTGACTACGTTGTGCGCGGTCGTGCCTTTCGCGCCTGGCGCGAGTTCCGTATGGACGATGCGGATGCCGAGGCCGAGGATGACGAGACGCGGTCTATTGACGGCGTCGTTTCGACCTTCGAGCTCGATGATGCTGCCGAGAAATGCGTACTTGGCCTATCCAAACGCACGCATCTCACGGGCCGCGGCATCGTACGCCTGGTGCGTATCGCGCGTACAATCGCTGACGTCGCCGAGAGCGAGCAAGTGACGCAGGACCACGTGCTCGAGGCGGCGATGTACCAGGGAAGGAGGGACCAATGATAGCTGAGGGGACCTTCGAGCTGCATCCAGGTGATGCGTTGTATCCCGAGAGCGTTTTGGAGCTATCTGATGTACCCCAGACGCTCTATGTGCGCGGCAACCCCGAGGTGCTTTCGACGCCCGCGCTCTCCATCATCGGTGCGCGAAAGGCCTCGCCGTATGGTCTTGCCGTGGCAGAGCTTGCGGCGAAGGTGGCGGTTGAGGCGGGAGTGACGGTAGTTTCGGGCGGTGCGGTCGGTTGTGACCAGGCCTCGGGTTGGGCTGCGGTCAACGCCGGCGGCAAACACGTCGTGGTGCTGGGGACGGGCGCCGACGTGGTCTACCCGCGTTCGAGCGCGGGGCTTATTACGCGCACGCTCGATACGGGCGGCGCGGTCGTGTCGATCTCTCCGTGGGGCATGGGTCCGCGCAAGTTTGCCTTTCCGCGTCGCAATCGCGTGATCGCGGCCCTGTCGCAAGCCCTCTTTGTATCCGAGGCGGGTATGCCTTCCGGGACGTTTTCTACAGCCGAGGCTACTATGGATTTGGGGCGCGAACTTCTTGCCGTGCCGGGGTCGATCCTATCGCCCGAGTCGCGTGGCACGAATTACCTCATTGCGAACGGTGCCTGCTGCATTGTCGACGAGGAGTCCATCGAGATGGCTATCTCTCGCATATACGGCACCCTGCGCTACTCGCGCCCCGATGCTCCCGGCATTGCCGACCTGAATCCAACACAGCAGACCGTGATGCATGCGCTCATCGCCTCTCCGCTCAAGGTCGACGACATCGCGGCGCTCGTCTCACTCGATGCTGTCGGCGTACTCAAACTCTTGGGTTCGCTTGAACTCGAGGGCCTTATCGAGCGCATGATGGATGGAAGGTATGCGCCCTCCAAGTTTGCCCTTCACGCCCAGACGCCCTTCGGTCACAATGGAAAACGTGTCAATTAGAAAGGTGTTTGCAGATGCAGTTCGATCAGGTGACGGTTATCGGTGGCGGTCTGGCGGGTTCGGAATGCGCGATCCAGCTGGCAGACCGCGGGTTTGCCGTAAAGCTGTGCGAGATGCGCCCCCAGGTGAGCTCCCCGGCTCACCATACCGATCACCTGGCAGAGCTCGTCTGCTCCAATTCGTTTAAGTCGACCCGTCCGGATTCCGCGGCTGGTTTGCTGAAGGCCGAGCTTGAGCGCATGGGTTCAGTCCTGCTCGACTGCGCCCATCGCGCTGCTGTTCCCGCTGGTGGCGCCCTGGCGGTCGACCGTGTTACATTCTCCGAGCTCGTCGAGGCTGAGGTTGCCGCCCGCCCCAATATCGAGGTCGTTCACGGCGAGGTCACCCAGATCCCCGAGGGCCACGTGGTCATTGCCGCGGGCCCGCTGTGTTCACCGGCGCTGAGCGAAGAGGTCATGAAGCTCGTCGGTGGCGACGCCCTTGCGTTCTTCGATGCCGCGGCGCCGATCGTCGATGCCTCCACGCTCGATATGGACGTGCTGTTTTCGCAGTCGCGCTACGAGGAGCAGGGGAGCGGCGACTATCTCAACGCTCCGCTCAACAAGGAGGAGTACGAGGCCTTTATCGAGGCGCTCACCACGGCCGACCGCGTGGTGCTCAAGGACTTTGAGGGCGGCGATCTGTTCCAGGCCTGCCAGCCTGCCGAGGAGGTTGCGCGCACCGGCAAGGACGCCATTCGCTTTGGCGCCATGAAGCCCGTCGGCCTCACCGACCCGCGTACCGGACGTCGCCCTTGGGCGGCGATTCAGCTGCGTGCCGAGAACAAGGAGAAGACCGCCTATAACCTGGTGGGCTTCCAGACCAACCTGACCTTTGGCGAGCAGAAGCGCGTCTTCCATATGGTGCCGGGCCTGGAGAACGCTGAGTTCTTCCGCTACGGTGTCATGCACCGCAATACCTTTGTCGACGCCCCGCACGTGCTCGATGGCACCTTTGCCGTGCCCGGTACCGGCGTGCGCCTGGCCGGTCAGATCACCGGCACCGAGGGGTACATGGAAGCCGTGGCGACCGGTCTGCTCGCGGCGCTCAACACCTATGCAGAGGCTATCGGCGCCGATTCCGTCGAGTTGCCCCGCGTGGGCGCCCTGGGCGCGCTCGTGGGCTATGCGACCGATCCTGCCACCGTGGGCTACCAGCCCATGCATGTCAACTTTGGCCTGGTGCCGCCGCTCGAGGACGGTAAGCGTCGCAGCAAGCGCGACCGCTACCAGGCCTATGCGGACCGTGCGCTTGAGGCCCTTGATGCCTATCTGGCCACTCGCCCCGATCTGTTTGGAGGCGACCGGTCATAGCCTTTGACCTGTACGATGCCGTCGACTCGTTTATCGCCTATATCGCACGTGTCGAGGGACTTTCTCCCAACACGGTGACGGCCTATGGCTCGAGGCTGGAGCGCTTTGCTTCCTGGTGCGAGCGCGAGGATATCGATGCTTTCGCTGCCGACGTGCGCACCATTCGTCGCTATCTTGCCGAGCTTTCGCGTGAACAGGTGGCTCCCCGAACGCTTGCGGCGCATCTGTCTGCCATTCGCTCGCTCTATCGGTGGATGACTGCCGAGGGGATTATCGAGGGTGATGCGGTCTCGGCGATCGCATCGCCCAAGCTGCCGCGCGACCTGCCGGGCGTCCTTACGACCCAGCAGGTCGAGGCGCTGCTCAAGACGCCTGATACCTCGACGCCCGCGGGACTGCGCGATGCGGCGATGCTCGAGCTGCTCTATGCCTCGGGTGCTCGTATCTCTGAGCTCGCAGCACTCAATGTGGAGTCCATCGCTTGGTCCGAATGCACGCTGCGCCTGTGGGGCAAGGGGGGCAAGGAACGTATCGTCCCTCTGTATCGTCGTGCGCTCGAAGTGACGCGTCTCTATATTGAGGAGGGGAGGCCGGAGTTGCTCGCTCAGGCAAAGCGCCGTGACCTCGCTACCGGGCCGCATCCGCTGCTTGTATCGGCGCGCGGCAACCGCATGAGCGCCGCCATGCTCCGGCGGCGGTTCCATACGCTGGCGACGCTCGCCGGCATTCCGGCCGACATCGCCCCGCATGCGATGCGCCATACCTTTGCGACCGACTTGCTCGAGGGCGGTGCGGACCTGCGCTCGGTTCAAGAGCTGCTGGGTCATGCGAGCCTGTCCACGACGCAGATCTACACGCATCTCACACCCGATCGGCTTAAGCGGGCTGTGGCTCAAGCCCATCCCCGCGGCGAATAGTGGCTGGGACGTCCCGCGCCGCACTCAGGTGTGTGGTTTTGATTGCGGGTTGGCAGGAGGAAGCATTCCTGCTATCATTCATCGGGTTGCTTCACGGCAACATGTTTTTATCACGCACGCGCGGCTACTTCATACCGTGGTGCCCGGGCTTTGGTAGCACATGTCCGGGTTGGTTTTGGAGGATGACCCCGCGCGGAGGCAAACCACAGGAGGTTTAACATGGCTACCAAGATTAATATCCGCACCCTGCTCGAGGCCGGCTGCCACTTCGGTCACCAGACCCGTCGCTGGAACCCCAAGATGAAGCCGTTCATCTTCGGTGAGCGCAACGGCATCTACATCCTCGACCTCAAGCAGACCATCCTCGACGCCGACCAGGCCTACACCTTCGTCAAGAACGTCGCCAAGGGTGGCAACGTGCTGTTCGTCGGCACCAAGAAGCAGGCTCAGGAGGCCGTCAAGAACGCTGCTGAGCGCGCCAACATGCCTTACATCAACCAGCGTTGGCTCGGCGGTATGCTGACCAACTTCGTCACCATCCGCTCCCGCATCAACCGCATGGAGGAGCTCGAGGCCATGGTCGAGGACGGCCGCATGGCTGTTCTGCCCAAGAAGGAGCAGGCTGTGCTCGGCAAGGAGCTCACCAAGCTCCAGACCAACCTCGGCGGCGCCCGCGACATGAAGGGTCTGCCCCAGGCTCTCTTCGTCATCGACACCAAGCGCGAGGAGAACGCCATCAAGGAGGCTCAGCGCCTGAACATCCCCGTCGTCGCTCTGATCGACACCAACTCCGATCCCGACGAGGTCGAGTACGGCATCCCCTGCAACGATGACGCTATCTCCGCTGTCACCCTTATGTGCGAGCTCATGGCTGACGCCTGCCTCGCTGGCTCCGGCAAGGAGCAGGTCTCCGAGGCCGAGATGGCCGCTGAGCCCAAGGCCGAGTAAATCAGTCTTAGTTAATTCTTTTTCATCTCTTTGAAAGGAACCACAATGGCCCAGATTACCGCCGCTATGGTCAAGCAGCTCCGCGAGATGACCGACTCCCCGATGATGGAGTGCAAGAAGGCTCTCGTCGAGGCTGACGGCGACATGGACGCCGCTGTCGACGTTCTGCGTAAGAACGGCCTTGCCAAGGCTGCCAAGAAGGCTGGCCGTGAGACCAACGAGGGCGCTGTCGCCGCGTTCGTCTCCGAGGATGGCAAGACCGGCGCTCTGCTCGAGCTCTCCTGCGAGACCGACTTCGTTGGCTCTAACGCCAAGTTCACCGGCTTTGCTTCCAAGGTCGCTGAGGTTGTCGCTACCACCGAGCCTGCTGACGTCGACGCTCTGCTCGAGAAGCCGATGGGCGAGGAGACCGTTTCCTCCGAGCTCACCGAGATGATTCACATCATGGGCGAGAACATGAAGATCTCCCGCTTCGCTGCCCGCAAGGCTGAGAACGGAGCGCTCGCTTCTTACATCCACATGGGTGGTAAGATCGGCGTCCTCGTCGAGTTCGCCTTCGAGAAGGCTGAGACCGCTCAGGCTGAATCCTTCATGACCTTCGCTCACGACGTTGCCCTTCAGGTTGCCGCCGTCGCCCCGATCTGCGCTACCCGCGATCAGGTTCCGGCCGAGACCGTCGAGCACGAGAAGCAGATCTACATGGCTCAGGCTGCCGAGTCCGGTAAGCCCGAGGCTATCCAGGAGAAGATGGCTGTCGGCCGTCTGGAGAAGTTCTACAAGCAGTCCGTGCTCACCGAGCAGGAGTTCATCAAGGACAGCTCCCTCACCATCAAGAAGTACGCTGAGCAGGTCTCCAAGGAGCTCGGCGACACCATTACCGTCGTTGCCTTTGACCGTCTGGTCCGTGGCGAGTAAATAAGCTCTTGTAGCTGGTAATGAGCAGGCTGTGGGTTTTACTCACAGCCTGCTTTTTCATGGCTCTTATCAGAGCCTTTGATATCATATTGAGAGTCTAATTAAAGGAGGATCGCTTTGTCCGACATCCGATATAAACGCGTGCTTCTTAAGCTTTCCGGCGAAGCACTGATGGGCGACGGCCAATATGGCATCGACCCCAAGGTTACCGACCATCTTGCCAAGCAGGTCAAGGAGCTGCTCGCCGTTGGCCATGAGGTCGGCGTCGTTGTCGGCGGCGGCAATATTTTCCGCGGCATGGCAGGCGCTGCCGGTGGCATGGAGCGTGCTCAGGCCGATTATATGGGCATGCTCGCGACCGTTATGAACGCGCTCGCCCTGCAGGATGCCTTCGAGCACAACGATGTTCCCTGCCGCGTGATGAGCGCTATCCAGATGAACGAGATCTGCGAGCCCTATATTCGCCGTCGCGCCATCAACCACCTTTCCAAGGGCAACGTCGTTATCTTTGCCGCCGGTTCGGGCAATCCGTACTTTACGACCGACACCGCCGCGGCTCTTCGTGCGTGCGAGATCGGCGCCGAGATTCTGATTAAAGCCACCAAGGTCGACGGCATCTATGACAAGGACCCCGTCAAGTGTGCCGACGCCGTCCGCTTTGACAAGATCACCTATCACGAGGTTCTCGTCCGCGGTCTGCAGGTTATGGATTCCACGGCTACGGCACTGTGCCAGGATAACCGTATGCCGATTTTGGTCCTCAACATCGATGGCGAGGACACCGTCAAGCGCGCGCTTTCGGGTGAGCCCGTCGGCACGCTCGTCTATCAGGAGGATTAAGCATGGCAGAGAACATCACCGCCCATATGGACAAGTCGCTCGAGTCCCTCAAGCATAACTTCTCCAAGGTCCGTACCGGCCGCGCCAATGCCAACATTCTGTCCGACATCACCGTCGATTATTACGGTGTTCCCACGCCGGTCACGCAGGTTGCCGCCGTCAAGACCCCCGAGGCCCACATGCTGCTCATCGAGCCGTGGGACAAGGCGCTCATCAATGCTATCGTCAAGGCCATCGGCGCTTCCGATCTGGGCATTACCCCCAACTCCGATGGCACCGTCGTTCGTCTGCCGTTCCCGGCTCCCACCGAGGAGCGTCGTCGCGAGCTCGTCAAGGAGTGCCGCGAGTACGCCGAGCAGGCCAAGGTGTCTATCCGTAACATCCGTCGCGACTTCAACAACAAGCTCGAGCGCGATGAGGAGCTCACCGAGGACGATGTCCGTCGCGAGCAGGCCAAGGTCCAGAAGCACACCGATGAGTATGTCGCCAAGGTCGAGGAGCTTCTGAAGGAAAAAGAAGCCGAGGTCATGGAGATCTAAGGTGCAATACGACGAGCATAAACTGGTCGAGTACTTTGCCGACGCCCCCGCGGGCGTCGGTTTTTCCGACCTTGACCTCAATAACATTCCGCACCATATCTCGTGCATCATGGACGGCAACGGTCGTTGGGCCACATCGCGCGGTCTTGCACGCACCGAGGGCCACAAGGCGGGTATCGTCTCCCTTCGCGAGATTATTACCGCCTGCGTGCGTCTGGGCGTCGACGTGCTTTCGGCCTATGCGTTTTCTACCGAAAACTGGAACCGCCCGCAGCATGAGGTCAACGTCTTGATGCACCTGTTTGCCAAGACGTTTATCGACGAGCTGCCGCTTCTGAAGCGCGAAAACGTGCGCGTTATCTTTTTGGGTGACATTTCCGCGCTGCCCAAGAAGACCCGCGACGTTTTTGAACGCGGTCTTGCCGAGTGCGCCAATCACACCGGCATGACGCTGGCGCTTGCCGTCAACTACGGCGCGCGTGCCGAGATTACCCGCGCTGTCCGTCAGATCGCACTCGACGCTGCCGCCGGTAAGATCGATCCTGGCGCAATTGATGACGACATGGTGGCTTCCCACCTCTATACCGCCGGCCTACCCGATCCTGAGCTTGTGATTCGCACCTCTGGTGAGCTTCGCCTTTCGAACTACCTGCTGTGGCAGGTGGCTTATTCAGAGTTCTACGTCACCGATACCTATTGGCCCGACTTTGATCGTTGGGGCCTTGTCGACGCCATTTTGGCCTATCAGGGCCGTGACCGTAGGTTTGGTGGACTGAGCAAGACCGAGGAGGCTTAATCGTGTCTGATCGTCCCAAGGCATCTGCTCCCAAGACGCCTGCGCGCAAAGCTGCCACTGCGGGAGCGCCTGCAGCGAAGAGCGGCACCGGTTCGTGGCTGGCGGGCTTTATTACCCGTGCCGCTGCCGGTATCGTCTACGCCGTTGTCTTTATCCTGTGCTTGGTTTTGGGTATTGTGCCCACGGCCATCTTTGTTTCTGTCATGAGCGGTCTGTGCTGCTATGAGTTTTTCCGTATGACGAGGCTCGATGGCAAGATGGCTAACGAGCGCATGGGTATCGCTGCCGCCGTACTCTTTCCGCTGTCGGCGTTGGGCGATTCAATGTTGCTGAATGCCCTGCTTTTTGCCCTGATGCTCGCTGTGGGCATTTGGTATGTCTGGTCACCGCGTACCCGCATCTCTGATGTGGCCGTGACGCTCATGGGTCCCATCTACACTGGCTTTATGCTGTCGGCTATCGTGCTGCTGCGCGATGCCGTGCCCGGTTTTGCCGGCGCCCTGCTTTCGGTGGGCGTTTGTGCGTCCCTTTGGGTCTCCGATTCGTTTGCCTACATCGTGGGCAGCCGTATCGGTAAACACAAGATGGTTCCCAAGATTTCTCCCAAAAAGAGCTGGGAGGGGTTTGTCGGCGGCATCCTGGGCTCGGTTTTGATTTGGCTCATCCTGTGGGCGACGCATTTCTACAAGCTCAGCCTGCCCTATGCGCTGCTGTGCGGCGTGGTCGTGTCCATTTTGGGCGTTATCGGCGACCTTATCGAGTCTCGCATCAAGCGCGGTGTGGGCGTTAAGGATTCCGGTAACCTTATCCCGGGCCACGGCGGCATGCTCGATCGTAGCGATTCGCTTATCTTCGGCTGCATCACAGCGCAGCTGATGCTGATGATCGGAGGCGTGCTGTAATGTCATTCCAGACGACGTATGGCTCCGATGGACGTCTCCGTGTTGCCATCCTGGGCTGTACGGGCTCTATCGGCACTCAGGCGCTCGATGTGTGCCGTCAGCATGCCGATCGCCTGCAGGTGACGGCGCTATCCGTTAACTCCAGTACCTCCGAGCTCGTTGCCGCTGCCCGCGAGTTCTCGGTTCCGGCGGTTGCCGTGGCCGATGTCGCTCATGGCGATGACGCCGTGCTGCAGGAGTTGCCCGAGGGAACGAAGCTCGGCGTTGGCGCGCAGGCGGTTTGCGAGCTCGCGCGTCGCGACGATGTCGACTGCGTGCTCGTCGCTATTGTGGGTGCCGCCGGTCTCGAGGCGAGCCATGCGGCCTTGACCTCGAATAAGCGTCTTGCCCTTGCCAACAAGGAGTCCCTCGTCGTCGGTGGCGACTTGCTTATGCCGTTGGCGCAACCGGGCCAGCTTATTCCAGTCGACTCTGAGCACTCCGCCATCTACCAGTGCTATCTGGGGGAGAGCCCGCGCGAGGCTCATTGTATTTGGCTCACCTGCTCGGGCGGTCCGTTCTTTGGCCGCACGCGCGACGAGCTAGATCGCGTGACGCGTGCCGATGCCCTCGCACATCCCACGTGGGCCATGGGTGCTAAGATCACCATCGACTCCGCCACCCTCATGAATAAGGGCCTGGAGCGCATTGAGGCCATGCATCTGTTTAACTGCGACCTCGATTTCATTAACGTGGTCGTGCAGCGTCAGTCCAAGATTCACTCTATGGTCGAGTTTGCCGACGGCTCCGTGATGGCGCATCTCGGTGCTTCCGACATGCGTATTCCCATCCAGTTCGCGTTCTCGTATCCCGAGCGTTGGGATACCCCGGCGCCTCGTATCGATTTCCGCGAGCTGGGGCAGCTCACGTTTGATGCTGCCGACATGAATACCTTCCGCTGCCTGGCGCTGGCCGAGCGTGCCGGCAAGACGGGCGGCACCATGCCGTGCGTGCTTAATGCGGCCAACGAGGTCGCTGTCGATGCGTTCTTACACGACGGCTGTAGCTTTACCGATATCGACCGCGTTGTGGAATCCTGCATGGATGCGCATGACACACAGGCGGTTACCTCGTTTGAGCAGCTTCGCGACATCGATGCCTGGGCGCGCGAAAAGGCCGCTCTGGTGCTCGCCGCAACCCATTCCTAACCATAAGGATTTCTTTTTCGATTTATGGATACTGTTCTGAGCGTTCTCTCATCGGTCTTTTGGGGCCTTCTGATGCTTTCCGTCCTCGTGTTTTTGCACGAGGGCGGCCACTTTTTGGCGGCGCGTGCCTGCGGCGTCCGTGTGACCGAGTTCTATTTGGGCCTGCCGTGCCGTTTTGACATCCATCACACGTCGCGTCGCATCGGAACCAAGTTTGGCGTGACGCCGCTGCTGCTGGGCGGCTATGCTGCCATCTGCGGCATGGATCCCACGGACGTCTCGTGTGCCGATTGCGTGCTTGCGGCAATCTATCGTCACGGTCGCGTGACCGTGGCCGACCTTGCCGCCGAGCTCGAACTGCCCGAGGAGGACGTACTCGAGGCCTGTGCCTTGCTGCTGGGGTGGGGTTCCATCGCTCCCTGGTACGAGGAGGGGGAGAAACCCTCGCCGAGTTATTACCCCACCAAGTACCAGACGCTGCCGCGCGATGCTGCAGGATATACCACCTTTGACGGTCGCAAGTTCGATCGAGAGCATGCGACTGCCGAGGGCGATGTATGGGAACTGCCGTGCGGCGAGGCTGAATTCCTCGCACGCGAGCGCTCGCACACCTATTTGGGCCAAGGCTTTCTCAAGCGAGCCTTTATGTTGCTCGCGGGCATTGTCGTCAATATCCTGACGGGCTTTTTGCTCCTTATGAGCATCTATTCCATCGCAGGTGTCGCGGTGCCGTTGGATACCAATGTGATCGGTCAGGTTGACGAAGGCTCGATTGCCGCCGCGGCGGGAATCGAGGGCGGTGACGCGATCCTTTCGGTCGACGGAGTATCGTGCTCTACCTGGATAGACGTTTACGACGCCATCGGCAAGGCTGCCGGTAAGGACGATATCGCCATCGAGTACGAGCGTGATGGCAAGCAGCATTCGACCACGGTTGCACTCAAAGAGGACGAGCGCCTAGGTGTGTACGCCTCTACGCAGGTGGTCCGTTTGGACCCCATCACGTCGGCTCGCCTGTCGTTCTCCTATGTCGTGCAGACAGCGGAGGGCGTGATGCGCCTGCTCCAGCCGCAGCACACGATGGAGATTCTCGACCAGTCCTCTTCGATCGTGGGTATTAGCGTTATGTCCTCACAGGCTGCTGCTGCCGGTCCTGCCACGTTCCTCTCGTTTGCCGCCCTCATTTCGTTCTCGCTTGGCTTTATGAACCTGCTGCCCATCCCACCGCTCGATGGCGGCAAGCTGGTCATCGAGATCATTCAAAAGATTGCGGGCCGCGAGCTTCCGCTCAAGGTCCAGACGATTGTGAGCTATGTGGGCATCGCGCTCTTTGCGCTGTTGTTTGTCTATATGCTTCGTTCCGACGTCCTTCGATTTATTTTGTAGGGGAGTGTTTGGATTGTCTTTATCCCATCCTTTGCCTCGCGAGCTGACGCGCCCCGTGCATGTGGGCGGCGTGCAGATCGGTGGCGGCGCGCCGGTGGTGGTCCAATCCATGACCTGCACCGATACCGCTGATGCCCAGGCAACGCTTGCGCAAGTGCGCGCGTTGGCGCAGGCTGGCTGCGATATCGTGCGCGTGAGCGTGCCCACCGAGGCCGCGCTTGAGGGTTTCCGCACCATCTGTGCCGAGTCTCCGGTGCCGATTGTCGCCGACATCCACTTTAACCATAAGCTCGCCATTGGTGCCGTCGAGGCCGGTGCTGCCAAGCTGCGCATCAACCCCGGCAATATCGGCGATTGGGCCAAGGTTGACGCGGTGATCGATGCTGCGGGTGCCGCGGGCTGCGCAATTCGTATCGGCGTCAATGCCGGTTCGCTTGAGCAGGATATCGCCGAGCGCGAAGACCTCACGCAGCCCGAAAAGCTCGTGATGTCGAGCGAGCGTTTCGTCAAGCATTTTGAAGACCGCGGCTTTACGAACATTGTGCTTTCAGCCAAGGCCCACAGCGTGCAAACGACGCTCGATACCTATCGAGCCCTGTCGCGTGAGATTCCCCACGTTCCGCTTCACCTGGGCGTAACCGAGGCAGGTACCAAGCTGCAGGGCACCATCAAGAGCTCGGTGGGCCTTGGTATCCTGCTGTCTGAGGGTATCGGTGACACCATGCGCGTCTCGCTCACGGCCGATCCGGTCGAGGAGCCGCCGGTCGCCTGGGGCATTTTGCAGTCTCTGGGCCTGCGTCGCCGTGGACCCGAGATTGTCTCGTGCCCCACGTGCGCCCGCTGCCAGGTTAACCTGATTGCAATCGCCGAGGAAGTAACCGAGCGGCTTAAGAACTATGCCGCGCCGCTTTCGATTGCCGTCATGGGGTGTGCCGTTAATGGCCCCGGTGAGGCTTCTGATGCCGACCTGGGCGTTGCTTGCGGACGTGGTCAGGCTCTGCTCTTTTCGCATGGCCAGATCATTGGTAAAGTAGCTGAGGACCAAATTGTCGACGCGCTTATGGCCGAGGTCGACAAGCTTATTGAGGAGAAATAAATGACCCGAGCAATGTATATGTCTAAGCTCTATGCGCCGACGCTCAAAGAGGATCCGGCCGACGCCGAGCTTGCAAGCCATCGTCTGCTGCTTCGTGCCGGTATGATCCGCAAGGAGGCCGCCGGTCTGTATTCCTATCTGCCGCTCGCTTGGCGCTCGATTCGTAAGATCGAGAACATCGTGCGCGACGAGATGGACGCCGCCGGCGCCCAGGAGCTCATGATGCCCATTATGGTCGATGCCGAGCTGTGGCGTGAGTCCGGCCGCATCGATGCCTATGGCAAGGAGCTCGTGCGCTTTGACGACCGTCATGGTCGCGAGTTTGTGCTGGGCCCCACGCACGAGGAGACCGTCACGGCCCTGGTGCGCAACGAGCTGCGCTCCTATAAGCAGCTGCCCGTCAACCTGTACCACATTCAGGACAAGTTCCGTGATGAGTTCCGTCCCCGCTTTGGCCTGATGCGCGGCCGTGAGTTCATCATGAAGGACGCCTACAGCTTCTCTGCCACGCAGGAGAGTCTGCAGGAGGAGTACGACAAGATGAAGCAGGCCTACGCCAACATCTGCGAGCGCTGCTACATCAAGGCTCTGCCCGTCGTCGCCGATTCTGGCGAGATCGGTGGCGATACCTCCGTCGAGTACATGGCTTTGGCTGACGCCGGCGAGGCTTCGCTCGTCTACTGCGACGATTGCGGCTTCGCTGCCGATGACGAGGCTGCAAGCACCAAGGTCGTCGTGACCGAGGGTCCTGGTGACGGTACGCTCACCAAGGTTGAGACTCCGGGCATGGGCACCATTGAGGCTGTTGCTAAGTTCTTTGGGTTCCCCGAGAACGGCACGCGCAAGTCGCTGGCACTCATCGACGCCGAGGGCAAGCCGGTCGTGGCCATTGTTCCGGGCGATCACGAGCTCAACGATTGCAAGGCCGAGCACGTCTTTGGCAAGGGCTATCGCATGATGACCGACGAGGAGCTTCAGGCGAACGGTCTGCACAAGGGCTTTATCGGACCGGTTAACCTGCCCGATGGCATTCGTCTGGTGTGCGATGAGAGCCTGCGCGAGTCCAAGCAGTGGGCCTGCGGTGCCAACGAGGTCGATTATCACTTTACCGGTGCCTGCCCCGAGCGCGACTTTACCGTCGACGAGTGGGCCGATCTGGTCACCGTCGTCGCAGGCGATCCCTGCCCGCACTGCGGCAAGCCGCTCTCTGCTGCTCGCGGCATCGAGGTTTCCCAGGTCTTCCAGCTGGGCACCAAGTACTCCGAGGCCATGGGTGCTACCTTTATGGACGAGGACGGCAAGGAGAAGCCGCTTATCATGGGTTGCTACGGCGTGGGCGTGTCTCGCTCGCTCGCTGCCGTCGTGGAGCAGCACAACGACGAGCATGGCATCGTCTGGCCGGTCTCCGTTGCCCCGTACGAGGTTGCGGTGATTCCGCTCGACCCCAAGAAGGAGGAGTGCGCTACCGTTTGCGAACAGATCGTTGATGGCCTGTGCGCCGAGGGTATCGAGGTTGTCGTCGACGATCGCGATGAGCGTCCCGGCTTTAAGTTTGCCGACAATGACCTTATGGGCTTCCCGTATCAGGTGGTGCTCGGCAAGCGTGGCCTTAAGAACGGCACCGTTGAGCTCAAGGACCGTGCCACGGGCGAGCGCGAGGACGTGGCGATCGACGAGGTCGTCGCCAAGGTCGCCGAGCTTGTGAAGGCTGCCCGCCGTTAATCGGCGATTTCGCTTGTAGTTCGATATACGGGACGGCCCCGCATTTCTCCAGATAGGGGAGATGCGGGGCCGTCCTTTTATCTTGTCGGCGCGCTCAATCGCTAAAAGGAAAAACCCCACAGCCCATGCGAGCTGCGGGGTTTTCCTTTGTGCCTCCGATGCGAAATGAATCGCTCAGATATTACTGATAATCGACGACGTCGATCCAGTTCTTAAGGAACTCATCGTTCACGTTGCGCTTACGAGCGAGCTCGGAAGCGGCAACGATGCTCGTCCACTGACGCACGACCTGCATGGGCATGTCGGCGCGGTCGCAGTAGAGCTCCAGGTAGGCCTCGGCCTGATCCTTGCTGTTGAGGGCAAAGAGCAGGTAGGTGGTGGCAACGTCGGCAGCAGGGGAGCCCTGGGTGGCGTGTGCCCAGTCGCAGACGTACAGCTGACCGTCGTCGCCGACGATGACGTTGGAGGGGTTGAAGTCGCCGTGGCAAACCTTGAACTCCTTGGTCATACCGTCCAGACGCTCCTGAAGGTTGTAGCGCGTGGTGGCATTGAGCTGATCAAGGCTGTCGATCATGCGGGCGAACTTGTCGCGCTGACGGTTGAGCAGCGGGGAGGTGTAGCCGTGGATCTCGATCTGGAGGTCGACGAACATCTCGAGGTACTCACCGAAGCGCTGGGGCTCGGCAGTCATCTTCTCGGCAAGGGTAGTGCCCGGAACCTTCTCGGTCACGAGCGCCCAGCCGTTGGCGTTCTCGAGCTGGGAAACCTCGAGAGCCTTGGGGCTGCGGATGCCGCACTCATTGATGCGGGCAAGATTCAAAG
Source organism: Collinsella sp. CLA-ER-H10 (assembly GCF_040092475.1). Lineage (NCBI taxonomy): Bacteria > Bacillati > Actinomycetota > Coriobacteriia > Coriobacteriales > Coriobacteriaceae > Collinsella > Collinsella sp. CLA-ER-H10. The sequence goes on from NZ_JBBNLM010000004.1 coordinate 72,001, forward strand.
CCTCGTTGAACACGTCGGAGACGGGCTTGGTCTCGTTAAAGACCTTGACGATCTTGTCGCCCAGGTCGTAAACGACCTTGTTGCCACGGCGGACGAGCTCGGTCTTGGAATCGGGTAGCAGCATGGTTGCATCCTTTCAACGATGCGATAGAAGCGACGGCGGGGGTGTGTGAAACACCCGTGCACCCCCGCCGTTAAAAACCGTGCTAGAACTAGCAGACGGCGTAATCCTGAGGCTCTCGGCCGTAGTAGGCGTCCAGGTAGAGCTCCTTGATCTCGCTCATGAGCGGGTAGCGCGGGTTAGCGCCGGTGCACTGGTCGTTGAATGCCTGCTCGGTCATCTCGTCGAGGGTGTCGAGGAAGTACTTCTCGTCAACGCCGTACTCAGCGATGGTGTGCTTGACACCGATGAAGTCGCAGAGCTCGGTGAGCTTGGTGATGAAGTTCTCGAAGACCTCACGGTCGTCCTTGCCGTCGATGCCGCAGTAACGAGCCATCTCGGCGTAGTTGTGCAGCGCGTTGGGGTAAGGATACTGAGAGAAGGTTCCCATCTTGACAGGAGCCTCGGCGGCGTTGTAACGCATGACGCGGGTCAGGATGACGGCGTTTGCGAGGCCGTGGGGCAGATGGTGGAAAGCGCCGAGCTTGTGGGCCATGGAGTGGTTGAGGCCCAGGAAGGCGTTACCGAATGCCATACCGGCCATGCAGGATGCGTTGTGCATCTCCTCGCGAGCGTGCGGATCCTTGGCACCGTTGGTGAAGGAGCTCGGGAGGTTCTCGAAGACGAGCTTTGCGGCGCGCTCGGAGAGGCCCTTGGTGTAATCGGAAGCCATGATGGAGACGTAGGACTCGATGGCGTGGGTCATGACGTCAATACCGGAAGCTGCGGTGAGGCCCTTCGGGGCGGTCATGCAGTTGTCGGCGTCGACGATAGCCATGTTGGGGAGCAGCGCGTAGTCGGCGAGCGGCCACTTGATGCCGGTCTCCTTGTCGGTGATGATGGCGAACGGCGTGCACTCGGAGCCAGTGCCCGAAGAGGTCGGGACGGCGACGAAGTAAGCCTTCTTGCCCATCTCGGGGAAGGTGAAGATACGCTTGCGGATGTCCATGAAGTCCATGGCCATGTCCTCGAAGTTCGCCTCGGGGTGCTCGTACATCATCCACATGATCTTGCCGGCGTCCATTGCGGAACCGCCGCCGACGGCGATGATGACATCCGGCTCGAAGAGCGTCATCTGCTTGGCGCCGCGACGTGCGCACTGCAGGGAGGGATCGGGCTCAACGTCGTAGAAGCAGTCGTGAGCGATGCCCATCTCATCGAGCTTGGCCTCGATGGCACGCGTGTTGCCATTCTTGAAGAGGAACTGGTCGGTAACGATGAAGGCGCGCTTCTTGCCCATTACGGTGCCGAGCTCGTCGAGTGCGACGGGCGTGCAGCCCTTCTTGAAGTAGACCTTCTCGGGTGCGCGGAACCACAGCATGTTCTCGCGGCGCTCTGCCACGGTCTTGACGTTGATCAAGTGCTTCACCCCAACGTTCTCGGAGACGGAGTTGCCACCCCAGGAGCCGCAGCCCAGGGTTAGAGACGGCTTCATGCCGAAGTTGTAGAGGTCACCGATGCCGCCGTGCGAGGACGGGGTGTTGATGACGATGCGGCAGGCCTTCATGACGTGCTGGAACTTAGCGATCTTCTCGCTCTGTGCCGGGTGCACGTAGAGAGAGGCGGTGTGGCCCGGGCCACCTGCGAGGACGAGGTGCTCTGCCTTGTCAACGGCCTCCTGGAAGTCCTTGGCGTGATACATAGCGAGGACCGGCGAGAGCTTCTCGTGGGAGAACTCTTCCTTCTCGGGATCGGTGGAGGTGACCTCGGCGATCAGGATCTTGGTCTTGGCGGGAACCTCGATGCCGGCGAGCTCGGCGATCTTGGCGGCAGCCATGCCGGGGATGCGGTGATCGAGTGCGCCGTTCTTGAACATGGCGGCACGCAGGGCGTCCATCTCGGCACCCTGCTTGACGAAGTAGCAGCCGCGACGCTGGAACTCAGCCTTGACATCCTTGTAGATGGAGTCGAGGACGGTGACGGACTGCTCGGAAGCGCAGATCATGCCGTTGTCGAACGTCTTGGAGTGGATGATGGAGTTGACGGCGAGCTTGATGTCCGCGGTATCGTCGATGATGACCGGGGTGTTGCCGGCGCCGACGCCGAGTGCGGGCTTACCGGAGGAGTAAGCAGCCTTGACCATGCCCGGGCCACCGGTTGCGAGAATGATGTCGACGTCGCGCATGACCATGTTGGTCAGCTCGATGGACGGCTTGTCGACCCAGCCGATGATGCCCTCAGGAGCACCGGCCTTGACAGCTGCGTCGAGAACGAGCTTGGCGGCGGCGATGGTGCACTTGGCGGCTGCCGGGTGCGGGGAGATGATGATGGCGTTACGGGTCTTCAGGCAGATGAGCGTCTTGAAGATGGCCGTGGAGGTCGGGTTGGTGGTCGGGATGACAGCGCCAACGATACCGATCGGCTCGGCGACCTTGGTGATGCCGTAAGCGTCGTCGCGCTCGATGACACCGCAGGTCTTGGTGTTCTTGTAAGCGTTGTAGATGTACTCAGCGGCGTAGTGGTTCTTGATGACCTTGTCCTCGAGAACGCCACGGCCTGTCTCCTCGATGGCGAGCTTGGCCAAAGGAATACGAGCCTTGTTGGCGGCCATAGCAGCCTCGTAGAAGATCTTGTCTACCTGCTCCTGAGTGTACTCAGCGAATTTAGCCTGGGCCTCACGCATAGATTTGAGTTTGGCCTCAAGCGCCTCCACGTTGTCCACGATGGCGGGAGTAGTGTTTTCCGGTGACTTTTTCACCATTTGTGTCTCCTTGCGATCGGAGATTTACCCTACGCCTTGCATGATAGCAAGAAATAATTCGGTAAACGGTCAGATTCCCGTAAAAGGCATAGTAAAACGCTTCAATCAAATGAACCGTTTCAACTAAATTATGCTACTTAGCGTAGGAAAGATCGGATGCTTTGCGCCTTGTAGGTGCCCTGAAGCCGTATTGGCCAGCATTTGGTTCCAGAGGGTTTTTGGCTTAAAGGCGTCGGGTTATCGAGAACGACTTTTGCATATTCATATGTTAGTAGTTGTCGTCTTACGATCAGTTGGTAGTCAATAAACCAAAAAGGCGCCCTCCGTAGGGGAGGGCGCCTTTGGTAAGTTCTATGTGAACGCGAGGTCTTTGACCCGGAGAGTCCGAGGTACTTGTTGGTAAGACCTTATTTAGGAGCGCGCAACCTTGCCGGACTTGAGGCAGGTGGAGCAAACGTTCATCTTGCGACGGTGACCGTCGACGACGACGTAAACGCGCTGGATGTTGGGGCGGAACTTACGGTTGGTGACGCGGTGAGAGTGGCTGATGGAGCGACCGGCAACGGGGTGCTTACCGCAAACTTCGCAAACTTTGGACATAACTGACCCTCCTTGGGCGACAAACGAACATGTCGCGTTAACAAACAAGCCTGAACTATAGCACAGAAGCAGCTCCCTGTGCGTAATCTACACAGAGATATTTCTCTTTTGGCGATAGTGCCCACGCCACGGCCCTGGACGTAGATCCGATTTGCGTGCAGCAGAGGGGATTATGCCAGCTCGCAACAAGGTTTTCAAGCTCGTCCCACAAATATATATAGGTTTATTGAGCGTTGGGCTCCGTTTACGGATTGCTCCGTATTTATGCTCGCAATTAAGCTCGAGGTTGGCTACACTATCCCTTGACCATTAAAGGGGTACGAGATACCCACATGGAATTACATAGCTGCCATAGAGCAGCCCTTCCTTGTGGGTGTCTGGTCCGCTTTGAGCGGTCGGGCATCTATTTTTTTGACTGTGTCAACAGTCAAGACATGTGAGGAAGGAGATCGATGGGCACGACTTCCCCCAAGGCGGTCATCATGGACGAGACCGCCGTCAACCGAGCGATGACCCGCATCGCGCACGAGATCCTCGAGCGCAACGAGGGCTGTGAAGACCTCGCTCTGGTCGGCATCGTCACGCGCGGCGACCTTCTGGCAAAGAAGCTCGCCGAGGCGATCAAGGAGATCGAGGGTGTCGACGTTCCGCTTGGCAGCCTGGACATCAGCTTCTATCGCGATGACTATGCGACCAATTTCGCTCCCGCGATCCACGCTACCAACATTCCCTTCAGCGTCGACGGCAAGCGCGTCGTGCTGGTGGATGACATCCTGTACACGGGCCGTACCATTCGCGCCGCTCTGGACGCCGTCATGGATCTGGGCCGTCCGAGCCGCATTGAGTTGGCAGTTCTCGTTGACCGCGGTCACCGCGAGCTCCCCATCTCGCCGGACTTTGTCGGCAAGAACGTTCCCTCGTCGCACGAGGAGAACGTGCACCTATATATGAAGGAAGTCGACGGCCGTACCGCTGTCGAGATCAACGACGTCGCGCCGGGCTCCCACGTGGGTTCTGCGCCGCTGGGAGGTGAGTAGTACCGTGGCGTTCAACCATAAGCACCTGATCGACATTACCGAGTACTCCGAAGAGGACATTAAGCTCATCCTCGAGACCGCCAAGGCGTTCTCCGAGGTCAACGAGCGTGCGATTAAGAAGGTCCCCACGCTCAAGGGCAAGACCATCGTCAACATGTTCAACGAGCCCTCGACGCGCACCCGCAGCTCCTTCGAGCTCGCCGAGAAGCGTCTTTCGGCCGACAGCCTCAACTTTGGCGGCTCCTCGACCTCCACGGTCAAGGGCGAGAGCCTTGTCGACACCGTCGAGACCCTCAACGCCTACAAGATCGACTGCATCGTCGTGCGCGACAAGCACGCCGGCGCGCCCTACATCGTCACGCAGAACTCGCCCGCGAGCGTTATCTGCGCCGGCGACGGCAAGCACAACCACCCCACGCAGGCCCTGCTGGACCTGTATACCATCTGGGAGCACAAGGGTGACTTCCACGGTCTGAAGGTCGCCGTCGTCGGCGATATCGCGCACTCCCGCGTGTGCGGCTCGCTGATCCCCGCCCTTAAGATCATGGGCTGCGAGACCTACGCCGTCGCCCCCGGCACGCTACTGCCGCCGGCGCCCGAGGTCCTGGGCTGCGACCACGTGACGAGCGACCTCGATTCCGTCCTGCCCGAGCTGGACGTCGTCTATATGCTGCGCGTGCAGCAGGAGCGCCTCGAGGGCGCACCGTTCCCCACGATTCGTGAGTACCACAAGCTCTTCGGTCTGACCAAGGATCGCGAGAAGCTCATGAAGCCCGATGCGATCATCTGCCACCCGGGCCCCATCAACCGCGGCGTCGAGTTCGACTCCTATATGGCCGACCACCCGCAACGCTCCGTCATCCTGGAGCAGGTCTACGCCGGCATCTGCGTGCGTATGGCTATCCTGTATCTGCTGCTTGGAGGTGCCGATAATGGCCTTGCTTCTTAAGAACGCCCACGTCGTCGATCCGTCCGTCGAGCTTGACGGTGTCGTCGACGTCCTGATTGACGGCGACAAGATCGCCGAGGTCGGCGAGAACCTCGCCGCCGAGGGAGCCGAGGTCCGCGACCTTTCCGGCAAGTATCTCGTCCCCGGCCTGGTGGATATGCACGTGCACCTGCGCGAGCCCGGCTACGAGGTCAAAGAGGATATCGAGAGTGGCACCCGTGCTGCTGCCAAGGGCGGCTTCACCGGCGTGTGCGCCATGCCCAACACCGATCCCGTCACCGATAACGGCACTGTCGTGGAGTTCGTCAAGGCCCGCGCTGCCGAGGTCGGCCACTGCCGCGTCTATCCGTCGGGCGCCATGACCCGCGGTCTTAAGGGCGAGGCCATGTCCGAGATGGGCGATATGGTCGCCCACGGCGCCGTCGCCTTCACCGACGACGGTCGCGGCGTGCAGGGCGCGGGCATGCTCCGTCGCTGCATGGACTACGGCAAGATGTTCGGCAAGGTCTTTATGAGCCACTGCCAGGACGAGGATCTGGTCGGCCACGGTCAGATCAACGAGGGCAAGGTCTCGACTCGTCTGGCCCTCGAGGGTTGGCCGGCTGCCGGCGAGGAGCTTCAGATCGCCCGCGACATCGAGATCGCCAAGCTGACCGGTGCCAAGCTGCACATCCAGCACATCTCCACCGCTCACGGCCTGGAGCTCGTGCGTGCCGGTAAGGCCGCCGGTGTCCAGGTGACCTGCGAGGCTACCCCGCACCACATGTTCCTGACCGAGAACGACCTGGACGAGACCTACAACACCTCGCTCAAGGTCAATCCGCCGCTGCGCACCGACGAGGACGCCGAGGCCATCCGTCAGGGTGTCATCGACGGTACCGTCGACGTTATCGTCACCGATCACGCTCCCCACACCCCGTGGGAGAAGGCCCGCGAGTTCGAGCTTGCGCCCTTTGGCATGATCGGTCTCGAGACCTCGCTGTCGCTCGTGCTCACCGAGCTGGTCAACACGGGCAAGATGAGCATGGCTCGCATGGTCGAGCTCATGGCCATCAAGCCGCGTGAGATTCTGGGCCTCGACCAGGTTCAGGTCAAGGCGGGCTCCGTTGCCGACCTGACCGTGTTCGACCCCTCCGCAACCTGGACGGTTGGCGAGGACGGTTACGAGTCACGCGCCGAGAACTCCGGTTTTGCCGGCCGCACGCTTACCGGTCGTGCCACCGATGTGTTTGTCGGCGGTAAGCAGACGCTTGCCGACGGCTGCATCTGCTAGCATAGCCTTATCGCTTTTATGCGCGGTGCCCTTGCGGTGCCGCGCTTTCTATTCGTTTGGACCATGCAACCGCATGGGGGATTGGAGCGTCTATGCCCACACCTTCCACTGCACGCATGCACGACTTCGAGGTCGTCTCGAACCGGGAGATTGCCGACGGCATCTTCTCGCTCGTCATCTCGGCCCCCAAGCTTGCAAGTGCGCTCAAGCCCGGTCAGTTTGTGAACATCGCCGTACCCGGCGATGCGTCCTCGCTGCTTCGCGTGCCCCTGAGCTACTACCGCGCCGACGCCGAGGCCGGCACCGTCGAGCTGTGGTACGCCGTCGTGGGCGACGATACCCGTCGTTTGTCCCAGATGGGCCCTGGCTCCAAGTCCAACCTGTTGGGCCCTGGCGGCCGCGGCTGGCTTGTTCCCGAGGGCACCAGGAAGGCGCTGCTCGTGGCGGGCGGCATCGGTGTTCCGCCCGTGCTGTGCCTCGCCGGCATTCTTGTCGAGCAGGGCGTGGATGTCGACGTTTGCCTGGGCTTTGGCACCGCTTCCAAGGCCGTGGGTGTCGATGAGTTCCGTGCGTTGGGCGCCACGGTTAACGTGTGCACCGACGATGGCACGCTGGGCACGCACGGTTTTTGCACCGACCCGGCAGCCGAGCTGCTCGGCGAGGGCGGCTACGACTATGTGGCCAGCTGCGGCCCCGCTGTCATGATGAAGAAAGTCGCCGCTGCCGCTGCCGAGGCCGGTGCGTACTGCGAGGTGTCGCTTGAGCGCATGATGAGCTGTGGCTTTGGCGCCTGCAACACCTGCAATGTCGAAACGGTCGACGGTATGAAGGGTGCTTGCATGTGCGGCCCCGTGTTCGATGCTTCCAAGGTGGTGGTCTTCTAGTGGGTACCGTGAACATGGCCGTCGATTTCGGCGGCGTCAAGATGCAGAACCCCATCAACACCGCAGCCGGTACCTTTGGCTACGGTTGGCAGTTCCAGAACTTCTTTGATGTTTCCCAGCTGGGCGCCATCACCACCAAGGGTTGCGCTGCCGAGCCCTGGCCCGGCAACCCCGCGCCCCGCATGGCCGAGATTCCCGGCGGTATGATCAACTCCGTGGGCCTTCAGAACCCCGGCGTGGCCGCCTTTGCCCGCGAGTCCGGTCCGTGGCTCGAGCAGCTCTCCAAGGACGGCTGCCAGGTCATCTGTCAGGTTGCCGGCCACTCCGTTGACGAGTTTGTCCGCGCACTCGAGATGTATGTCGAACTGTGCCCCTGGGCTGCCGGCTACGAGATCAACGTGAGCTGCCCTAATATCGCCGCCGGCGGTGCCGCCATGGGCTCCACGCCCGAGGGCGCCTCTTCCGTTATGGCTGCCTGCCGCAAGGTGACCGATAAGCCGCTGTTCGTAAAGATGGCTCCGGTTAACGTTGCCGAGATTGCCAAGGCCCTCGAGGCTGCCGGTGCCGACGGCCTTTCGGTCATCAACTCCATCCAGGGCATGGCCATCGACGTCCATACCCGCAAGTCCCGCGTGGCCAAGCCCAAGGGCGGCCTTTCGGGCCCGCTGTGCCACCACATCGCCGTGCGCATGGTCTGGGAGGTTGCCCAGGCCGTCGATATCCCCATCAACGGTGTCGGCGGCGTCATGACGGGCGAGGATGCGGCCGAGTTTATTCTGGCCGGCGCCACCTGCGTGTCGGTCGGCATGGCCAACTTCGTCGATCCGTGCGCTTCGCTCAAGATCGCGCACGAGCTCGAGGCCTGGGCCGAGTCTCAGGGCGTGAAGGACATCAACGAACTGGTAGGTGCGTTCGAATGCTAGAGACCGATGCCCGCGACCGTGTTATCGTCGCTCTCGACTGCGACCGTGAGCGTGCGCTCGAGCTTGCCCACGAGCTTTCGGGCCATGCCGCCTGGCTCAAGGTTGGCATGACGCTCTATTACGCCGAGGGTCCTGAGATCGTCAAGACGTTCAAGGATTTGGGCTTTAAGGTTTTCCTCGACCTTAAGTTCCATGATATTCCGCATCAGGTTCGCGGCGCCGCCCGTTCGGCCTCGCTTGCTGGTGCCGACCTGCTCTCGGTTCACGGCTTGGGTTCGGGCGCCATGCTCGCTGCCTGCCGCGAGGGTGCCGAGGAGGCGCGCGAGGACCGCGCCAAGCTCGTCGCCATCACCGTTCTCACGAGCATGAATCAGGATGCCTTGAGCGAGATCGGCGTCGAGTCGCCCGTGTCCGAGGAGGCCGCCCGCCTGGCAAAGCTCGCTCAGGCCAACGGCATCGATGGCATCGTGTGCTCGCCGATGGAGGCTCACGACATGCGTGAGCTGCTGGGTTCTGATGCCCTGATCGTGACTCCGGGCGTGCGTCCGGTGGGTGCCGCCCTTGGTGACCAGTCCCGCGTGGCGACGCCTTCCCAGGCTATCGAGCGCGGCGCAAGTCATATTGTGGTGGGCCGTCCCATCACCGGCGCCGACGATCCGGTTGCCGCCTTTGACGCCATCGTCGCCGAGCTGGTCGAAAACGTCGCGTAAAAGATTCCCCTAAGTCACCACTTTTGGGTCTCATTAGCACAAAATAGCCCCTGTGCCTGCGTAAACTTTCCCATCCTTTGTGTGGAATCGCAGGTCAGGGGCTTAACTTTGGGCGCAGTATATTGCACTTTTTGCGGGTATCGTCTAACCTATGGAGCCGCGATTGGGCATTTTGTACGTTCTACGTGCTAAAATGCCAATTATTGAATCAGATATAACCCAACTACTTGGAGGTACGAATGGCACTCCCTCAGCTTACCGATGAGCAGCGCAAGCAGGCTCTTGAGAAGGCTGCTGCCGCACGTCACGCCCGCGCTGAGCTTCGCGAGCAGATCAAGAAGGGCGAGAAGTCCCTCGAGTCCGTGCTCAACTCCGATGACCCCATCGCTTCCCGCATGAAGGTTTCCACCCTCATCGAGTCTCTTCCTGGTTATGGCAAGGCCAAGGCCGCCAAGATCATGGAGGAGCTCGGTATCTCCGCTACCCGTCGCGTCCAGGGCCTCGGCGTCCGTCAGCGCGAGCAGCTCCTCGAGCAGCTGACCAAATAAGTGAGCGCTCAGGATTCCAAGCTCTTTGTGATTTCTGGACCGTCAGGCGCAGGCAAGGGTACGCTCGTCACTCGTGTGCGCGAGCGCCGCTCGAACCTGGGCCTGACGGTTTCGGCTACCACGCGAGCACCACGCAAAGGTGAGGTCGACGGCGTCAACTACTTTTTTCTGACGCGCGAGGAGTTCGACCGCCGCGTGGCAAACGGTGAGTTTGTTGAGTGGGCCGAGGTCCACGGTAACTGCTACGGCACGTTGGTGAGCGAGGTCCAGTCCAAGCTCGCCTCTGGTTCGTCTCTGATTTTGGAGATCGATGTCCAGGGCGCCCTGCAGGTGAAGGAGCGTTTCCCCGAGGCCGTGCTGATCTTTATCAAGCCGCCTTCGCTTGAGGTGCTCCGCGAGCGTCTAGTCGGTCGCGGTACCGAGACGCCCGAGACGATTGAGCTGCGTATGGCAAACGCCGCCGATGAGCTTGCCCTTGCCGACCGCTACGACGACGTCGTGGTTAATGACGATCTCGACCGCGCGACCGATGAGCTCGTTCGCGTTCTCGATATGCATGAAAGGATCTGAGGTCCGTGTCCGTTGTAAAGCCTTGCATTGACGATCTTCTGGAGAAGACCGATCACAACCGCTTCCTGCTCGCTTCGCTTGCCTCCAAGCGCGCCTGCGACATCAATAGCATGCTGCGTGGCCAGCACAACCGCGTGCTTGCCGTCCAGGATGTCGATGACATCACCATCGGGCTTTCCGGTGCCGATACCATCTCGATGGCTATGGACGAGATTGTCGACGGCGACATCTCTTACGACGAGGCCCGTTACGAGAAGGCGCTCGGCCACAAGGTTGCTGAAGCCTAAATGGCGGCTCGCGTCTGCCTGGTCCACTATCACGAGGTTGGACTGAAGGGCAAGAACCGCGCACATTTTGAGCATATCCTCATGGATAACATTAAGGCGGCTTTGGCCGCCTTTTCCGTGAACGCCGTGTCTCGAATTTCCGGTTATATCCTCGTGACCTTTAACGAGCATCAGGCCGATGATGCGGCGCGTGTTATTCGCACCGTTCCCGGCGTTGCTCGTGTGTCTTTGGCGTATCACACTAACCGCGACCCGCAGGAGTACTGCGCCGCCGCCGTCAAGGCGCTGCGCGAGTTTGGTTCCTTCGATTCGTTTAAGGTGCACGCTAAGCGCTCCAATACCGACTATGAGCTCACCTCGATTGACATCAATCGTCAGGTGGGCGAGGTGTTGTGTGAGGCCTTCCCCGATAAAAAGGTTCAAATGCACGACCCCGATGCGATGGTGCACGTACTGGTGGTCCAGGGTAGCGTTTATGTGTACGCGCGCTCCGAGCGCGGCGTGGGCGGTCTGCCGGTGGGTTCTGCCGGCAAGGTCGTGACGCTGCTGTCGTCAGGTATCGATTCTCCGGTGGCGACCTGGATGCTCGCGCGTCGCGGCGCGGTGTGCGTGCCGGTACATTTCTCCGGTCGTCCGCAGACGCCCGATACGAGCGAGTATTTGGTGCAGGATATCATCCGTGCGCTTGAGCCGGGTGTCCAGATCGGCCGCCTGTACGTGGTGCCGTTTGGCGACTGCCAGCGTGAGATTTCGGTCACCTGTCCCAGTAACCTTCGCGTGATCATGTATCGCCGCATTATGTATTCGGTTGCCGAGCGCATCGCGCATATCGAGGGCGCTAAGGCCATCGTTACGGGCGAATCGCTTGGGCAGGTTGCCTCCCAAACGCTTGAGAACATCATGGCTGTCAACGAGGCCGTGAAGATCCCCGTGTTCCGTCCTCTCATCGGTTCGGACAAGCAGGAGATCATCGCGCGCGCCGAGGAGATCGGTACGTTCGATATCTCGACTGAGGCCGCTCCCGACTGCTGCACGCTGTTTATGCCGCGCCGTCCCGAGACGCACGCTAAACTCGATGCCGTGCATGAGGCCTGGGAGTTGTTCGATCACGAGGAGATGATCGAGCGCCTGCTCAAGCAGACCGAGTACATCGACTTCGAGAGCAACACGTATAAGGCCCCTAAGACCTTAAAACGCAAACATTCGGAGCTTGCTCCGCGTGAGATTTACCAAGATCACGAGTAATTTTGTGCATAGACCGACGATGCGTCTGCATCGTCGGTCTTTTGCTATCTGGGCATTTTGCGGCTAAGTGTTCATTTGCTGACGTGTGCCTGAATAAATGGACAGTATTTCGCAAGGTTTTGGTCGGCTTTTGGTTTGACCGCGAAAACCGGTTTTGGAGAATGGCTGTTGCAGGACTCTTTTCCTGACACGATGTTGTTGGGAGGTTTTGCTATGGCGCAGCGCGAACAACACGAACGGGTCAAACGGATGGACCGCTTGGCGGACAAGCTGCTCGGTCATAAGGCAGTGGTGATGGCGATACTGGTCGTCATTGCGATGGCGAGTGGACTGGCGATGGCGAACCTTGGCGGCGGTGCCGGCAGTGTGTCGTTTGAGCACACTGATGGTTCGGGTTCGTTAGTGGAGCCGGGATCCGGCGATGCCTCGAGCGGAAAGACATCCGAAGGCTCTTCGCCTAAGGCGTCTGCCGCGGCAGAGGTTTATGTCGATGTTGATGGCGCCGTTGTGTCGCCCGGTGTATATCGTCTCAAGGACGGCGCGCGGGTGGCTCAGGCGATTGATGCCGCCGGCGGGCTGGCGCCCGAGGCAGACGTTACGGGGCTCAATCGGGCATCTAAGGTCGTCGATGGACAGAAGATTCACGTTCCAACGGTAGGGGAGCAGCAGGCGTCCATTGCGGAAGCTGGTGTTGATGGTGGGGCTTCCGCATCATCGGGCGTGAGTGGCGTAACAGGCCTAGTAAATATCAATACGGCAAGCGCGGCAGAGCTGCAGACGCTCTCGGGCATCGGTCCCTCCATGGCCCAGTCGATTATCGATGAGCGGACAAAGAACGGTGGTTTTGCCTCGGTTGACGATCTGATGCGTGTGTCGGGAATCGGCGAGAAGAAGCTTGCCAAAATCAAAGATTCCATCTGCGTATGAGTGCGACCGAGCGCGAGCATGTGATGCCTCCGCGGCCTCTGATGCCGTGGACGATGGCCCTGTGTGCCGGCATGTGCATGAGCTGCGCCTTGGTGCTCAACGTGGCCGCCGATGCGCTGCTGTGGGAGCAGGCTTCGGCGGTCGGGCCGCTATGGGCCATTCCCGTTACGGCGGCGGTATTCGTTGTGCTGGCTCAATCTTGTGCGCGGCTTGCCCCTTGGAAGCGGTGGCTGTATGCCGCGTCCGTCGGTCTCGTGGCGGGAGCGGTCGTCTCGGCGTGGTGGGCTGTGGGCGTGCTAAGCGCCTCGAAGGCGCTCGACGGTCGAGCGGCAAGCAGCCTTGAGTTTGTCGTGCAGGGTGACCCATCCATAAACGACGACGTGTATTCCTATACCTGCGAGGCACGCACGGACGGTAAGAACTTGGCAATGGTTCGCCTATCGTGCGACCTCGAGCTCAAGGTCGGGGCGCACGTGCGTGTTATCGGTCGCGTTTCACGTTTTGAGAACGATGCGTATGGACGATCGCGCGTGCTCCGAGGCGAGGTGCGCAAGGTTAAAGTCGTTCGGATTTTGTCGGTCGATGAAGACTCTCCGGGGCCGCTGCTTCGGCTGCGAAATGGGCTGCTTGCGTCCATCGCGCCTGCGACCGACCCGGCGCGTGCACTCATAGCCGGTGTCGTCTGCGGTCGTTCGGCCGAGCTGCGCGCCCAGCCGGCGGGCGACTGGTTTTCGGTGACGGGAACGGCGCATCTTATCGCCGTCTCGGGCAGCCATTTGGCTATCGTGGGGTTTGTAATCGAGGGTTTATTGCAAAAGACTCGGTGCTCACGTGGTCTTCAGCGGGCGATACTGGCGATAACGCTTGTGGGCTACGCTGCCTTTACGGGCGCGTCTCCCTCGGCCGTGCGCGCGTGCTGCATGGTGTTCGCGACGCTTGTCGTAAACGGCGCGGGGCGGCGCCGGCACGGCGCATCGGCACTCTTCGTTACCATGTCCATCTTTGTGTTGCTGCGGCCGACGGTTCTGTTCGAGATGGGCTTTCAGCTTTCATGTGCCAGCGTCTTAGCCATTCTGTGCTTTTGCCCCTATGCGACCTACGCTTTGGGTGAGCTGAGTGTTCCGTCGGGCGTTGCCAGCATGCTTTCCGTCACGCTGTGCTCGCAACTGGCGACACTTCCCATTACCATTCCTGCCTTCGGTACGTTCTCGCTCATTGCTCCGCTCGCAAATGCGGTCCTCGGTCCGGTGGTGAGCGCACTGCTCGCCGTGTCGATCGTGCTGGTTCCCTTTTCGCTCCTGGCGCCGTTGCGGACTTGGGCGCTCGTTGTGCCCATGATTGCCGCCCGTTGCGCGCTGTTCTTTGAGCAGCTGTTTGCCGCCGTGCCGGGTGCATCCGTGAGCGTGCCGCCCGATAGCATGTGGATTTACCTAGTGCCGTGTTTGCTGGCGGTTCTGCTTGTCTGGTGGCCGCGTCCCCGTGCACGTCCTATGGCGGTGGGGCTTGCATGCCTGGTGCTCTTGGCTGCGATTCCGTACGTCTACTGGGATCGATTCGCTCCGCCTTCGGTGACGGTGCTCGATGTGGGCCAGGCCGATGCGATTATTATTCGCCAGGGCGGCGCAGTGGCGCTCGTCGACTGCGGGCTCGACGAGCGCGTGGTGGCGGCGTTGGTTCGCAATAACGTGCACCATATCGATGCCGTCTTTGTGACGCATTGGGATGAGGATCACTGGGGTGGTCTGCCTGCCGTGCTCGAACAGTTTTCGGTCGGTACGATTGCCGTGGCGGCGGATGCGCTGGAGGATGCTCCTGCCGAGGTATTGAACCGACCTGGCGTGGAGTATCGGCAGGTGCGCCGTGGGGATACGGTCGATATCGGCTCATTTTGCGCCCGCGTGATGTGGCCATTCGAGTCCGTGGATGGCGAGGGAAATGAGGACTCGCTTGTCCTGCTGCTCTCATATGTTCAGGAAGGCAAGGGCCTGCGTATGCTCCTCACCGGTGATGCCGAGATCGACCAAGAACGGGAATTCGTGCAGGAGGTGGGGGATATCGACGTACTTAAACTTGGGCATCACGGCTCTAAGGTTTCAGTCGATGATGAGTTGCTGGACGTCCTGAAGCCCGAGCTTTCCCTCGCGAGTGCGGGCGAAGGGAATCGATACGGCCATCCGTCCGATGCCTGCATCGATGCCGTTAAGGAAGCGGGCGGCGTGTTCGCGTGCACTATCGAACACGGCGACATTACCGTCACGCCGGCTGCGAATGGCTTTGCGATGCGATGCCAGCGACCGTGACGACGTCGTTGGCGTGTGGTGGGCCCCTGGGCTAGAATGGCACGGAGCGAATACGAAGGCCTGCGGGAGGGGAGCGCAATGTCCGAAACCGGTCTGCTGCCGGCATATCTGATCGTCGGTACCGACGGAGTCAAGCGCGATCACGCCGTCTCGCGTATGAAAGCGCGTCTGGAAAAGTCGGGCATGGTCGAGTTCAACCTCGACGAGCGCGATATGACCAAAGACCCCGATATCGAGTCGATTATCGGATCGCTCAACACCTTTCCCATGGGCAGTGAGTTTCGCCTGGTAATCCTTGATGGCTGCTCAAAGCTCGCCAAGTCGGTCTCGGAGCCGCTCGTCGAGTATCTGGCGAGTCCCAGTCCCACAACGGTCTGCCTCATCATCGCCGACTCGCTTGCCAAGAACACGCGCCTGTATAAGGCGATCGCCAAGATCGACAAGAAGGCTGTGATCGATTGCTCCGGCACCAAGCGCTGGGAGCTACCGCGCCGCGTGCAGCAGATGGCGACGCAGCACGGCAAGTCGATCACGACGGCGGCCGCCGAGGAACTCGTCTCGCGTTCGGGTGAAAACACTCGCATGCTCGATAACGACTTGGCTAAGCTTGCCCAGATGGTCGAGGTGCCCCAGATTGAGCTTGTCGACGTTGAGCGCTGGATTGTACGTACGGCCGAGGTTCAACCCTGGGACTTTCTCAATGCGGTCTCGGCCCGTGACATGCGACGCTCGCTCGAGCTCTTCAATCTACTGCCCGCCAAGAGCTACGTGTGGACTTACACATTGCTGTGCGGCCGCATCCGCGAGCTTATCGTTGCCAAGGCGCTCGATGCGCGCGGACAGGGTCGTGAGCTGGCTGCAACACTTAAGCTCCAGTCCTGGCAGGTCAAGAATCACCTGACCTGGGCACGTCGCTTTTCGATGGCAGAGCTCGTTGCCGCGCTCGAGGGCGCGGTCGATGTGGAGCTCGCACTGAAGGGTTCGGCCGATTCTCAGACCGCGCTTTTGCTCTGGATTACGAACATCTTGAGAAAATCGTGATGATACCTGCCTATTTGACAAATTCGTTCTATCCCTTTGAGGGGGAGCGTGCTATAGTAGGCGCTTGCATGACCTCACCGTGTCTCAGAGGTGTCATACATTTTTTGCAAGGAACTCGAAAGGAACTCCAGAAGTGGCAAACATCAAGTCTCAGAAGAAGCGTATCCGCACCAATGAGGCAGCTCGCATGCGTAACAAGGCTGTCAAGTCCGAGCTCAAGACGCTGACCAAGCACGTCCAGTCCGCCGTCGCCGAGGGCGACGCCGAGAAGGCCCAGGCTGCCCTCAAGACCGTCACCAAGCGTCTCGACATGGCTGCCGCCAAGCATGTTATCCACAAGAACCAGGCTTCCAACCGCAAGTCCGGTCTTGCCAAGCTCGTGAACAGCATCAACGCCTAAGTTGTAAATTTCACACCACACAGATTACGCGCATAAATGGAGCCTGTTTTATGGAACAGGCTCCATTTTTTGTATCGCTCGGGTAAGATAGTCCGCATGAATACTTCAATTGACATTTCCCACATCCGCAACTTCTCGATCGTTGCGCACATCGACCATGGCAAGTCCACGATCAGTGACCGCATCCTCGAGCTCACCCATACCGTCGACGAGCGCGATATGGAGTCGCAGCTGCTCGACACCATGGATATCGAGCGCGAGCGCGGCATCACGATCAAGTCCAATGCCGTTCGCGTGTCCTATGACGCCGACGATGGTGAGACGTATCAGTTCAACCTGATCGATACGCCGGGCCACGTGGACTTTACCTACGAGGTCTCGCGTTCGCTTGCCGCCTGCGAGGGTGCGGTGCTTGTCGTCGACGCCACGCAGGGCGTCGAGGCGCAGACCGTCTCCAACGCGACGCTCGCCATGAACGCCAACTTGGATATCGTGCCCGCTATCAACAAGATCGACCTGCCGTCGGCACACCCCGACGAGGTCAAGACCGAGATCGAGGATGACCTGGCGATCCCTGCCGATGATGCCGTGTGTGTCTCGGGCAAGACCGGCGAGGGCATCCACGATCTGCTGGAGTCCATTGTCTTTCTGATTTCTCCGCCCAAGGGCGATGCGAATGCGCCGCTCAAGGCACTCATTCTGGATTCATACTTCGACGAGTATCGTGGCGTCGTCGCCACGGTGCGCATCTTTGACGGCTCCATCAAAAAGGGCGATACCTTGCGCATGATGCAGGCAAAGGGCGACTTTTTGGTCGATGGCGTGGGCGTCAAGCGTCCCGCCGAGACGCCGGTCGACGCGCTGACGGTCGGCGAGGTCGGATACGTGGTCACGGGCCTGAAGGACCCCGAGGCCGTTCGCGTGGGCGACACCCTTACCTGGGCGTCGAACCCCTGCCCCGAGCCGCTTCCCGGTTACCGCGAGGCTAAGCCCATGGTCTATACGGGCCTGTTCCCGATCGATAACAAGGACTACGAGAACCTGCGTGACGCGCTCGATAAGCTGCATGTCAACGACCCGTCGTTGGTGTGGGAGCCCGAGACTTCGGTGGCGCTCGGCTTTGGTTTCCGCGTTGGCTTCTTGGGCCTGCTGCATATGGAGGTCGTCAAGGAGCGCCTGGAGCGCGAGTTCAACCTGGACCTGATTGCCACGAGCCCTTCGGTGGACTATCACGTCTACAAGACCGACGGCGAGATGATTGATGTTCGCAGCCCGCAGGATCTGCCCGAGGCTACGCGCATCGAGCGCATCGAGGAGCCCTACCTCAAGGCCAAGATTATCTGTCCGCCCGAGTATACGGGTGCCGTCATGCAGCTCGCTATCGAGCATCGCGGCATTACAACCGACATGATCCATCTCACGAGCAAATCGGTCGAGATGCGTTTCGACATGCCGCTTGCCGAGCTCATTCTGGACTTTTTTGACCAGCTCAAGAGCCGCACCAAGGGTTACGCCTCGCTCGACTACGAGTTCAACGAATATCGCCCCTCCGAGCTCGTCAAGCTCGACATCCTGCTTTCGGGCGACGAGGTGGACGCGCTGTCGTTTATCGTGCACAAGGATAAGGCTTATGGCCTGGCCCGCGGTCTGTGCGACAAGCTCAAGGAAATCATTCCGCGCCAGCTGTTCGAGGTGCCTATCCAGGGCGCCATCGGCAACAAGATCATTGCCCGCTCTACCGTCAAAGCGCGCCGCAAGGACGTGCTGGCCAAGTGTTATGGCGGCGATATCTCGCGAAAGCGCAAGCTGCTCGAGAAGCAGAAAGAGGGCAAAAAGCGCATGAAGGCCATCGGCTCGGTCGAGGTTCCGCAGGAGGCCTTTATGGCGATTCTCAAGGTGGACGAGTAGGTCCATGGCACTTTCTGAATACAGCAAGCGGTTGCTTGGCGCCTATGCCGAGCAGCCGTTCCTTATGGCTCCCATGGCGGGCGTGACCGATCCCGCCTATCGCATCATGTGCCGCCGTCGCGGTGCCCATCTTGCCTATAGCGAGATGGTGAGCGTGGCGGGCCTTGCCTATGCCAGCAATAAGACGTGGCGCCTGGTACTGCCGGCCGATGAGGAGCAGCAGATCTGCGTGCAGCTCTTTGGCTCCAAGCCCGATCAGTTTGCGAGCGCTGTTGCTGCCGTCGAGGAGCGTGTGGGCGATCGCCTGTCGCTGATCGATATCAACATGGCCTGCCCGGCTCGCAAGGTCGTCACCAAGGGCGAGGGCTCGGCGCTTATGCGCACTCCCGATCTGGCCGAGCAGATCGTCGAGGCGGCGGTGGGCGCGGCGCATGTGCCCGTGACCGTAAAAATCCGTAAGGGCTTTTACGCCGAAGACCGCAACGCCGCGACGTTTGCCCAGATGCTTGAGGGAGCAGGGGCCGCCGCGGTGGCGGTACATGGTCGCTGCGCCACGCAGCTCTATACGGGCCAGGCCGATTGGTCGGTCGTCGATGAGGTGGCCGACGCCGTCGAGATTCCCGTTATCGGTTCGGGCGATGTGTTCTCGGCAGAGGACGCTGCTGAGCATCTGCAAAGCTCGGGTGCCAGCGCGGTGTTTATCGCGCGCGGCATCTACGGCAATCCATGGGTGTTCGGCGATGCCCGAGCCCTTGCACTCGATGGCACGCCGGTTCCTTCTCGCTCCTCGGTTGAGCGCCTGGATGCCCTGCGCGAGCACCTGACGCTCACGCACGAGCTGTTGCCGCTCATGTCGCGTGCCCGCACGTACGCAAGCTGGTATCTAAAGGGCATGCCCCATGCTGCCGCCTGGCGCGCTCAGGTGGTGCGTTGCTCCACATACGAGGAGTTCATGGCACTGGTCGATGATATCGAGCACGATGTGGTGGCCTGTGAGGCCGCACTTGCCGCCGGCGAGTCGGTGCCCGCTCATCCGTTGGAGGCCTAACGGTGGCCGTTACCGCGCTGTACGTGCATGTGCCGTTTTGCGCCCAAAAATGCCGGTACTGTGACTTTGACTCACGCAGTTTTGCTCCGTGCAACATGAGCGTTGCGCTCGATACCTATTTTGAGCAGTTGTATGCGCGCCTCGATGCTTTTGGCGACGCAGGCGCGTTTGCACAGATCCGCACCGTCTATGTTGGCGGCGGCACGCCGTCGCTGGCGGGGGAGCGTTTGGTAGAATTTGCCCGGCGTATCTCTGCGTGGTGCAAGCCTGTTGAGTTTACCTGCGAGGCCAATCCCGAATCGCTGACCGCAGAGCTTGCCACTGCGCTTGCCGGGGTGGGTGTCACGCGCGTCTCTCTGGGCGTGCAAACGCTCGATAACGCCGAACTTACCGCCATCGGCCGCATTCACGATGCCGATCGGGCGCTCGCTGCCATCACGACGGTCAAGGACGCTGGGCTTGTCGTGTCGTGCGACCTGATGTGCGGCCTTCCCGGGCAGACCGACCTAAGCTGGCAGCGCACACTCGATGGCGTGTTGGCGGCGGCGCCGCATCATGTGTCGGTGTACCCGCTCACGCTCGAGGAGGGCACGCCGCTCTATCGCATGGCGTGTCGCGACGAGTCGCTCGAGCCCGACGAGGATTTTCAGGCTGCATGCATGGATGCGGCGCGTGAGCGCCTGAGTGCGGCCGGCTATCACCCGTATGAGGTGGCAAGCTACGCGCTCGACGGCCATGAGTGCGCCCACAACATTGCCTATTGGACCGGACAGGGCTATCTGGGTTTGGGCCGCTCTGCCGCCGGTATGCTCGACGCCGAGGATTTCGATCGCTTGGCCGGGCTGTTTCCCGACGTGCTTGCTCGCGGCGATGCGTATCGCGTGCGCTTGGTGCAACGCGACGATGCCGCGACGACGTTTGATGCCGAGTATCTGTCGCAGCGCGAGGCGGCGGCCGAGGATTTGATGCTTGCCTGTCGCATGACGCGTGGCATTGGGCCCGATCTGTTGGTTCGCTCGGCAAGCGTGATCGCTGCAGATGAGTTGGCGGCGGCCTGCGACCGTGCGGTCGAGTTGGGCCTTGCCACCTGGGTGCCCGATCATATTGAAGGACATGCGGGGCGCGTCACCTCGAAAGACGTTATCGCAGGTCGCGTCCGTGCTCGTTTAGCGCCCACTCACTTGGGCTGGCTCGATGGAAATGTGCTGTTCGAGCTGTTTTGGGGTCTAGCCTAGGCCGCTCGGGTAGAATTACCGCAATATATACGCTGCTGTGAGCAGGAGGTTGCCGCGCATGGCGACGATGAACGAAAAAGATTACTACGAGATTTTGGGTGTCTCCAAGGACGCCACCTCGCGTGATATACAGAAAGCCTTCCAGCAAAAGGCCCGCAAGCTCCATCCGGACGTCAACAAAGAACCGGATGCCGAGGAAAAGTTCAAAGAGGTTTCCGAGGCCTATGCTGTGCTTTCGGACGAGCAGAAGCGTGCGCGCTACGACGCCATGCGCTCGGGCAATCCCTTTGCCGGCGCTCCCACGGCTTCGCCCTATGGCGGCGGTTACGCCGGCAGCGCGGGCTACGGCAATCCCTTTGAGGGCGGCTTTCCCTTTGGTGGCGCCTGGGGTCAGCCGCGTCGCGGGCAGGCTGCCTATAATCCCGAGAACGGCGCCAACGTCGTCGTCGATATTAAGCTCGACGCCAAGGAGGCCAAGGGCGGTGCCCGCAAGACCGTCCGCTATACGCGCTTCGATACCTGTGGTCACTGCGGCGGTTCGGGCTCTGTTTCGTCCGAGCATGCACATACCTGTCCGAGCTGCGGCGGTCGCGGCCACATCGATGTCGACCTGTCCTTTCTGTTTGGTGCCGGCACGTTCCAGTCTGTCTGCCCTGAGTGCGGTGGCTCCGGTAAGGTCGTCGCCGACCCCTGTCCCGATTGCGGCGGCAGCGGGCGAACCCGTGTGACCTCCGAGCAGACGATTGAGTTTCCCGCCGGCACGCACGATGGCGACGAGGTCCGTATTGGCGGCATGGGTCACGCCGGCACCAACGGCGCCTCTGGCGGTGATCTGGTCGGTCGGGCCCATGTTGAGGCCGAGCGCCTGGAAGGCAAGGCCCGTACCGGTTTTTACCTGATGGGCATCGTGGCGCCGTTTTTGGTGCTATCGGCCATCTCGGGCGTGTTCTCGGCCTTTGCCGTGATGTGCTTTATTCCGTTTGCCATGGGCCTGTTCATGGTGCTCTCGGACGGCGTGCTGCACCGCAGCCTGCTGTGGTGGAAGCGCGGCGCGATGCAGTTTGCCAACGGTTTTGCCAACGGATTTATGTTTGCGCTCGTGTCGGTTTGGTTTGCGAGCTGCTCGCAACGTGCCATGCTTTCGCCCTACGCAATGCAATAACATCAAACCCTCTGTTTGCGGCCGGCCCAGCTTGGGTATAGGACGCACTGTGACAATAATGAAAGTCGGAAGGATTCGGTCGTGTCGGAAAATAGGGATTACTACGAGGTGCTTGGCGTCGACAAGGATGCCGACGCGCGGACGATTAAGCGCGCGTTTCTAAAGAAGGCCCGTACCGTACACCCGGACGTTTCGGACGACCCCGAGGCCGAGGCTAAGTTCAAAGAGCTCAACGAGGCATATTCCGTTCTTTCCGATGAGCAGAAGCGTGCTAACTACGACCGTTACGGCACTGCCGACGGCCCCGGTGGCTCCGGCTACGTCGATATCAACGATATCTTTGGTGGCATGGGCATGGACGACTTGTTCTCGTCGTTCTTTGGCGGCGGTGCCGGCGGTGGCGCCCGCAGCCGTCGTGAGCGTCGTCGCGGACGTGATATGGCCATCTCGCTTTCGGTGACGCTCGAGGAGGCGGCGCTCGGCTGCAAAAAGACAATCAGCTATGACCGCCTTGCTCCTTGCGAGGACTGCAATGGCACCGGTAGGGCAGAGGGCGCACAGGAAAAGCAGTGCGGCCGCTGCCACGGTACGGGCTACGTCACGACGGTTCAGCGATCGTTTTTGGGCCAGGTTCAGTCTTCCTCGCCTTGCCCCGACTGCCATGGCGAGGGCACGGTTATCGATCATCCCTGCGAGACCTGCGACGGTCAAGGCCGCACGCCTTCGCACGAAAAGATCGACATCGATATTCCCGCCGGCGTTTCGACCGGTCGCCAGCTTCGTGTGAGCGGCTTTGGCGAGGCCGGCCTTCGCGGCGAGCCTTCGGGCGACCTGATTGTCAACGTGCGCGTCGCCGACCATGAGCGCTTTAAGCGCAACGGTGATGACCTGTACCTGGTGAGCGATATCTCGATTGCGCAGGCTGCGCTCGGCTGCGAGATTGAGGTCGAGGGCATTATGCCCGACGAGGTCGTTAAGGTGACGGTTCCCGCCGGCGCCCAGTACGGCGACACCGTGAGCGTCAATAATTACG
Source organism: Collinsella sp. CLA-ER-H10 (assembly GCF_040092475.1). Taxonomy (NCBI): domain Bacteria; kingdom Bacillati; phylum Actinomycetota; class Coriobacteriia; order Coriobacteriales; family Coriobacteriaceae; genus Collinsella; species Collinsella sp. CLA-ER-H10. The sequence goes on from NZ_JBBNLM010000004.1 coordinate 94,942, forward strand.
GCATGCCGCGCATTGGCGGTGGCGGTTCGCGTGGCCGCCTGATCGTGCAACTGCGCGTGGTCGTTCCCACCAATCTTTCCAATAAGCAGCGCGAGCTGCTCCGTGCTTTTGCCGATGAGATGGGCGATGACGTCGCTTCTGGTAAGAAGTCGGTGACCGACCGTATCAAGAGTGCCCTCGACGATATCCTCGATTAAGGAGCCCGCGTGCTCGCACCCCATATTTCCGTCGTCAACCTCGGCTGCCGTGTCAACCGGGTTGAGTCTGACCGTATCACTGCCGATCTTATGCGCTTGGGCTTTGCTATTGTGGAGCCCCAGGATGCCGATCTGATCGTCATTAACACTTGTGCCGTTACGGGCGAGGCCGAGGCTAAGACCCGTAAGGCCGTCCGTCATGCGCTGGCCCATCCAAACGAGCCCTATGTGGTCGTGACCGGATGCGTGGTCAATTTGCATCCCGAGGAGCTGTCGGAGCTTTCGGATCGCGTGATTGCCGAGCCGTCCAAGATAGATGTCGCCGAACGTGTTTGCGAGGTGCTGGGTGTTGAGTCCGATAGCGTTCCCGCCTGCAGCGATGGCGAGGTGGTCGATGCGCTCGGTCGCTCTCGCCTGGGCGTGAAGATTCAGGATGGCTGCAACCATCGCTGCACCTATTGCATTGTGTGGAAGGCGCGCGGCCCCGAGCGCTCCGTGCCCGTCGAGTCCGTGCTCGAGCAAGTTCGCGAGGCCCAGGAGGCCGGCGTGCCCGAGGTGGTGCTGACCGGTGTGAACCTGGGTGCCTACGATGGCAAGAGCGCGACCGACGAGCACGTCGAAATCGATGAGCTGCTCGAGGCCATCATGGAGCGCACGTCTATTCCGCATGTGCGCATTTCCTCGGTCGAGCCCATGGATATCTCCGAGCGCCTGCTTAAGGTTATGGCGCGCTACCCGCAGCGTATCGCCCCGTTTTTGCACCTGCCCGTGCAGTCCGGCTGCACGGCGACCCTGCATCGCATGGGCCGTCCCTATAGCGCCGAGGCCTTTGAGGACACGGTGCGTATGATTCGCGCCAACTTGCCCCAGGCGTCCCTTTCGTGCGATGTCATCGTCGGTTTTCCTGGTGAGACGGACGAGGAGTTCGAGGAGTCGCTGGCGCTGTGCCGCCGTGTGGGTTTCTCGCGTATGCACGTGTTCCGCTACAGCAAGCGTCCCGGTACCCTTGCTGCCGACATGCCCGACCAGGTGCCACCCGAGGTTATGGCCGAGCGCAGCCGCCGTATGCGGGCCGCCGCACAGGAGCTCGCTATTGCCGACGCTCGTCGTCGCGTGGGCACGGTCGAGCGTGCCGTGCTCGAGTATGGTGACAACCTGACGCTCGGCTCGTTCCATCATGCCCGTCTTGACGATACCTGTGGACTTACAGCCCCGTGCCTGCTCGATGTTGCTATCATCGGAGTCGATGATTCCGGCTTGGTCCATGCACGCAGGGAGGTTCATGGAAGCCTCGAAGATTAGACTTACCGTTCCCGAGGGTATTGACCCCTCGCGCGTTTTGGGTGCCGGCGACGGCGTCCTTCGTGCGCTGGAGAGCTCAGTTCGCGCCCACGTGGTCGCCCGTGGCGACAGCATCGCCGTGAGCGGTGACCCGGACGAGGTCGAACTGGTCGCGCGTTTTTTCGAACATGCCTTTCGTGAGGCTGCTTCCGGGCGCACGCTTTCTGCCGACGATGTCTCTCGCTGCCTGGCCGTATTGCGCGACGGTGAGCACGAGGCTACATCGCTTCGCGATGATGTGCTGCTTTCGTATCGCGGCCGTGTCATTCGCCCCAAGACGCTCGGTCAAAAGCGCTATGTGGATGCCATCCGCTCGCATACCATCACGTTTGGCCTGGGTCCTGCCGGTACCGGTAAGACCTATCTGGCCATGGCGCTCGCCGTTGCCGCGCTCAAGCGTCACGAGGTGGGCCGTCTGATCTTGACGCGTCCGGTTGTCGAGGCGGGGGAGAACCTGGGCTTTTTGCCCGGTACCCTCGAGGAAAAGATCGATCCTTACATGCGTCCGCTCTACGACGCCCTTTTTGACATGATGGATCGCGAGCGCACCGATGAGCTTATGGAGCGTGGCGTGATCGAGATCGCCCCGCTTGCCTACATGCGCGGCCGCACGCTGAGCGATGCCTTCGTGGTGCTCGACGAGGCGCAAAATACCACGCCCGAGCAGATGAAGATGTTCCTGACGCGCCTGGGTTTTAACTCCAAGTTTGTGATTACCGGCGACCTGAGTCAGCGCGACCTGGTGGGTCGTCGCGGCGGTCTTGCCGACGTTGAGCGGATTTTAGGCCGTGTCGACGATGTCGCATTTTCTCACCTCGAGCGTGCCGACGTGGTGCGCCATGCCTTGGTGGGGCGTATCGTTGAGGCATACGATGCTTATGATGATGTACGCGAGAAGCGCGTGCACGATCGAAAGGAGTCCCGTTGAGTGTATTGATCAGCAACGATGCCGAGCTCGATACGCTGCTCGACGCGCAGGAGGTAGAGCACATCTGCGAGGTCGTGCTTACCGCCGAGGGCGTTGAGCGTGAAGTTGAGATTTCCCTTTCGTATGTCGACGAGGACGAGATGCACGAGCTCAACCACGAGTGGCGCGGTATCGACCGTACCACCGATGTCCTCTCGTTTGAATGCGACTCGGCCTTTGATGAGGATATTCCCGCAGACAAGACGCTCGAGCTCGGCGATATCATCCTGGCCCCGCAGGTCATTGCCCGTCAGGCCCCCGGCTTTGGCAATAGCCCTGCCGACGAGTGCCGCCTGATGCTCGTGCATGGCATGCTGCACCTGCTGGGATATGACCATATTGAGGACGACGAGGCCGAGGTCATGGAGGCCCGTGAGGACGTCATCCTGCGCGATCTGGCGCTCGAGCGCGGCGAGGACCCCAAGCTGGTCCACGTCGGCCCCATCACCAACCACGCCCACGACTAGGAGCCGTCTATGATTCCCGGATCGAACAAGGACCATCCGTCCTTCTTAAAGTCGTTCTCCTACGCCATGGAGGGCTTCGTCACCGCCGTCAAGACCGAGCGCAACATTAAGGTTATGCTCGCGGCGGGCGTTTGCACCGTCGTTGCCGGCTGCATTGTCGGCCTCGACATTGCCGAGTGGGCCACAGTTATCATCTGCTGTGGCTTGGTGATTCACGGCGAGCTGTGCAATACCGCTATGGAGGCGATCGTCGACCTGGCGACCCAGGAACTTCATCCGCTGGCAAAGCGTGCGAAGGATATCGCCGCCGCCTCCGTATACGTGCTTTCCATCACCGCCGCGATTGTGGGATTGCTGGTATTTGCCCACGCGCTCGACTTTATTTAGAAAGGGATTTCCATGTCCGACAATATGCAGCCTATCGATGAAACTCTGGATGACGAGTCCCTGGATGCGGTGGATGCCGAAGCGGCCGAGGCATACGAGGAGATCGAGGAGTTCGACCCGTTTGAGGGCATGAGCGACGAGGAGCTCGACGCCCTGTGCGACGAGGACGACAGCCTCGCGGGCTTTGGAGACGTTGAGCCCGGTTTCCGCAGCGGCTTCGTGGCCCTGGTCGGCCGCCCCAACGCCGGCAAGTCCACGCTGCTCAACGCCTGCTATGGCAAAAAGGTCGCCATCACCTCGCCTGTGGCCCAGACGACCCGCCGCCGCATGCGCGCCGTCGTCAACCGTCCCGGCTACCAGCTGGTCTTTGTCGATACCCCGGGTATTCACAAGCCCAAGGACGGCCTGGGGTCCGAGCTCAACAAGAGCGCGCTGTTCGAGCTGAACGATGTCGATGTCGTCGCGTTTTTGATTGATGCCACCAAACCGATCGGCAGGGGAGACGCCTGGGTTGCCGAGCGCGTCAAGAGCGCCCGTTCTAAGAAGGTCCTGGTGCTCACCAAGGCCGATGAGGCCGACCCCGCGCAGGTCATGGAGCAGCTTAAGGCTGCCCACGAGCTTATGGAATATGACGACGAGATTGTGACGTCGTCGGTTAAGAACTTCAACGTCGATGCCTTTATCGAGACCGTTGCGCACTTTTTGCCCGAGGGTCCGCGTTGGTTCCCCGAGGACATGGGTACCGACGCTTCCGATGAGACGCTCGTTGCCGAGTTTGTGCGCGAGAAGGTCTTGCGCCGCACCCGTGATGAGATCCCGCACTCCGTTGGCGTGATCTGCGATGCGCTCGAGCAGACCAAGAAGGTGCTGCGCGTGCACGCCACCATTTACGTCGAGCGCGAGGGCCAAAAGGGCATCATCATCGGCAAGGGCGGCGAGATGATCAAGCATATCGGTATCGACGCCCGTCGCGATCTTGAGCGCATTTTTGGCACGCAGGTCTTTTTGGAGTTGGACGTGAAGGTCAAGGCCGGCTGGCGTGACGACGAGGCCCAGATTCGCCGCTTTGGCTATAACGCCGAGGACTAAGGACGCGCGGCGCGCATGGCAGGCTCCCGGACATATCGCACGAAAGTGCTCGTGCTCGATAAGACTAAGCTCAAAGAGACCGACCTGATCTTGACGATGCTTGACGAGCGGGGGCGGCAGGTTCGTGCCGTGGCAAAGGGCGCCCGCAAACCCGGCGGACGCCTGGCTGCGCGCTGCGAGCTGTTCTGTACGGTAGATATGCTGCTCGCACATGGACGGTCACTCGACGTGGTTTCCCAGGCCGAGCTTATGGAGGCGCCGCTCGGCGTTGCGCCCGATTACGAGACGACCTGCGCCGCAAGCGCGATCGCCGAGGTCGCGCGCGTGTGCTCGTTCGAGGACGCCGAGGACCCGTTTACCTTTGCCATCACGCAGCGAGCGCTTGCCCTGGTGGGCAGCGGGCTCGACACGGCGCATATGGATCTACTTGTGGCGGCATATGTCTTTAAGCTGCTGTCGCACGTTGGCTATCGACCCGATTTTTCGGCCTGCGTGCTGTGCGGAGACCCCATGCTGTCGTATTTTTCGCCCCAGGCGGGCGGCCTCATGTGCGGGTCGTGCGCGTCGAGCGTTCCAGGTGCCGAACTGGTGTCGACCGGTGAGGCCGCATGGCTGCGCGCCCTCATGTCCATGACCTTCGATGCGCTTTTGGCCGAGCGAATCGACCCGCATACCGCAGCCTTTTTGCTGGGGCTTTCGCATGTTTGGGCTGCGACGCACACCGATCAGCGCCTCCGTGCGATGGAATTCATGTTGGGTCGGTGATGATGCGCAGGCGCGGGCTGCTTGTGGTAACATACCGACCTGTTGGTACCTCGACCTTGGTTGCTCGCTCCACCGGCGGCTTCCCAGTCCGAGGCGAATCGAGTCGCCCGATGGCGACGCAAAAAGAAAGGTGAAACAATGACTGTTTCCAAAGAGCGCAAGGCGGAGCTGACTGCCCAGTTCGGTAACACCCCGGTCGACACCGGCAACCCCAAGGTTCAGGTCGCCATCCTGTCCGAGCGCATCAAGGAGCTGACCGAGCACATGAAGTCCCATCAGAAGGACTTCCACACCCGTCGTGGTCTGCTCATGCTCGTCGGTCGTCGTCGTCGTCTTCTCTCCTACATCAAGAAGAACGACATCGTCGAGTACCGTGAGCTCATCAAGGCTCTGGGCATCCGCGACAACATCCAGTAGGATTTGTACATGCTAAGAGCGTCCTGCGCAGCGGGGCGCTCTTTTTGTGTAAGGGCGCGAACAATCACGCTCTGAAGCGTGGCGGGGGCAGGGGGTCCGCGTCACATGAGAAGCCCGCAGGCAAGGGGCCTGTGGGGTAAAGGAGAACAATGACACTCGTATCCAAGACCTTTGAGCTGTACGGCAAGACCTACACCTTTGAGTCGGGCGAGCTTGCCAAGCAGGCCACCGGCGCCTGCCTGGTCAAGCAGGGCGACACCACGATGCTCGATACCGTGGTCGTCTCCAAGGAGCGCAAGAACTATGACTTCTTCCCGCTGACCGTCGACTTCAACGAGAAGATGTACGCTGCCGGCCGCATCCCGGGTGGCTACCTCAAGCGTGAGGGCCGTCCCAGCGAGAAGGCCACGCTCACCGCGCGCATGATCGACCGTCCGATTCGCCCGAGCTTCCCGGACGGCTTCCGCAACGAGGTGCACATCGTCGCTACCTCGCTTGTCGCCGACCAGGTCAACCCCTTTGACGTCATCAACGTCATGGGTGCTTCCCTGGCCATGACGCTCGGCGGCGTGCCCTTCGAGGGCCCGCTTGCCTGCGTGCGCATCGGCCGTAACGTGGAGACCGGCGAGTTTATCGTCAACCCCACCTACGAGGAGCGCGAGAACTCCGATCTGGACTTGGAGCTGGGCGGCTCCGCCGACTTCATCTCGATGGTCGAGGCCGGCGCCGAGGAGATCTCTGAGGACGACATGCTCGCCGCCATGAAGTTTGGCCAGGAGGCCCTTGCTGCCTTCTGCCAGGCTCAGGATGAGTTCGTCGCCGAGTGGGAGCAGGTCAACGGCCCCATCGTCAAGAAGGAGTACCCGCTCGACCAGCCCGTCGAGGAGGTCCAGGAGCGCATCTTCGCCCACTACGACGAGATGGCAGCCGCCTTGCGCGACGCCGACAAGCTCTCCCGTATCGGCAAGGTCGAGGCTCTGAAGGAGTCCATCCGCGCCGAGTTCACCGAGGAGGAGCAGGCTGCTTGGGAGCGCGAGATCCCCGTGGCGCTCAAGAAGCTCGAGAAGAAGGCCATGCGTACTATGGTCGTCGAGACCGGCGAGCGCGTCGACGGCCGTGCCGCCGACGAGATCCGTCCCATCATGGTGAAGGACAACTACCTGCCGCTCGTTCACGGCTCCGGTCTGTTCCAGCGCGGCCAGACCCAGGTGCTCTCCGTCCTGTCGCTCGGCATGCTCAACGAGGGCCAGCGTCTGGATACCATCGAGCCCACCGAGGGCAAGCGCTACATGCACCACTACAACTTCCCGCCGTTCTGCACCGGCGAGACAGGCCGCATGGGCAGCCCCAAGCGTCGCGAGATCGGTCACGGCAATCTGGCAGAGCGCGCTCTGCTTCCGGTGCTTCCCGACGAGAACGAGTTCCCCTACGCCATCCGCGTCGTCTCCGAGGTCATGGAGTCCAACGGCTCCTCTTCGATGGCTTCGACCTGCGGCTCCACGCTCGCCCTTATGGACGGCGGCGTGCCCATTAAGCGCCCGGTCTCCGGTATCGCCATGGGCCTGATCCAGGAGGAGGGTAAGACCGTGGTCCTGTCCGACATCCAGGGTCTCGAGGACTTCCTGGGCGACATGGACTTTAAGGTCACCGGCACCACCGAGGGCATCACCGCCCTGCAGATGGACAACAAGGCCACCGGCCTCACCTTCGACATCCTGGCCCGCGCCCTGCAGCAGGCCAAGGAGGGTCGCGCCTTCATCCTGCAGAAGATGCTCGATGTGATCCCCGAGCCGCGCCACACCACACGCAGCACCGCTCCGCGCATCGTCTCCATCCAGGTCCCGACCGACAAGATCCGCGACGTCATCGGTTCCGGCGGTAAGGTCATCCGCGGTATTCAGGACGAGACCGGCGCTTCGGTCGACATCCAGGAGGACGGCACCGTCTTTGTCGGCGGCACCGGCGAGTCCGTGGACCAGGCCGTCGAGCGCATCAAGCTCATCATCAAGGTTCCCGAGCCGGGCGAGGAGTACACCGGTCGCGTGGTCTCCATCCAGCCCTTCGGCGCCTTCGTCAACCTGCTGCCCGGTAAGGACGGCCTGCTGCACATCTCTCGCGTCGCCAAGGGCCGCGTGGAGAAGGTCGAGGACGTCCTCAACGTGGGCGACGAGGTCAAGGTCGTCGTCATCGAGGTCGACGATCGTGGCAAGATCTCGCTTGATCGTCTGGATAAGCCCGAGGCCCCGGCTCGCGCCGAGGGTGCTTCTGAGGGCGACGGCGAGCACTTCCAGCGCCGTGAGCGTCCGCGTCGCGAGCGCTCCGAGCGCAGCGACCGTCCGCGCCGTCCCGGTGACAACGGAGGCCGCAAGCCTCGCCGTCACCACGACGCCGAGTAACAGCCGTACATAAGCAGCTCAACAAGGGCGACTCCTAAGGGGGTCGCCCTTTTGCTATTCTCGGCGGGGCCGCAGGTAAAGTTTCCTGCTCTACAGTCCTGCTCGCACGGAGAGCATATTAAGTGCTTTCCTTTGCGTGCGGAACTCGCGATAAACTTCATATGCGTCCCTCCCGGGCGCAAGCAAAAGGGCTGGTTAATGCCGCTCGCTATTTAGTTAGACAGTCTATTCAGTAGTCAGATTACAGATCTGTAGATAGCCGCAGCAGCATCTTCCCAGATAAAACCGACCAAAATAAACCTGTCTCTATTTGGCAGGTTTCCCGTGGGGCGGGCACTGATGAAGTTTATCGCGAGTTCCGCACGAACAGGAGGCCACTTAATGTGGCCTCCGTCGTGAGCAGGACTGTAGAGCAGGAAACTTCATCAGTGCCCGCCCCACGGGAAACCGGCGGGATGGACCAGTTCAGATGGGGCTTTGATGCATGGGTGGTCTGTTGGTGGGCAAATGGGTATCATACTGAGGTTACTGCGTCGACTCTATGATGCATGTTTGTACGTTCCCGGCGGTCGGTTTGCCAGAAGCGCCCCGCCGGTTGTTCCAGACCCGTTTCGAAGAAAGGAAACCACACTAACCTATGGCAGCTAAAAAATCATCTCCCTTGAAGATCATTCCGCTCGGTGGCCTTGACGGCATCGGCAAGAACATGACGGTCTTCGAGTGCGGCGACGACATGGTGCTCGTCGACGCCGGCCTCATGTTCCCGGATGACTCCCAGCCCGGTATCGACCTGGTGCTTCCCGACTACACCTATGTTTTGGAGAACGAGGAAAAGCTCCGCGGTATCGTCGTTACCCACGGCCACGAGGACCACACCGGTTCGCTTCCGTATCTGCTGCAGGACCTCAACAACAAGGTGCCCATCTTTTCGAGCAAGCTGACGCTTGGCTTTATCGAGGGTAAGCTTTCTGAGTTCCGCATCCGCGCACCCAAGTTCCGCGAGGTCAAGGGCGGCAGCCATGTCAACCTCGGCGGCATCTCGCTCGACTTCTTCTCGATGACGCACTCCATCCCCGGCGCTCTGGGCGTGTTCATCCGCACCAATCAGGGCACCGTTATGCACACCGGCGACTTTAAGCTCGACCAGACGCCCATCGACGGCGTCACGCCCGACTATGCCGCTATCAGCCGCTTTGCCAAGCAGGGCATCGACCTGTTGCTGTCCGACTCCACCAATGCCACGGTTCCCGGCTTTACCAAGTCCGAGGCCGAGGTTGGTCCCAACCTGCTGCATGCCATCAAGAACGCCCCGGGTCGCGTGTTCGTCGCTTCGTTCTCGAGCCATATCCATCGTTTGCAGCAGATCTGCGATGCCGCCCGCAAGTGCGGCCGTAAGGTCGTTGTGACCGGTCGTTCCATGCTCACCAACACCCGCGTCGCGCGCGAGCTGGGCTACCTCAACATCGACGATGCCGATATCATCGATGCCTTCGATATCGATAACCTGCCCGACGACAAGATCGTCGTCATGTGCACCGGTTCGCAGGGCGAGCCGCTGTCGGCCCTGTCCCGCATGGCCAATGGCGAGCACAAGACGCTCTCTATCCACGAGGGCGATACCGTCATCCTCTCGGCAACTCCCGTTCCCGGCAACGAGAAAGCCGTCCAGCAGGTCGTCAACAGCCTGGCCAAGCTCGGCTGCGACGTGTGGGATAAGAACCGCGCTCTTGTCCACGTCTCGGGCCACGGTAGCCAGGAGGAGCTCAAGCTCCTGATGGCCATGGCCAAGCCCACTTACTTTATGCCGGTTCACGGTGAGGCCGTGCATCTGCGCGCCCATGCCCAGCTTGCCCGCAAGATGGGCATCAAGGACGATCATATCTTTATCCTCGATAACGGCGACACGCTCGAGATGCGCGGCGGTATCGTCAAGCGCGGTACGCCCGTCGAGTCCGGCGTCGTCTACGTCGACGGCCTTCGTATCGGCGATACCGACCCCATCGTCTTGCGCGATCGTCAGAAGCTCGCCAATGACGGTATGGTTACCGCTGTTGCCATCGTCTCGCTTAAACACAAGAAGATCGAGGCCATCGAGTTCTCGGGCCGCGGCGTCTCGTTTGCCATCGACGACCAGTTCTCTGAGGATGCCTCCGCGTCCATCATGAAGACAATCGAGAAGGGCAAGTTCAGCTTTACGAGCAGCGGTTCCGATGCTATTCGTAAGGCCGTGCGCGATTCGCTCTCTAACTTTATCTGGAGCCGTACGCGCACCCGTCCGATGATCATCCCGGTCGTCATGGAGGTTTAGTTTGGCGCGTGGATCTGCACAAAACGCCAAAAGCAATAAGGCCAATAACCAACCGGCATCTGCTAAGGGTGCCGGTTCCCATCTGCGTGCCAATAAGGGCCACGAGGCGGACTTCGACGATTTTGAGCCTTTGGTTGAGCCCTCGGCCAACCGTGATATCGCCGGCGTGGTCATCGCCGTTTTGGCGATTGCGTCCTTCATTGCCGTGATTTCGCCGGCGACCGCACCCGTTACGGCTGCGGTTGCCGGTTTCTACCACCTGGGCTTTGGTCTGGGCGCCTACGTGCTGCCGATCGTCATTTTGCTGTTTGCCGCCACGCTCTTTTTAGGCGAGGACTCGCCGCTCAACGTACGCTCTGTTGCGGGCGGCGCCGTGGTCTTTATCGCCGTCGTCTCCATTCTTTCGCTGATGGTGCCGGGTACGAGTGTCTCTTGTGACCTTATGTTCACGCCGCAAAATTTGTCCGCCTCGGGTGGCTACATCGGTGCGTTTATTGCGAGTGCGCTGCAGAATGCCCTGGGTAAGCCTATCGCGATGGTAGTCCTGTTGGGCTTTGTCGTCGTGGGCTTGGTCATCATCGGCTTTTCGGTTGGCGGCGTTTTGCGCTCTGCTCGCGACCGTGCGGCCGATTTTGCCGAGCGCCGCCGTGCCGATGTCAACGCCAGCCCGTGGGGTGACGACGAAGCCCTGTCGGTGCCCGGCGTTGCCCGTCCGCACCTGAGCATTCTTCGTCAAAAGGGCCCCGATGCGGCCGTGACTACGGTTATGGGTAGCGAAGTCGATCCGATTCTGGACGATGAGGACGTGGACGAAGATCCGTTTGTCGACGTGTCTGAGGCCGTGGAGGCCGAGCGGGCCAAGACAACGCTGTTGCCGCGCCGCCATGCCAAGAAGGGCAAGGCTGCGCCCAAACTCAATACGAGTGAGCCCGACCCGTCTTGGTCCGAGAGCGAGATTGAGCTCACCGAGGGTGATGACGAGGACGACGAGGCTCCGATTGAGACCGCAAAGACAACTTTGCTGCCGCGTCGCCATGCAAAGCGCGACCAGGTAACCGGTCAGCTTTCGATGGAAGACGACCCCGATAAGATCGACGAGTCCGAGCCGCCGTTTGCCGTGAATCCTGTCTCGGCAGCACCTCAGATCCCCGACTTCTTGAAGCATCCCAAGGTTGCCGATGCGCCTGCCTTGAGTGCTGTCGAATCGGCTGCGGCCAGCGATGGGGGAACGGACGGCGGCGCCGCAGATAACGAGGGCGAAGAAGAGGACGGCCTCAAACTTCCGCCACTTGAGATTCTGCATGCCAACCCGCAGTCGGCTTCCGCTGCGTCTTCGGACAAGGAGCTGGAGCAAACTGCCGAGTCGCTGCAGTCGACCCTGCTTGAGTTTGGCCGCAGCGCCCGCGTGGTCGGCTGGATCGCCGGCCCCACGGTGACGACCTTTAAGCTGCAACCTGGCGAGGGCGAGCGCGTGAGCAAGATTTCGAGCCTCGAGGACGATATCGCGCTTTCGCTCGCAGCTCAGTCGGTTCGTATCTTTGCCCCGATCCCCGGCACGTCGCTCGTGGGTATAGAGATCCCCAATCGCAAGCGCCAGAACGTCAACCTGGGCGACGTGCTGCCCTATGTGAAGGGCGGTCCGCTCGAGCTGGCCATCGGTCGCGATGCCGAGGGTACGCCGGTCGTCGCCGACCTCGCCAAGATGCCCCACCTGCTGATCGCCGGCACGACCGGTTCTGGTAAGTCGGTGATGATCAACTCCATCATCACGACCCTGCTCATGCGCGCGCTTCCCGAGGACGTTCGCCTGATCATGGTCGACCCCAAGCGCGTCGAGCTTGCGGGCTATAACGGTCTGCCGCATCTTTACGTGCCTGTAGTGACCGAGCCCAAGCAGGCCGCGAGCGCTCTGCAATGGGCCGTGTCCGAGATGGAGCGTCGCCTGAAGGTCTTCGAGCGTCTCAATGTACGTAAGATTTCGACCTATAACGAAAAGCAGGCCGCCGGCGAGTTTGAACATTACGATAACCCGCCGCAAAAGATGCCCTATCTGGTCATTATCATCGACGAGCTCTCGGACCTGATGATGGTCGCCGGTAAGGATGTCGAGGCCTCGATCGTGCGTATTGCTCAGCTGGGCCGTGCCGCCGGTATCCACCTTATCGTGGCCACGCAGCGCCCGAGCTCCAACGTGGTGACGGGCCTCATTAAGGCCAACATCACCAACCGCATCGCCTTTAACGTCGCCACGGGCATCGACTCGCGCGTCATCATCGACCAGATGGGTGCCGAAAAGCTCACCGGTTTGGGCGACATGCTGTTCTCCAAGGTCGACTGGGGCAAGCCTCGTCGTATTCAGGGCTGCTTTGTCTCGGACGATGAAATCAACGAGATTGTCGAGTTCGTCAAGTCGCAAAGCGAGCCCGACTACCATGAGGAGATCCTGTCGGCTGTGGCGCCCGCTTCCATGTCCATGGCGGGTGGCGGCATTGTCCGCACCGGAGTTGCCGAGCCGCAAGACGATGATCCGCTCATTTGGGAAGCCGCCCATATTGTGGTGGAATCGCAGCTGGGCTCCACATCTGGCCTGCAACGCCGCCTTAAGGTTGGCTATGCGCGCGCCGGGCGTATTATGGACATGCTGGAAGAAAAGGGTGTCGTCGGCCCGCCCGACGGTTCCAAGCCGCGCGAGGTCCTGTTGGACGAGGAGGGGCTTGCCGCGCTGGAGTCTGTCGACGCCGAGATGGCACGTGAAGATCGTGAGTTTGGAGGATTCTGATGGCTGCACGCTTTGGTGACATGCTGCTCGAGCAGCGTCGCCGAATGGGCCTTTCCATTCAGCAGGTCGCCAACACCATCAAAATCAGGCCGCAGATCATCGAGTTTTTCGAGACCGGTAACTTTGCTTCGATGCCGCCGCGCGGCTATGCGCAGGGCATGATTTCGAGCTATGCTCGCTTTTTGGGCCTCAATCCGCGCGAGGTCGTCAATGCCTACTTTGACGACCTGATGGCATACGAACGCGAGACGTCTCAGCAGGGCGGTCGTTTTCAGGACGCCGCTGGCTACGTCAATTCGCGCTCCTCGGTCGATAACGGGCGCTTCCTGATGGTTCAGGGCGGTCGTTCGACCCGCTATGGACAGCGTCCTCAGCAGGCCGGTTATATTACCGAGACGGGTTCGGGCGAGGAGATTCGCTCACAGCGTGACCGGTTCCGCAGTACGCCGATGCCTGAGGACCGTGCGCTTCCCGCTGCCCGCGGCGTGGCGCGTGACCCTCGTGCCGGCTACGGCGACGGCGGCTATTCCGATCGCGGTTACCGTGGTGCCTCTACGGGACGCTCTCGCGGTGGCTATGCGGATGCCGATACCACGCAGGTAACGCCGCGTCTTCGCTCTCAATCACAGCCGTATGGCCAGCGCTCTTCGGCTTCGCGTTCGGGCCAGCGTGGCTATCAAGGCCGCGGTGAGCTTGCGCTCCGCTCGGGTCAGCGCAGCCTTCAGGGCCAGGGCGGCTATCGCGGCCGTTCCGATAGCAATCGCGGCCGTATGCCTCAGGGAAGCGGCCGCAGCAGTTCCGGTCGTGGACGCGGCGGATCCCGTACTCCTCAAAACAACGGGCTCGATCCGCGTATCGTCTACGCCGGCATCGGTGCCGTGGTGTTGCTGCTGATTGTGCTCATCGTGGTGCTTCTGCGCGGCTGCGCATCTTCGACGCCCGAGACCACGCCCGAGACGCCCGCTGCTACCAAGACGACGACCAAGAAGTCTTCTAAGAAGTCCGAAACGGTCGACGAGGACGAAGACACCGATGAAGCGACGGATGCGTCGACTGATTCGGACGCTACCAAGACGACGGCCAAGAAGGAAGAGAACGAGGTCACGAAGGTCAAAGTTTCCGTTGCCAAGGGAAAGACCGCGTGGATTGAGGTCAAGGTCGACGGCAAGTCGGTCTATGGCGCTCAGGCGACTGGCCCCTTTGAGCAGGAGTACACGCCCGAGTCCTCGATCGAGATCACCACGTCCAAGCCTTCCGATGTTACCGTTACCAAGAACGGTGAAAAGGTCCGTTACGATACCAAGACCTCGGGCGTGGCTCGTGTGACGATCACCGTTCCTAAGAAGGAGACGACTGATTCCGAGAATGGTGAAAGTTCTGATGGCACCGACACCACCGATGGTACCGATACCACCGACCGCACCGATGCCCAGTCCGCGGATGGCGCCGATACCGCAACTGACGGTCAGACGCCCACCGATTCTACCGACTATTCGTACGACAGCTACTAAGGCTCCCCGTACCGAAAGGAAGAACCATGGCTAAAGATTCCAGCTTCGACGTTGTGTCCGAGGTCAATATGCAGGAGGTCGATAACGCCTTCCAACAGACCACCCGCGAGATCTCTCAGCGCTATGACCTCAAGGACTCCGGCGCCACCATCGAGCTTTCGAAGGGCGACAAGCTCTTTACGATCAATGCCCCGGCCGATTTTGTCTCCAAGCAGATCATTGACGTGTTGAGCTCTAAGCTCATCAAGCGCGGCATCGACCTCAAGGCTGTCTCTTGGGACGCGCCGCAGGCGGCTTCGGGCGGTACCGTGCGCGTGCTCGGCCATATCGTCGAGGGCATTGACCAGGCGACCGCCAAGAAGATCAATAAGGACATCAAGGATCAAAAGCTCAAGGTCAAGGTGACCATCGAGGCCGATAAGCTGCGCGTTACCTCGGCTTCTAAGGATGCGCTTCAGACGGTGATTCAGTTCCTGCGCGACCAGGACTACGGCCAGTCGCTGCAGTTTACCAACTATCGCTAATTTACTCGAAAGGACCGCTCTCCAACATGGATACTCCGTTGGGTTCTGTACTCTATATCACGCTTGGCTGCGCCAAGAACGAGGTCGATACCGACCGCATGCGTTCGCTGCTGACCGCTGCGGGCTACGAGGAGGCATTCGATCCGCAGGATGCCGATATCGCCATCGTCAACACGTGCTCGTTTCTCGCCTCGGCGACGTCCGAGAGCATCGAGACCACGCTCGAGCTCGCTAACGAGGTTCAGGACGGCGTTCGTTCTTGCCCCATCGTCATGTGCGGCTGCGTGCCGTCGCGCTATGGCGATGACCTGCCTGACGAGCTGCCCGAGGTCGCGGCCTTTGTGAAGGCCGATGAGGAAGACGGTATCGTCTCTGTCATCGATGGCGTACTGGGCGTGGAGCGCGAGATCGCGGCCTATATCCCGCAGGTCAAGCGTACCGTCGAGGGTGCCGTTGCCTACGTCAAGATTTCCGATGGCTGCAATCGTTTTTGCAGCTTCTGCATGATCCCCTATATTCGCGGTCGCTATCATTCGCGCAATGCCGAGAGCATTATCTCCGAGGTGCGTGACCTGGTTGCCGGCGGTGTGCGCGAGATCGTGCTGATCGGCCAGGACACGGGCATTTGGGGCACCGACTTTGCCGACGAGGACGTCGCCGAGGGCTCGCCGCGCAATCTGGCGCAGCTGCTGCGTGCCGTCTCTGAGGCTGTGCGCCCGCACAACGTCTGGGTCCGCGTGCTCTATCTGCAGCCCGAGGGCATGACCGACGAGCTTATTGAGACGATTCGCGATACGCCCGAGGTGCTTCCCTATATCGATATCCCCGTGCAGCACTGCGACGCGCGCATCCTCAAGGCCATGCGTCGCTCCGGTTCGCGCCAGGAGCTCGAGGATCTGTTCCGCGACCTTCGCGAGCGCATCCCCGGCATTGTGATTCGCTCCACGGCCATGGTCGGCTTCCCGACCGAGTCCGACGAAGAGTTCCGCGACCTTATCGACTTTATGGACACCGTCGGCTTTGACTACACGAGCGTCTTTGCCTACTCGCGTGAGGAGGGCAGCCTGGCCGCCAAGATGGAGGGCCAGGTCGATGAGGAGGTCAAGCTCGAGCGCGCCCAGGAGGCCATGGATCTGGCTGAGTCGCTCGGTTTTGCCGCCACGGCGGCCCATGTGGGCGAGCGCGCCCAGGTGATTGTCGATGGCATCGAGGAGACTGAGGACGGCGCCGAGCTGATCGGTCACGCCTGGTTCCAGGCGCCCGATTCCGATGGCGCGGTGCATCTGGACGCCAGCGAGGCGTCCGTGGGCGATATTCTGACTGTCGAGTTTACCGATAGCTTCTGCTATGAGCTTATCGGTCATGTTGTGGAGTAGGAGAGCGTCGTGGCAAACGAGAGCAATAAGGAACTGACGAGTGTTTGGACGCCCGCCAACATCGTGACGTGCGTTCGCATCGTCTTTATCCCGGTGTTCATGATCGTCTCGGCCCTGTCTCGCACGGGCGTTGCCGGTACGGACTGGAGCACCTTCGACGGCCCGCTCGCCGCCGCTGCCTTCATTTTGTATGTGATCCTGTCGTGCACCGATAAGGTCGACGGCTATCTGGCGCGCTCGCGCAACGAGATCACCGATTTCGGCAAGTTCTTGGACCCCATCGCCGACAAGCTGCTGGTGTTTTCGGCCCTGCTGCTGTTCCTGGATTTTGGCGCGGTGACCGTGTGGTCCGTGTTCATTATCCTGTTCCGTGAGCTGTTGGTGAGCGCCCTTCGTATGGTCGCAAGTGCTGCCGGTGTGGTCGTTGCCGCCGATAAACTCGGCAAGTATAAGACGGCGACCACGATGGTCTCTATCTGCGGCTATCTGTGCGTCTTTGCGATGGCCGGTCTTCAGCTGGGGCCGGTGTCGCTGCTGCTCGGTGTCTATTCGGTGTCGCGCTTCCTGTACGTCATCGCCGTGATTTTGACCATTGTCTCGGGTGCCCAGTACTTCTGGAACTGCCGTAAGATCGTCTTTTCGGTCTAGGTCCTGGTGGGTATGACGGAGTCTTATTTGCAGATCGCCGCAAACAACGAGGAGTTGGCGCGCGATATTGTCGAGCACGCGAGTGCCCGCGGTGTGACGGTGTCGACGGCGGAGTCGCTGACGGCGGGCATGATCGCCTCGACGATTGCCGATATCCCGGGTGCCTCGGCGGTGCTTCGTGGCGGTGCGGTGACCTACTGCGATGAGATCAAACATCGCGTGCTTGGCGTCGAGCAGGAAACGCTCGATCGGTTTAGCGCCGTGTCGCACCAGACGGCGCGTGAGATGGCCGCGGGCTCGCTGGACCTTTATCAGAGCGATATAGCCGTAAGCGCAACGGGCTATGCTGGGCCCGGTGGCGGCACCGAGCAAGACCCCGCCGGTACGTTCTATATTGGCTGGGCGTATCGCGCGGCCGATGGGGGAGCGCCGGTTGTCGAGTCTGCGCGCTGTCATTACGAGGGCGATCGGTCGTGCGTTCGTGCCCATGCGGTCGCGGAGGCCTTGGAGCGCATTGTCCGCGTGCTCAATTCTATGGAATAGACGTGGTTTAAGGGGCCTTAGGGCCCCTTAATTGTGGAGATAGGGACCTTTGACGGTATTGATGTTTGCGCTGGTATAAGGCCTAAATTTATTTGAGCACCTCTATTTGTGGTTGGCGTGGTCAAGTGTTTGGTCGGTGATTGGTTGGCGTTTGGTCGGGTTTTGGAATGGTCGGGTGCATATGATGAATCTGAACGGTTGACCACGAACAGCCGTTCGTTTATTATCGTTTCAGGTTGTTAAGAGGAGGGCTATTCATGGCCAAGAATTCAGGTCCCGTACGTACCGTTCATGCACGTACGACGGGTAAAGAGCGCGACGAGATGATCGCCACCACCAAGGCCGAGATCGAGAAGAAGTTCGGCCAGGGCTCTATTATGAGGTATGGCGACGGCGGTCCGGAGCTCGAGGTCGAGGCTATTCCGACGGGCTCTCTGGCGCTCGATGCCGCCTTGGGTATCGGCGGCGTTCCGCGCGGCCGTATCGTCGAGATTTATGGCCCCGAGTCCTCCGGTAAGACAACGCTTTCGCTCGAGATCCTTGCTGAGGCGCAGGCCATGGGCGGCGTTGTGGCATTTATCGATGCCGAGCACGCGCTTGATCCCACCTATGCCGCGCGAATCGGCGTCGATATCGATGAGGTCTTGATTTCCCAGCCCGATACGGGCGAGCAGGCGCTCGAGATCGTCGATATGCTTGTGCGCTCCGGTGCCATCGACGCCATCGTCGTCGACTCTGTTGCCGCCTTGACTCCGCGTGCCGAGATCGAGGGCGAGATCGGTGACACGACGGTGGGTCTGCAGGCTCGCTTGATGAGCCAGGCACTCCGCAAGCTTGCCGGCTCGCTTTCCAAGTCCAACACGACCTGCATCTTCATTAACCAGCTGCGCGAGAAGATCGGCGTCATGTTCGGTAACCCCGAGACCACCACGGGCGGCCGTGCGCTCAAGTTCTTCTCTTCCGTGCGAATCGATATTCGCAAAATCGATACCATCAAGCTCAAGGACGAGGTTATCGGCAATCGCGTGCGTGCCAAGGTCGTTAAGAACAAGGTGGCCGCTCCGTTCCGCTCGGCTGAGTTTGACATCATGTACGGCACCGGCATCTCCAAAGAGGGCTCGATTCTGGATATGGCCGTCGAGTGCGGTATCTGCAAAAAGATGGGGTCCTGGTTTGCCTATGGTGAGGACAAGCTCGGCAACGGTCGCGAGGCCGCCAAGACGTTCCTGCGCGAGCACCCCGATTGCGCCGACGAGATTGAGCATAAGGTCCGCCTTGCCTGCGGACTTGAGTTTGATGACGATGCTCCGTCCGAGGTCGAGCTGACCGATCAGCCTGCGCCTGAGGAGTTTGACGAGCTTTACGCCATCGATGGTTCCGCCATGCTCGATGATGACGACGAGTAGCGGTTACGCTCATGTCGTATACGGTGACCGAGGCCACGGCCTTCTTTCCCGATAAGAAGGCGGCTTCCTCGTTCTCGAGCGGGTATGCGTCCAAAAAGCCTTGCGCACATATCGATTGTGAGCTTGAGGGCGGTTTTGAGCGGTCCATTTGGATTCCCGTGCGGGTCGCGCGGCTGTATGTCAAAAACCGCCCCGATCTTCCCTGTGATTGGGACAACTTTCGTGAGGCGGTGCAGCTCATCGAGGGTAAATGTGCACTTACCATGGTGACCGAGATGCTATCGCGCCGCGACCATGCGACGGGTGAGGTCCGTGACAAGCTGGCTCGCTACGGCTTTCACCAGCCCGCGATCGATTTCGCCGTCGAGCGCGCCACAGAGTATCACTTTTTAGACGAGAACCGCTTTTGCTCGTACTTTATCGAGGAGCGCAAGCGGCGCGGTTGGGGACAGCGCAAAATCGAGACCGAGCTCAAGCGCCGTCATGTCGTGCTCGATGACATTCCCGGTTATCCCGAGGATTATTTTGCCGTCGAAGACGATTTGGCGCGTGCGTCAGCCCTGCTCGCCAAGCGGCGTGTTCCAGAGACGCGCGGATTCGAAAAACTGGTTCGGTTTTTGATGGGCAAGGGCTTCTCGTATCACATCGCCGCCGATGCCGTTAAGGCACGTCTCGATGCCGAACGCGAGAAATGTGCGGTTTAGGCGTATGCGCTTTGTGGCCCTGCCGTTCACCGCGTTTTAGCCGCCGTGCCGGGGCCATTTATTTGACAGTTGTTGTGGTTCAACGTACGATAAACACTGTCATTTGCTTTGTGATATGTGCTCATCTGTGATGAGTTTGTTTATATGTTTATCTGTATCCGACCCGCATAAGCTGCGCCCATATTACTCAAATGTCGCGAGCCGTTCGTAAGGACGGTTCGCTTTGTTGTGTAACGAATCCATAAAAAGGAGTGAGCATGCCTATCATCGCAGCGCTCGTTGGTATCGTTTTGGGTGCCATCGCCGCCATTGCCTACATGCGCACCGCCAAGCAGGGTAGTCTTCACGAGGCCGACGAAAAGATTCAGTCGGCACACGCGCAGGCTGAGTCCCTGATCGGTGATGCTAAGCGTCAGGCCGAGACCCTCAAAAAAGAGGCTCTGCTCGAGGCTAAAGAGGAGATCATCAAGAACAAGCAGGCCGCCGAGGCCGAGGACAAGCAGCGTAAGAGCGAGATTCGTACGCTCGAGAACCGTGTGATGCAGCGCGAGGAGTCCCTCGATCGCCGAAACGACGCTCTCGACAAGCGTGAGCACCAGCTGTCCAGCCAGGCCGGTCAGGTCGAGAAACGCTCCCGCGAGCTTGAGGAGCTCTGCGCCAAGCAGACCTCCGAGCTCGAGCGTATCGCCGACCTGACCCGCGAGGATGCCCACAAGGAGCTCCTCGATAAGGTTCGCGGCGAGGTCACCCACGAGGCCGCCACGATCATTCGCGAGTCCGAGCAGCAGGTTCGCGCCGAGTGCCACAAGACCGCCCAGGAGATTCTGTCCCTGGCGATTCAGCGCTGCGCTGCCGACCACACAGCCGAGGTCACCGTTACCTCCGTGCACATTCCCTCTGATGACCTCAAGGGCCGTATCATCGGTCGCGAGGGTCGCAACATCCGGACCTTCGAGCAGGTTTCCGGCGTCAACCTCGTGATTGACGACACGCCCGAGACCGTCGTTCTTTCGAGCTTCGACCCGGTCCGTCGTGAGACCGCCCGTGTTGCCCTCGAGAACCTCATCGCCGACGGCCGCATTCACCCCGCCCGCATCGAGGAGATGTATCACAAGGCTGCCGACCTGGTTCAGCAGCGCGTGCGCGAGGCTGGCGAGCAGGCTGCCTTCGATACCGGCATTCACGACCTGCACCCCGAGATCGTCAAGACCCTTGGTGCCCTGCGCTACCGTACCTCGTTTGGTCAGAACGTGCTTCAGCACTCCCTCGAAGTCTCTGACCTGTGCGGCGTGATGGCTTCCGAGCTTGGCCTGGACGTTGTGACCGCCAAGCGCGCCGGCCTGCTGCACGACCTGGGCAAGGCAATTGACCACGACGTCGAGGGTCCGCATGCCGTCATCGGCGCCGAGCTTGCCCGCCGTTATGGCGAGAAGCCCGTTATCGTTCATGCTATCGAGGCTCACCATGCCGATGTCGACCCTAACACGGTGCTCGATGTCCTGGTACAGGCCGCTGATGCTGTCTCTGCTTCTCGCCCCGGTGCCCGTCGCGAGTCTGCCGAGAACTACATCAAGCGTCTCGAGAAGCTCGAGGAGATCGCCAACTCCCATGAAGGCGTCGAGCGTACCTATGCCATGCAGGCTGGTCGCGAGGTACACGTCATGGTTCAGCCGGACAAGATCTCCGATGCCCAGTCCACGGTCCTGGCTCACGATATCGCCCATCAGATCGAGGAAGAGATGGAGTATCCCGGTCAGGTGCGCGTCGTCGTGATTCGCGAGAGCCGCGCTGTCGATATCGCTAAATAACATGAGCGACGCGAACGAGCTCATCTCATTTATCGCGTCGATGTCGGGGGAGGGCAACCTTCGCGTCGAGGAGAACCTTGGCGAGGGGTATGTCCGCCTCCGCGTTTCGGAGGCCGAGCGGCGCCAGGCAAAGCACGACATTCAGCATGTCGAGGATATCGTCATCGAAATGCTCCGTAATGCTCGCGATGCTGGTGCCGACAAGGTCTATCTCGCCACGACCAAGGAAGATGGCGTCCGCACGCTTGTCTTTCTGGATAACGGTTCGGGCGTTCCACAGGATATGCAAGAGCGAATCTTCGATGCTCGCGTTACCTCCAAGCTCGAGAGCATGAAGATGGACCGTTGGGGCGTTCACGGTCGTGGCATGGCATTGTTTTCGATCAAGCAGAACACTGACGAGGCCCGTGTGGTCACGTCTGGTGTCGACCTTGGCTCGGCCTTTAAGGTGAGCGTTGCGGCCGACCGCCTCAGTGAGCGTGCCGATCAGTCCAGCTGGCCCCAGGCCGTCAGGGATGAGGACGGACGTTATGTCTGTGCTCGCGGCCCGCATAATATTATTCGCGCTGCTTGTGAGTTTGCGCTCGAGGAGTTGTGTGGTTGCGATGTCTATCTTGGTTCTCCGTCTGAGATTGCCGCGACCCTTTATGCTCAGGCGTCAAGTCGGCTCGATACGTCGCGTCTCCTGTTCATTGATGACGAGAGTGAGCTTCCGGTTGTCGATCGTTTAGGCCTTGCCTCTGATGCCGAGGACTTTATCCGTATCTGTTCGGGTTTGGGTCTTGAGATGTCCGAGCGCACTGCTCATCGCATTTTGGCAGGGCAGATTAAGCCCGTTCGCGGTGTGACCGCGCGTCTGCTGCGCGAGCGTGATTCGTCCTCGCATGCGCCGGCTCCTGTCGATCTTGCGAAGGATCGTCGCGGGCTACGTATTGCCAAGGATGACATGGCACAGTTTTCGCGTGCTGTGGAGCGTGACTTTAATGACCTTGCCGCCCGGTACTATCTCAACCTTTGTGGCGACCCAAAGATTCGTGTTTCGCGTGATCGAATCACTGTGACCTTCGATCTTGCCAAAGAGGAATAGTGCCTTTACCGAGTCCACTCGGTACGATACAGTTATTGCAGTTAAAACGTACTTTTAAACGCAGGAGTTTCTTCATGGATTGCCTGAAGGTATCAAGCAAATCATCGCCCGCGTCCGTTGCCGGCGCCATCGCCGGCATGGTCAAGGATGGTGTACCCGTCAACATCCAGTGTGTCGGCGCTGGTGCTGTCAACCAGGCCATTAAGGCCGTGGCTATCGCGCGCGGTTTTTTGATTCCAACCGGTTTTGATATTTCCTGCGCGCCCGTGTTCTCCGACATCCTCATTAACGGGGAGTCGCGCACGGCCATTCGCCTTTCTATCTACGTTCACCAGATCAATCGAGCTGCTATGGATAACGTCGTCATGGATGATGTTAAGCCTGTGGCATAGCTTCTGCTTGCCTCGATTCGCCCCCCCTCTCCATCGTTAGGACTTATGCACATGGACCAGCGTTCCGTACGCGATATTCTTGCCGGTAAAACCTACTTTATCCGCACCTTTGGCTGCCAGATGAATCAGCACGACTCCGAGCGCGTGAGCGGTCTGCTCGATTCGTATGGTTGCCTCATGGCGCTCGATCCCGAGCATGCCGATATTGTTGTCTTCATGACATGCTGCGTGCGCGAGGCCGCCGATACTCGCCTGTACGGCCAGTGCAATTCCTGTAAAAGCCTGCCGCCTTCGCCTTCGGGCAAGCGTGTGGTTGCCGTTGGTGGTTGCATCGCGCAGCGCGATGGCGAGGGCCTGCTCACCAACGTCGATAACGTCAATGTCATCTTTGGTACGCATTCCATCGCACATGTGGCAGAGCTCATTGCCGAGGCGTTCCTTGATGGCAAGCGTCATATCCGCACCAATGAGCATGAGGATACGGATGCCATGAGCATGCCGTGGCATCGCGAGACCCAGTATCACGCCTGGGTGCCCATTATGACGGGCTGCAATAATTTCTGTACCTATTGCATCGTGCCGTACGTGCGCGGTCGCGAAAAGAGCCGCCCCTTCGAGGAAATTGTCGACGAGGTGACCGGTTTGGTGCGCCAGGGCGTGCGCGAGATTACGCTGCTGGGCCAAAACGTTAACTCATATGGTCGCGATCTGTTTGGCAAGCCGCGTTTTGCCGATCTGCTGCGTGCCGTGGGTGATACGGGTGTGGAGCGCATCTTCTTTACCTCTTCTCATCCTAAGGATCTGCTGCCCGAGACCATCGACGCCATGGCCGAGACGCCCGCCGTCATGCCGCAGCTTCACTTGGCCGTTCAGTCGGGCTCCACGCGTATCCTCAAAGAGATGAATCGCCGTTATACACGCGAGGACTATCTGGGCCTGGTCGATCGCATTCGCAACCGCATGCCCGATATCGCGCTCTCGACCGATATTATCGTTGGCTTCCCGGGCGAGACTGAAGAGGACTTTGAGCAGACGCTCTCACTTGCCGAGACGGTCCGCTATGCTCAGGCCTATACCTTCATCTATTCCAAGCGCGCCGGTACCCCGGCCGCAGAGATTGACGATCCTACGCCGCATGAGGTTATTCTCGAGCGTTTCAACCGCCTGGTTAAGGTTATCGAGACTACGGCATACGAGTATAACCAGGGTGAGCTTCATACTGTGGTGCCGGCGCTCATTGAGGGAACGAGTAAAAAGAACGACGCGGTCCTGCTGGGCAAGAGTCCCAAGAATCAGACCGTGCATGCGCCTATCCCCGAGGGTTACAGCATCGATCAGCTTGTTGGCAAGATCGTTGATGTTGACGTTGACGTTGCCAAGACCTGGTATTTGTCCGGCTCCGTTGTGGGCGAGCCGCGCTAATGGTTTCTCCCAGGGCAGGACTTTCCGCCGTTGCGATCGTCGGTCCGACGGCGGTTGGTAAGAGTGATGTTGCCGACCGTTTGGCAGCTCGTCTTTCGTCCGAAGTGCTGTCGTGCGATGCGATGCAAATCTATCACGGCATGGACATCGGTACCGCAAAGATGGCGCCCGATGAGTGTACGGTGCCGCTGCGTCTCGTCGACATTGTAGAGCCGGGTGTGGCATATTCTGCTGCGCTTTATCAGGCTGACGCTCGCGCGCATGTTGAACGTCTCCTTGGTTCGGGTTGCCTGCCGGTTTTTTGCGGAGGTACGGGGCTGTATCTCAAGGCCGCCCTCGATGAGATGGACTTTCCCTCGGGTGAACTTGAGGACGATCGTCGTATGGGCTATCAGGAGCTTGCCGAGCGTATTGGCGAGGAAGAGCTGCATGCCCTGCTTGCCGAGCGCGACCCAGAATCGGCTGCTGTTATTCATCCCCATAATGTGCGCCGTGTGATTCGTGCGCTCGAGATGCATGATGATGGTATTTCCTATGCACAGCAAAAAAGTCAGTTTAGTGTTCCGCGCGAGCATTATCATGCTCTATGGTTTGGTCTGACGCGTAATCGCGAGGTGCTCTACGAGCGCATTAACCTGCGCGTCGATCTGATGTTTGAGCAGGGTCTTGTCGATGAGGTTCGCGGTCTTATGGACCAGGGGCTGGGAGATGCCCTGACTTCGATGCAGGCAATTGGCTATAAAGAGATCATTGATGCTTTCAATGGCGTGATTTCTATGGATGAGGCTCGCGAACTCATCAAGATGCGTTCGCGTCGCTATGCCAAACGTCAGCTTTCGTGGTTTAAGCGCGATGACCGTATCGTGTGGTTTGATATGGACGAGTTTACGATCGATGAGGTCGTTGAGGACATCCTGCATCGTATTGAGGCTGCCTAATGGCCCGTTTCCCCCTTGTTCCCACGGCACCCGAGCCCGAGCGTGCCATATTAGTTGGTGTTGAGTGGCGCGACAATGCATGGCCGCTCGATCGCTCGCTTGATGAGCTGGAGCGTCTTACCCACACGGCTGGTGCCCAGTGCGTGGCACGCTTGTCACAGCGTTTGGTAAAGCCGTATCCTAAATCGTTTATCGGTTCCGGTAAGGTTGAAGAGCTGTGCGGCCTGGTGCATCGCATGGATGCCGATGTCGTTATTTTTGACGACGACCTGACGCCCTCGCAGCAATCCTATTTGGAGAAAGCCGTGGGCGAGCCGGTAAAGATTATCGATCGTACGGCACTGATCTTGGATATTTTTGGCCTGCATGCTCAGACGCGTGAGGGACGCCTACAGGTACAGCTGGCACAGCTTCAATATCTGTTGCCTCGTCTGCGTGGCATGTGGAGCCATCTCGCCAAGGAACAGACGCGCGGCGGCATCGGCTCACGCTTTGGTCAGGGCGAAAGTCAGCTCGAGGTCGACCGTCGCCTCATTCGTAATAAGATCGCTGCGCTTCGTCGTGAGCTCAAGCAGGTTGAACAGCGTCGCGATGTTCAATCCAAGAGCCGCATTGAGTCACCGGCGTTTCGCGTCGCGTTAGCCGGTTATACCAATGCGGGTAAATCGTCGTTGCTCAATCGTCTGACCGGATCTACGGTGCTTTCGCAGGACAAGCTGTTTGCTACGCTCGACCCGACGACGCGTTCGTATCGCCTGCCCGGCGGTCGTGGCATGACGATTACCGATACTGTTGGCTTTATTCAAAAGCTACCGCATGGTCTCGTTGATGCCTTTAAGTCCACGCTGTCTGAGGTTCTTGGTGCCGATCTGATCCTTAAAGTTGTGGATGCCTCTGACGAGGACTACGAGCGCCAGCTCGAGGCAGTCGATCGCGTTCTTGACGAGATCGGTGCCGGCGAGCGTTTGACGCTTACGGTGTTCAATAAAATCGATCTTCTCGATAGCGTTGATCGATTGAGTTTCCGTCGTCGCTATCCCGAGGCCGTGCTGTTCTCGGCCCAGACGGGCGAGGGACTCGACGATCTCGTCGACCGTATTGCTCGCGAGGCGGCTGCCACCGATGTGTTGCTCTCCGCTGAAATCCCGTATCGCGAGGGCGCCCTCATCACGCTGGTGCATGAACAGGGAACCCTTTTGCACGAGGAATATCTTGAGGGCGGCGTTCGTATTGTTGCGAAGCTGCCGGCTCGTATCGCGCCGCGGCTCAAGCGTTATCGCACCGAGTAGACGAGCTCCAAAAAGCCCAGAATAATGGGCTGATGCAGTAGATAAAAGGGGAGTGCGTGACGTCCAAGGCTGGCGAGCTCCGGGATGGGATTGGCGTAGGCCCAGCTAGGGACGGTCTTATCGATTCCCTTCGCTATGTGTGCGGCGAAGTATCCTGCAAGATACATAAAGAAAAACGGGATGATGGGGTAGTAATCACCTGAGACAAACCCAGGGCTCGGAAATCCCAGCCACGCCAGGTAGGGGACAGGGTAGATCGTTTTGGGGATGCTCCAGGTGAGGGCAAACAACAAAAGGCATAGGGACATGCCCCATCTCGCCGATATCTTCTTAAGGACGGGATCGGTCAACGCCACGATGCCGGTACATGCGGCCATGCAGTAGATGATGCCAAAATTAACAGAATCGTCAACTGAGACAAGTGTTGTTGCCAACCAGACGACGAGTGCTGCTAAGGCGTATTTGGCGGCACGTTTGATATTGTTGCGCGAAAGGGTGCACATCCAACCCGCGATAAACAAAAATACCCAGCTGATGCTGGCGCGCCAGATGTCTTGAAAGACAGTCTGGGTAAACCAGGGCATATCCCAGTCGTACAGGTAGGCAAGATCGTAGCAAGCGTGAAAACCTGCCATTGAAATCATCGTAAGCCCGCGGACGGTATCAAAGATGGTGATGCGTTTTTGCATTACGAGAACCGGCGCATCAAGCCGACGACTTTGCCCAAGATAACGGGATTCGTTGCATAGATAGGCTCCATGGTGTCATTCTCAGGCTGCAGGCGTACGCGTCCCTGCTCCTTGTAGAACGTCTTGACGGTCGCTGAACCATCAATCATAGCCACGACAATTTCGCCGTTCATGGCACTCTTTTGTTCACGGACGATGATGTAATCGCCATTGAAGATACCGACATTGATCATTGAGCTCCCATGCACCTCAAGGATAAAGGAACCCTGATCAGTGGCGATTTCGGTCGGGATAGTAAATGTGTCTTCGATATTCTGCTCGGCCAGAATGGGAATCCCAGCCGCGACGCGACCAACGAGCGGTAGTGAGACCGTTCCGCGAGGTGCGGTGGTCTCGTCAGATTTAGAAATTGAGACAGAGGAACCGTCCTCGTTAAAGAGTTCCAGAGCGCGCGGTTTGGTGGCATCGCGCTTGAGTAGCCCGCGCGCCTCCAGGGCAGATAGATGGGCGTGCACGGTGCTGGGGGAGGAAAGGCCCACGGCAGAAGCCATCTCGCGCACGCTGGGCGGATAACCCTTCTCCTGCTGATATTCCTTGATGAAGTCGTAAATTTGCTGCTGACGCTTGGTAATTTTGCGAGCCATCAGGGCATCCTCTCTACCCATGTCAAACAAATGTTCGAATTTTGCTTGACAGGAACAACTGTTCGAAGATAATAATAACCGAACATTCGTTCTCGCGCTAGACATTTTTGTCCGCGCGGCTTGATAAAACTGTTCTCAGCAAAACACGCGAGAGGAGAACATGATGAACGCAACGAATATGGTCCAGGGAAACCTCGCCCTTAAGCTCGAGACGTCTGCAGAATACACTTTTACGGTTGTTCAGGGTGGCTGCTCCGGCTTTCAGCCTTTGACCGTAAAGCCTGCTCGCAATCAGCAGGCTGTAGCCGCGCCGGGCCGCGTTGCCCTGAAGGTTCCGACGATTGTCGCCGTTGCCGTTGCGCTTACGCTCTTCTTTGTCCTCGCTACGTCGGTCTTTAGCGCTCGTCACGCCGCGTATGCCGAGTCCGTTTCCAACGTTACCTATGAGACCATTCGCGTTCAGTCTGGTGATTCTCTTTGGTCGCTTGCCGAGGAATATCCAATCGAAGGCCTTTCCACGCAAGAGACTTCCGACATGATCCGTAACGTCAATCATCTGGAGCATGGTTCGCTCGCCGCCGGTGCGCATCTTAAGGTTCCTGCTCGTTCGTAATCATTATCGCGCTGCGCATGGTACCCTTGTTATCGTTTAAGAGGAGGTACCATGCGCTGTCCCAAATGCGGCAAGGCACATACCCGCGTCGTTGATTCCCGTATGCAGGAGTCAAATAACACCATTAAGCGTCGCCGCGAATGTTGCTCGTGTAACTATCGCTTTACAACGTTCGAACGATGCGAAGACCCAATCGAGGTCATTAAGTCGGACGGAACCAAGCAGCGGTTCGATCGCAATAAGCTGCTCGTCGGCTTGATGCGCGCCACTATCAAGCGCGATATCGACACTAAGAAGCTCAATGAGATTATCGATGACATCGAGGTCGAGCTGCGCTCTCGCACGCTGACGGCCGTTACGTCCCATGAGTTGGGTGACATGGTACTCAAGCGCTTGGCCAAGATCGACAAGGTGGCGTACATCCGCTTTGCCTCGGTCTACCGCGATTTCAAAGACGTCGATGAGTTTCTGCAAGAGCTCGACAAGCTAAGGTGATTCCATGTCCAACATTACCGTCAACATAAAGCGTCTCGACCCCACCGTCGAGCTTCCCAAATACGCCCATCCCACCGATGCCGGCTTGGATTTGCGCTCCAACGAGGACTGCATTCTGAAGCCCTTCGAACGCCGTCTGGTCTCTACTGGGCTGGCCATCGCCCTGCCCGATGGCTACGCCGGCTTCGTCCAGCCCCGAAGCGGTTTGGCCATCAAGCAGGGCCTGTCTATAGTCAATACGCCGGGCCTCATCGACGCCCACTACCGAGGAGAACTCAAGGTTATCCTCATCAACCTGGATCCCTCCAACAACATCCAAATCAACAAAGGCGACCGCATAGCCCAACTCGTCATCCAAGAAGTCCCCACGGTCAACCTCATAGAAGTAGAAGAACTAGACGAAACCGACCGAGGCAACGGAGGCTTCGGCTCCAGCGGCGTCGCCTAGGGGCGCTCGTATCCCTCCCGCCCGGGGCTTACCTATATCATTCCATGCTCAAACATTCTCGCGTCGCTTCGCTCGCTGCGAAACTGCGCGTGGAACGATATAGGTAAGCCCCGGGCGGGCGGCTACTCGCTTGAAACAATATTTACTTTTCTAGTAAGCCGATGCGACAAAGGGGCTGTCCCTTTGTCGCATCGGCTTACTGTATTTATATTTTCCTGTTTTACCTTTGCAGGTTCTAATGGAGGGGATACCGAAGTAGCTGCTAGTAAGTAAACGCAGCCGCTCTGCCGGAGCCGCCCTTATATCGTTCCACGCGCAGTTTCGCAGCGAAGCGAGAATGTTTGAGCATGGAATGATATAAGGGCGGCTCCGGCAGAGCGGCGGACATTCGACTAGCGGATATGCGCGGGCTTTCCTCCCCAGTAGAAGCGGCAGAAGGCTCGTTTACGTTTTTGGGGCTTACCTGCAAGCTCCATGGTGGCGATGGCGATGTCCTCGGCTGCGTGTGGACGGCGCAGGACTTCGCCATTGATGAGCAGTGCCTTGAGCGACTCCGGATGATCGTGGAGATGGCGCAACGTCACGATGAGTTCTCGTGCGGTGGTGACATGCATGCTGGCGCCCATGCCGGTGAGCATCGTGGTGTTTGCCTTTTCCTGGCCATAGGACTTGCCCAGCAGGATCATCGGCAGATGCGCGCACAGGCACTCGGTGACGGTGAGTCCGCCCGATTTGAGAATTGCCAGGTCGCAGCCGTGCATGAGGGCCGCCATGTCGTCCACGTAGTCTAGAACCGTGACGTTTTCGAGCTTCATGGCGTCGAAGAGCGTCTTGAGTCGGGTGGCGTATTCTTTATCCTTGCCCGGTAAAAAGACAAAGTGCATGTCCTCAAAGCTGCGTAAGAAGGGGAGCGTGTGGTCCATCGCGGCGCGGAAACGCACGTATGGTTGGGGTAAACTGGCACCGGCCATCACCAATACGACGGTTTTGTCTATGGGGAGATTGAACTTGCTGAGCTCATCTTCGCGTTTGTAATCTGAATCGAAACCGGCTCGGATGGGGATGCCCGTTATGCGGATCTTTGACTCGGGAACCTTGCGCGGGCGCAGCGTTTCGGCCATAAACTCGTTGGCTACACAGAATAGGTCGGTGTCCTTGTGGGGCCAAAAGCCTTCGACTTCGTAATCGGTCGGCACACAGATGACCGGGTAATCGATACCCGTAATTACGCGGGCGCCCACGGCAACATTGGCTGCTGTGATGTGCGTTGCGACCACGGCTATAGGCCTGCGGCGACGAATATATTCGTTGAAGGCGGGGAACATAATACGCGACCATGCCGTGCCGCCACCCCAGAGAAGATGTCCCGTAAGCGTATATCGCCAGGTCAGGTCGTAAATGGGGCGTGTGGCTCCCGTAAAAGAAGCCGCGGTCTTATTGCCGTCGAATTTAATACGTCCAAAATCAAGGATATCGAGCACTTCTATTTCAATATCCTCAGGGATTCCCTTGGTGCCGCGGATAAGTTCAAATGCTTGTGCAATCGCGTTGGCGGCGGCTTTGTGGCCCGATCCAACCGATGCGTGCACAATGGTTACTAGGGGTTTTTGTGCAGGTGAAACGGTCATTTGCTCCGGTTGGGGAGTGGCTTGCATGGGCAGGGGAGCGCTATTGCTCATCTGCGTTTGATCCATCGATAACTCCCCTTCAGCTTTGTTACGCGATTTATCATTGTAGTGCATGAGTGTCATGTTCACGTAAATTTGGGTATGAGCGCAAAGAACGCCAATCTTTCGACAGGAGGTCTCTTCATGACTACCCATCAGCCGATCGATGTTGCGATTATCGGTGGCGGCCCTGCGGGCTATGCTGCGGCCATTTATGCGGCGCGCTCCAACCTAACGACGACCGTGATTGAACAGGGCATGTCGGGAGGGCAGATCGCCACGACCAATGAAGTCGAGAACTATCCGGGCATTCCGCTCTTGAGTGGCGCCGAACTCGGTGAGCGTTTTCAGCAGCATGCAGAGGGCCTGGGAGCACAGGTTACATGGAGCATGGTTACGGGTATCGATTACGATGCCGATGCAGCGCTGTTTACGGTGCATCACGATTTGGGCGATACGTCGGCCTCGAGCGTTATCGCTTGCATGGGTGCCACGCCGCGATCTGCTGGTTTTGTTGGCGAGGATGCGTATCGCGGTCGCGGCGTTTCGTATTGCGCGACGTGCGACGGCATGTTCTTTCGCGGCAAGCAGGTTTTTGTCATCGGCGGCGGCAATGCTGCCTGCGAGGAAGCTCTGTTCTTGTCAGAAATCGCCAGCAGCGTGACCATCGTTTTGCGCCGCGATCAGTTCCGTGCCCCCGATGGTGTGGTTCAAAAAGTTCTTGCAAAAGATAATATTTCAGTTAGGTACCAAACTAGTATTGTCGAGCTCTCGGGCGAAGCCATGCCAACGACGATTACCTTTAAGGACAATGCATCCGGGGAAACTCACACCGAGTCATTTGTCCCTGGCTCGTTTGGTATCTTTGTCTTTACCGGAACGCAGCCCCATTCCGAGCTCGTTGAGCATCTAGTCGATCTGGCGCCGGACGGCGGTATTGTTACTGATGATTCCATGGCGACCCGCACGCCAGGTCTATTTGCCGCTGGCGACATCCGTTCCAAGCGTTTACGCCAGGTTGTGACTGCCGTTTCTGATGGAGCCATAGCGGCAACGAGCGTATACGCGTTTCTCCGTGGATAAGTACGATAATATATCTTATGTAAGGTTGCTATCTTTAAAACAAAGTGGTTGGACGGTGCATCAATGTGCTGTCCAACCACTTTTACTTGCCGGCTATATGGTATGCAAAACTAGATAACCTAGAATACAATATAGCTAATGAACGGAGGATCCTTATGAACCACGCCAAACGCGTTATCCCGATGTCCGATACATCGGTCAGCATTAAGCCTGAGGATATTCAGCCCACTGTGCTGCCCGATGCATTTATTCAGTCCGATATCGTGCGCAAACTTAATACGTTGAGTCTGCCGCGCTATAACCAGTTGCCCAATGTGACGCTCTACCGCGACCAGGTTATTGAGTATGTTGCGCTGTGGATGGAGCCGCTGTCCATTTGCGTTGAGCAGCCTGTCATTACGCCATCGATGATCAATAACTACGTGAAGGTCGGCCTGGTGCCTGCTCCGGTCAAAAAGCAATATGGCCGCGAGCAGATTGCCCGCCTGATCGCTATCTGCATCTTTAAGCAGGTGCTACCTATTGCTGCGGTGCAGGCACTCTTTAACATTCAGCGTTTGAGCTACGATGCCCCGACGGCCTTTGATTATGTGGTCGATCAGCTCGAGGCATCGATTCGTTCGGCGTTTTCCGTCGAGCAGACGCCGGTTCCCGATACGGCGCATCAGGTAACGCGTGAGTCGCTGCTTGTGCGCAGCGCGGTTTCATCCTTTGTTTCGAAGGCTTACTTGATGAGCTATCTCAAGTTCAACGGGTTTAATAGCTAGCCGACGTATAAAACGGGCGGGACAAAGAGCCATCTGTCGCTTTGTCCCGCCCGTTTTTTTGCTTGGTTGGACTTTATTTGCCCGAAGCTACGCCCATGCCGTAGCCGATGATCAGGCCGTGCATCTCGGCGTAATAGGAATCCAGGCCGTTGCAGGGCATGATGATGGTCTTGGAGCAGGGCCAATGTTCGACTATGCGATCAGTAAGCGCCTGGGCTCCAGCTTCGTTCTCAACGTGATCGATGATGACCTCACCGCCCGTAAAGCCCTCGGCTTCCATAGTGTCGATGATCTTGTTGAGCATCTTCTTTTCGCCACGCGTGTGCCCGACGAGTTCGATTTTACCGGCCTCACTCGCCGTGCCCAAAATGCGGATATTGAGCTTGTTGGCAATGACGCCGGCTGCCTTAGGGATACGTCCGGCTTTGGCGAGGTTTTCGTAATTGCACAAACTGAAGAGGATTTTGCTGTTCTGTTCAAGGCTATCGAAGTATGCGCAAGCATCCTCGAATGAGACATTCGGATTGCTTGCAAGATAGCGGTCGAACAGCAAGAAAATGAGGTCCATTTTGCCGCCAGCTGCGCGTGAATTGACTAGATGAATCTGTCGGTCGGGCTCCTCGGCAAGAACCATATCGCGAGCCGTGGCTGCCGCGTTGTAGCTGCCCGACACGCCCTCAGAGATCGGCATGCAGATGGTCTTGTCTGCCAATTTGAAGAGTTCGGCCCACTCCCCCACGCTGGGACAAGCGCTCGAAGAGGCATTCGTCTCCGCCTGAACAGCGCAGTTGAGCTCATGAACATCGAGCGAAAGGTCATCGACGAATTCACGCTCCCCCACTCGAATTTTGAGGGGAGCAAATGCAAAGGTGGTATGGGGTGCGATCGGTTGCCAATCGCGGAGGTTGCAGCTTGAATCGGAGATAAGTGCCCAGCTCATAGAGGGTCCTTTCTAATCGTTCCCATTCAATTATAGCCATCTTGCAGACCGATTGGGCCGCTATCTAGTATTCAAAACTAGATAGCGGACTGCACTAAAGGCAAAAGAATGGACCCCATGACTCAAAGCCACGAGGTCCATATCCGTTTGCTTTATCTGAATACTTAGTAGCGCACGAAAATGTAGTTGTTGTTCATGCCGGCGGCAACGGAGCTGATGATAACACCCGTGTTGTAGTCGGAAGCATGAATCATCTGACCACCACCGATGTAAATGCCGGTGTGGTACGAGTTGACCACAACGTCACCGGGCTGCGGATCGGACACACGCGTCCAGCCCATAAAGGTGCCCGTGGTGCCCAGGCGGCAATAGCGACCAGTGAGGCAATAGCTAACAAAACCAGAGCAGTCGAAACTGTTCGGGCCAATTCCGCCCCAGGAATAGGCGCAACCAAGCTTGCTGTATGCACGCGAGACAACAGAACCGCCATCGACGGACTGGCTCGGAGCAGAAGGCGTCGGAGCCGGGGCAGGCGTGGAGGGCTGCGGTGTCGGAGCAGGTGCCGGCGTAGGAGCCGGAGTGTTGCCGCCCTGGTTGTTGTTATTGCTGGTCTGGCCACCGTTGTTGGTGTTCTCGGTCGCACCGGCAGTCTCGTTGCTCACCGTGGCCTTCTCGGCGGTACTGGCGTTGATGCCGGCCTGCAGCGCGGCATTGGCCTCGGCCTCAGCGGCAAGCTCAGCCTGCAGCTGTGAATCCAGAGAGTTTACGACGTTCTGTGCTTCAGCCTGCTGGGCGTTAAGCTCGTCGACCTTCTTTTGCGTGGTGGCGACGTTCTTTTCCTGCTCGGCCTGCTTATCGGTGAGCTGCTGTTTGAGCTCCTTGACCTCTTGAATGGTCTGAGCCTGCTTATCGGAAACTTTGCCGTAGTAGAACAGACGGTTGAGCATATCGCTCAGGTCATCGACGCCCGTCAGAACCTGAAGCAGGCTCAGACCGCCGGTTTTGTACTCGCCGGCGACATAGGTCGAGAGCTTGGCCTGACCATCGGCGATCTCCTGCTGCTTTTGCGTGATCTCGCCAGCAGTCTGATCGAGCGCCTGCGTCTGCGTGGCGAGCTCATCGTAAATCTGCTGAGTTTGGGTACCGATCTGCTCGAGCTTCGTACGAGCAGCGGCAAGGTCGGATGCGGTATCGGCGTAGGCAGGAGCCGCGAGGCCCAAGCCCAAAACACAAGCGAGGGTTGCCGTAGCAGCGCAGCGTGCCATGTTTTTGTGCGTGTTTGCTGTGCGCATGTAGCTTCCTTTCCAGTAACTAAGGGTAACGGCTAGTCCACCGTCACCAGGCTAAAGAGCTCCACATCGTCATTAGACGGTGTGAGCTTCTCGCGCGGGTTGAGAAACGCAAGCTCAAGGATACAACCGTAACCGACAAGCTTTGCGCCCATATCTCGCACCAGTTTACCTGTTGCCTCGACGGTTCCGCCCGTCGCGACCAAGTCGTCCAGAATCAACACGGTATCTTTAGAGCTGATAGCGTCGGCATGGATCTCAATTGAATCGGTGCCGTACTCGAGCTCGTAGCTCTGACTTACGGTCTCGCGCGGTAGCTTGCCAGGTTTACGTGCGGGAACAAAGCCGGCGCCAAGGGCTACAGCCACCGGTACGCCAACCATAAAGCCGCGAGCCTCGGGACCCACGACCTTGGTGATTCCCATGCCGGCAAAGTGCTCGGCGAGGGCATCGGTCATGGCTTTGAGCGCCTCGGGATTGCCAAAGAGCGGCGTGATGTCTTTAAAGATGACTCCGGGCTCGGGATAGTCGGGGATGTCGACGATTTGAGATTCGAAGTCGTACATTGCATGACCTTTCAATGGGTTGCCGGATAAGCGGCAGCTGTTATTTGCCCGCGGTGGCGGTGCCGGATTGCGAAGGGGTGACGACCTTGAGCGGCTTTACGAGGGAATCCTCGTGCGAAGCCGGCGCGCCTATCTCTTCGTTTTTGGCCTTGGTTGACTCGGAGCGAGTGATTTCCTCATCGAGTGCATCGATGTCGGCGTCCTCGACCACGGCGTTGAGCGACTCAAAAACGCGGTTCTTGAGCAGCGCGGTGTGCACGCCCTCCGTCAGGTCGTGAAGCTTCTTAAACGCACGCTCGAGCTTGGCGTCGCGCTCGTCATCGGAGGTGTCCATGCCGAGCATGCTCACGAGCACCTGCTCAAACATCGAGGACTCGCGGTTGGCGGAAGACACGTACTGACGCAGGTTGCGCGGCTCGATATGGAAGCGTGACAGCTCGGAGCAGTAGCGGATGATCGGGAAATCGCGACCATCGACGAGCTCACGATTTTGCGGACTCTTGATGATGCGAATGAGGTCGTTCTCGGCGAGCGAGCGGATAAACGAAATCTCGACGCCCAGCATATCGGGAATGGTCTCGATAGGATGCAGCTTTTGCTTAGTCTCCTTGGGCTCCGTCTTGAGCGGAACATCGGACAGCAAGCCCACCTCGTAAGCGAGCGTTGACAGGTCCGTGGCGTTTTCCAAGCGCTGCTTAATCACGTTGAGTGGCATATAGCGGGTCTTCTGCAGGTGCAGAATGACCTCCAGGCGATCAACGTCCTCCTTGGAGTACTGACGGTATCCCTTAGGCGTACGATGAGGGGTAATGAGCCCCTCATCCTCTAGAAATCTAATTTTTGAGTTCGAAAGATCGGGGTATGCGCCTCGAAGTAGGTTGACGACTTGGCCGATACTCAGATAGTTGCGTTCGGCCATGCCCTACTCACCGGTTTCGATGCGCTCCGGCGTGCTCTCGTGGTAGATGAGCGTAAACGTACCGATCTGGACGGAAGAACCGTCGTGCAGCGGGGCTGCATTGACGATGGCACCGTCGACCCAGGTGCCATTGAGCGAGCCCAAGTCCTCGATGCGAGCGCCGAGGCCCTCGCGAATAATGCGCGCGTGGCTGCGCGAAACGGTCATGTCATTGAGGAAGATGCCGTTCGCGGGATCGCGGCCAATGGTGGTCACGTCATCCTCGAGCTCAAAAGCGGCACCAGTCTGCGGACCCTTGACGATGGACAGAACGGGGGCGGTGATGCGCACGTTGGCCATGAGGTCGGGAACGGTGACGTCGCTTGAAGGCACGCGGAATACGCAGGTAGCGTCAGCAGTCTTATCATTCTGAGGCATATTGTTAACCATGTTGTCCATGACAACCCCTAACTTATCGCGGACGTGCCGCAAATAATGAACCGTACGTAATCATACCCCAACGAATCAGTCTTCGATTTCAGGGTTCAGAAAGTCGATGTCCTCGTCCTCGGGATGCGTGAGAGCCTGTTTAATGGCCGCTCCGCCCTTAATGGAGTAGATGACAGCCGTGAGCATGGAGAAGATCACGCCGCCGTACACAAAGAAGATGCCGAGGGGCACCGAGCTTCCGTTGAGGCCCGGGAAGGCCTTAAGGGTTGAAGGTAAAAGATGCAGGCCGTCAATAACGGGGAAACCGAGCAGCATGAGCGAGAATCCGGTCATGAGCAGCGCTGTGGCAATCTTTCCGGGGAAGACGACATCGATGGGGCGACGATGATAATGACGCACGATAAGCGTGCCGATGCCCAGATAGATGTCGCGGCCAATAATGAGCACGCAGACCCAGATGGGCAGCTCTCCGCGGACCACCAGCCCAAGTACGCCGGTGAACAGCAGCGCGCGGTCGCAAATGGGATCCATGACCTTGCCGAGCCATGAGACCGTCTTAGTCATGCGGGCGATCTGACCGTCCATCCAGTCGGTGGAGGCGGCAACGGCGTAGATAACGATGGCGATGACGCGGTTGTTATCCGTCACAAACAGGTACAGAAATACCAGGGTGAGGATCAGGCGCGTAAAGGTGATGAAATTGGAGATCGTAAAGATCTTATTCGACGGGTAATCGGAAGTGCCGATAAGCTCCTTTTTGATCTTCTTTTTGATGCCCACAGGACTCCCCCGCTGGTTAACGACAACACTTTCGATACTATACCCGTTCCGGCGATGTCTATCCAGCGCAGCCATAGAGAGTCCAGACATGTGGAGGGCGGTTCTGGGCTGTGTGGGATTCTGCATTCGTGTACATCAGCCTCCAAACAAGTCGAATAATGTCGATTTTGGTGGCTGGTGTACACGTTTTGATTCGGTGATTACATCGAGCGGGAACGTTGTTGCATTAAGCAAAATAATCATGGTGATTAAAAACAAAAAAGGTCAGGCACTAGGTGCCTGACCTGCAAACTTCTGGTCGGGACGACTGGATTCGAACCAGCGACCCCTTGACCCCCAGCGGGGTCAGAATGACCCTGACCTGTGCTTATTTTGTTAAAACACGCGCAGATAGCGCAAGTAGCGCATTTCCGTATTTGTAAATTTTACCAGCTCAGCGCGGTCTGTCCAGATAGCATATTATCGGCTTCGAGGAGCGCGGTGCAGCCGATGATTTAATCAACGGGGGTAGGAGCCCCGAATCGTCGCCTCTCCGGTTTCCCGCAGGTGGGCCCATCTGTTTCTAATCAACTGCGGATTTAGGAGCAGACATGCAGAACGAGAAATGCAGCAATAAAACCTTACGCGTATGCGGAGCCGGCGGCGTGAGGAAGAACAAGGGCAAATGGCAGGCTGTCGTGACGGTGGCCGACGAGATGACCGGGAAGAAGGTCCAGAGGACCAGGAACACCGGCGTGCCCTGCCTGAAGCAGAGCACGCGGGGAAAGGCGGCGGCGATGCGCGTCCTCGCGGAATTCAGGTCGGAGGTCGAGCTGGAACTCGCCGAGGCCGAGGAGGCGAGGGCCGCTATCGGCGCCGGGCTTCCCGCCGAACTGCGGGATGACTACGCCGCGCTGCCGCTCTCCGAGGCGCTCGAGAAGTTCATCGACTTCTGCCTGGAGATGAACAGGATCACCCCGACGACCCGCGACGACTACCACTACAGCGCCCTGCACATCGAGCGAGACGAGCTGGGTCTGGTCCCCGTGAACGAGGTAACGACCGACGACGTCAACGCGTGGTCGAGGCGCAGGATCGCCCTAGGCACGGCGCCGGACACGCTCAACAAGTCATTCAAGCTCGGCAACCGGCTCTACGCCGTGCTCCTCAAGCGGAGCAACGACACGATCGGGAGGAACCCGTTCGACGGCGCCCTCGCGCCCAGGGTCATCGCCAGGCCCAGGAACGCGCTGCGCTCCG
This sequence comes from Collinsella sp. CLA-ER-H10, assembly GCF_040092475.1. Lineage (NCBI taxonomy): Bacteria > Bacillati > Actinomycetota > Coriobacteriia > Coriobacteriales > Coriobacteriaceae > Collinsella > Collinsella sp. CLA-ER-H10. Next base: position 134,271 of record NZ_JBBNLM010000004.1, read on the forward strand.
ACCTCGTGCCGAAGCTCAACTCGGTGACGTCGATGATGTCGGACTCGACCTTCAGGCGGGCGGTCGTGCTCGCCCTGCACACCGGGATGCGCATCGGCGAGGTCTGCGGCCTGCGCTGGTGCGACGTCGACTTCGAGTCGGGGCTCATCACGGTCAGGCACTCCGTGGCCTACGTCAAGGACAGGGGCTCCTTCATCAAGGACACCAAGAACCACGACCTGAGGACGATCCCCATCGACCCGGTGGGCCTGCTCCCCTTCCTGAAGGAGATACACGAGATCGATTCGCAGAGGCTCCGGGAGGCGTCGACCCTCGGCCTGCGCGACCTCGCGGACAGCTACGTCGTGTCGCGGCCGAACGGCTCCTTCGCCACCACCAGCTACATCCGCAGGGCGTTCAAGACGTTCTCGGAGACCAACGGCCTCATGGGCACCAACGACGAGCTGATAACGTTCCACGGCCTGCGCCACACCTTCGCGACGCAGTGGATCCGCCACGGCGGCGACATCAAGGCGCTGCAGTCGATCCTGGGGCACAAGGACGCCATGGTCACGCTCAACGTCTACGCCGACATCGAGCCGATGTCCAAGATCCAGAACATGCTGCGCGTGTCGCCGAGCCTGTGGCGCGGCTATCTCGGCCTGAGGGTGGACCCCGGCCCCATGTTCCAGCAGAAGATCCGCGAGGCGATCGAGACGCTCGAGGCGTTCGGCTACGGCATCACCGAGCCCGACGACCGTAACGTCCTCATCCGCGACGTTCAGACTATCAGCCGCCTCTACCCCACCGAGTACGCGGCAGTGCTGGGGGCCATCCCGACCGAGGCGACCGTGGTCGAGTAGAGGCTGAGGCATGCGCTTTCCCAAATCCGTAGTGCAAGTACGGGAATGTGGAAACGCGTTTAAATAGATTCTACCCGGTCTTCTCGGTTACGCAAATACGGCACGGGTTTCCGCGAACGCGGATGCCCGTGCCTATCTATTTATGATTGCGCAATGCGTCCGCGGGAATGCAGATGGGGTCCCGCGTCTCAGGCGTGGATTTTCAGCCGCGCCGCACAATTTCGCAAAAAGGCCTGCAAATGCAGACGGCTTTCGGGAGGCCCTGACGGCACCTCTCTCAAAAATAAGAGCATGGCCCGAGGGCGTCCATGGGCGACCCTCCCGCCGTTCGGCCGGGCGGCGGCGTGTAGCCCTGTAGGCGTGTAGCCGCGTAGCGATGTAGTGCGCTGCGGGTGTAGCCCTGTGGCGGAGTATGCCGAAACATATTCCCGATCCGGGAATGCACACATATATATAAGTGCGATCGTCTTGCCGTAGACGGGAAACCCGTCGGCCGGGCGGGACCGGAGGGCGGGGCGGCGAATGCCAAAGGCCGGATGCAGTCGATGCCCTGAATGAGGTCCCGACACATGGGGGCCCTAGCTCCCCCGCGGCGCGGGCGCGGGCGGCGAGGTCGGATGTGAAAGCCGGACCGCAGAGGTATCGAGCGCACGCGGCTAGGGCCTCGAGGGCGCCTGGCGGGTAGGGAGATCCGAGCATGAGGCAGGACAACGCGCAGGCCCGCGAAAGGTTCACGAGCTCCCCCGCGACGCGGCAGACCCTCGGCTGCCCCTCGTAAAGGATGCAGAAGACACGGTCGAGGTCCGACGGTTCGACCAGGCTGTACCGGCAGTCCGCGTACAGTGCGCAGCCCCTCCCGCGCGGGTCGCCGTCCGAGTCCTCATCCGGCTCATGATGGCGCACCTCGACCCAAAGGCCCTCCAACACATCGTCGAACCCGAAATCGAGCTCCGCCTGGACGCTCTCGCCGAACGCATCGCCCAGGGCGAGCTCCGGCACCTTCGTCACACGGCCGTCCAGCCACTCAATCTCTGTCATCGCGCGCATGGTCCAAGCCCCTTCCGACACGGGATTGTCAGCTCAACCCAACCCTTACCCATACGGACGAACATAACTCACCAGGGGAAGCCCCTGAAGGCCGTGCGCCACAACATGAGGCCGAATCCGCCCCCGGCTGGACAGGCCAACAACGAAGGAGCACACGGAACCGGCGCGGCGTTACAACCGTCCCGGCAAGCGTGTCACTTGGCCAAGTCATGATGCCGACAAACCAGGAAATGCTCCAACGGAGCGCCGAACGAGGGTAACAATATAAAGCCGTGCAACACGCGTTGGACGACCAGAACAACCCAAACAAAGGCCTGTCGGTCCCACCTTCAAGCCCAATAGCAAAATGTGCATCAGCGGATTTGCAGCGATACAAGTCTCAACCGCCACCGTCACACCGCAGCGCGCCTAGTCCCACTCATCCTACTGCAAATGTCCCAGAACGAGAAAACGACCAGCTTAACATGCCACCCTTTATATCCGCACGCGCGTAATTCAACTCATAAGGACCGGCTATCCCTTACCTGTGACACAATCTCAAACGCACAGAACAGAATCATCAGTCCAATCATCGCATAAGAGGCAGCCGAACCTTCAAGCACTATTCCACAAAGAACAATCTCCGCGCCGCCAATAAGAACCGTTATCAGGCGCTCTGCCTTTTTGCTCTCGCCGCTCGCATAAAAAGGCGGCAAAGCGCACAAGATCACATATAGCCCGGGAAGGGAATACAGGATCGATAGTCCAAGCCCCCCATCAACCGCAGTGTTTTGCGTAAGAATCAACTGAACCCAAACGGCAATTATCACTGAGCAGGTTGTCGATAAAAGAAGACTGGAAATATAGCACGCAACAAAGTCCCGTCGCATTCGAGCAGAGAAATCCGCGAACTCTCT
>NZ_JBBNLM010000050.1:0-818 GCF_040092475.1 Collinsella sp. CLA-ER-H10
GGAACAGTTTGTCGGTTGTTGCTGTGATGGCGGCATTCTTGTCGGCTCCGTCGACGTTATTCGTCAGCTTCCTGACCGGTTTCACCTTGGACTGGAAGTCTGAGGGCATCAGGTTCCAGATCTCGCCGGAGTTCATCTTCGCGCGGAGCTCGCACTTCTCCCATCCGCCGACGGCGGTATTATCGGCATTCATGAGATATTTGCCAATTGCTTCGTTCTTGGTCAAGAACGTAAGACCAGCCTTGCCCGAGCCGTCGGCCAAATCATCATGGTTGATGCCGATAATCTTATACTCGAGCGTCTTGCCGTCGGTGAGCTTCATCGTGAACTTGGTGCCGGCATCCATGGCGGCCTTCGCCTTGGCGTACGCCGGCGATGCCTCGCCCTTCGCGGCGATGTCCTCGGCCACGGCCTTCTGCTCGTCCAAGGTCCAGTCCTTCGCGTCCTTGGCGATGGCCGCCTGGACGGTCGCGGAGTCGGCCCCGGTAGAACCTCCACCGGATGCTCCGCCGCCCTCCGTGCCAGCGCTGGCACCGCTATTCACCGTGTTGCCGACCAGGTTGAACTGGTTGCGGATGGCGCCCGCCACGTCGGGTCCGGCGAACACGATCACCAGGCCTATGACGGCGATGATCAGGACGTACTCGATGATAGACTGCCCTCGGAGAAGAGTACCTCTAGGAGATACCCCCGTCGCGGGCATCCTAGGCCTTGATACCGATGACGAGAACATCAAGCAAGCCTTCGACCTCGCGCACGAGCAGGGCCTCGAATATCACTTTGACATCAAGGGCGACGACGCCTCCATCCACCCCAAC
>NZ_JBBNLM010000051.1:0-868 GCF_040092475.1 Collinsella sp. CLA-ER-H10
TCCTAACGCCGGCGTGTTGGCACCACCAGCGTAGTGGCGGCGGGGAGGCACGGTGGCCATTATTCGGTGACCGGGATTGGTCAAAATAGTTTGACTATTAGCGGCTAAAATCGCCCGGCGCTAACAACAATTGCTGCGGATGCAATCGCCGCGATGAAAGACGTTTTTGAGACTCCGCAGCCTAAACCGTCAATACTAAAGTCGCTATGGAACACCCTAAAGGGCATCAACGAAGGGGCTACGTTTATTGAGAACGTAACGAAGCTGGGCGTACTCATCGCCCCTATTCTTCCTGGAATTATCGGATAGACTAAGTATGGTCGTCCCTAGCCCCCCATGGCGTTTCCAATCAATTTGAGATGGCATATTCAAGGCGTTGACCGGAATTGAACATTCCGGTCAACTGCCCACATTCGAAATATCTCTACACAACAAAAGGAGTGTGAAATGAGCGACTCTGTTTCAAAATTACTAATAGAGAGATACGGAGTGATGGTCTTTCTCGTTGTAATATTCGTTCTTGCAATAATTGCGATCTTGCATTTTGGCATCAAATTCGACATCAATATGTATATTGCAAGCCGCAAAGAACGACACCGAAAGTTAGCACAGAGCTACTGCCCGCATTTGGATTTTATTCCTCGTGATGATAATAGTGTTCAAGTTAGCCCGCTCTTTTACTCGCCGCCAGGAACACTGAAGGTAATGTCGAGAAAGTTGGTGTAGCGCCCGATCCGAAGTGAGTCGGCCCGGCGTCCTGGAATCTGGAATACGGTTGATATCCTATGCCGCCTCGACCCTGTCCGCAAGCTCGAGGCCGGACTCGAGCATCTTCCTGGCCTCCGCCTCAAGCCGCGCCCACTCGACG
>NZ_JBBNLM010000052.1:0-856 GCF_040092475.1 Collinsella sp. CLA-ER-H10
GAGGCGGTCGGTGGTCAGCACGGACAGGATCCACGGCGACACGATGACGCGGAAGTCGTCGTCCAGGCCCGGGATCGCGTACTCGGCGGTGTCGATGATGACGTAGTCCTCGTCGCCGGTCACGCCGCTGGTGAGGAAGGCGCGGACGCGCTCGTCGAGGGCGCGGCACTCGTCCTCTCCCATGAACAGGAACACCGGGACGCCGGGCTCGAGCAGCTCGAGCGTGCCGTGGAAGAAGTCGTGCGAGGTGATGTGGCGGATGCGCTTCCACTGCATCTCCTCGAGCAGGCACATGGAGTACAGGATGGTCTCGCCCCACAGCGCGCCCGAGCCGATGAACATGGTGTAGTCGGCCAGCGCGTACTTCCTGGCGAGCTCCTCGGCGCGCGGCTCGAAGCGCTTGCGGATGTCGAGCATGTCCTTCCAGACGTCCTTCGTCTGCTCGATGAACAGGTCGAACTTGGGGAAGCAGCCGCGGCGGTTGAGCAGGCGCAGGCCGAAGCAGTCGGCGAGGTAGTAGCCCTTCTCGCAGCCGCCGGCGCCGTGGTCGGAGGCCATCATGACGCAGTTCTCGGCGCCCACGGCCTGGCCGATCTTGCCCTCGGGGTTGGTCATGGCGAAGACGCGCACGCCCATCTCCCTCATCTTGCCGACGGCCTCGAGCACCTCGGGGGTGGTGCCGGACTCGGAGGCGGTCAGCACGACGGACCTGTCGGTCATGCGCTTGTGGCCCATGACGTTCCACTCGGCGGCGTGGATCAGGTAGACCTCGAGGTCGCGGTCGCCGAACTTGTTCATGAGGTACTCGAGCTGCATGAACTCGTCCCAGGTGCCGCCGACGCCCATCAGGAAGACG
>NZ_JBBNLM010000053.1:0-840 GCF_040092475.1 Collinsella sp. CLA-ER-H10
CCTCGGCCCCGGAGCGGGCGATCCCCCACGCCCCGCCGAACCCGGCGAGCAGCTCCAGCCACCGCCGGTCCGACAGGTCGACCGCGGCCTCGAGGGCCGGGCAGGACTCGAGCAGCACCGCGCGCAGGCGGTTCTTGTCCCTGGTCGCGCAGGCGACGACGTGGTCGCGCTGCGACGAGAGGGCGCGGGCGGCCTCGAGGGCCTCGCCGCGGCCCGGGACCCCCGACAGGGAGTCCGGCACGCCCAGGGCGGTCCGCGCGATCACCGCGGCGTCGCGCTCGTCGGTCTTGGCCTCGCCGGCGAACAGGCCCGCGGCGCGGCTGGCGGCGAGCCCGGGCAGGTGGGCGACCCCGAGCCCCGCGGCGCGGGCCCGCCTCACGGCGAGGGACCCTATGTTGCGGAACTGGTCGACGACGACGAGCGTGCCGGCGGGCGCGGAGGCGAACAGCGCGTCGAGCTCGGCCTCCCTGTTGCGGACGGGGGCGCTGGCCAGCACCTCCCCGTCGCGGTCGATCAGGCAGGCCCAGTGCGACGACTTGCCGACGTCCAGGCCGAGCACGGCCGCGGGTCTGGTGGATGGCGCTTTCACGGTGGTATCCTTCCGGTAGTCGTTCGACCGGATGGCCTCCCCCTCGGCACTCACATTACCAGCCGCGGCGCCTGCCCGGCACTTTCCTATCAGCCGTCGGGGGCGGCGCGTCCCGCGCCGGCAGCACCCAACAGGCCCTCTCGGGGGCAGGGACGTTCGGCCGTGCGCGGGCGCCCGGTCGGCGGCCCGTTCTGGGCGCGCCTCAATCGTAGCCCGAGACGGTCCCGGGCTGACAATTTCGACTGTAATGG
>NZ_JBBNLM010000054.1:0-833 GCF_040092475.1 Collinsella sp. CLA-ER-H10
GGCAGACGGAATCTGCCAGCGTCGATCAGCCGAATTTGCAGAACTCGTCTACCTGAGCTCTTCGGGCAGCGCGGATCTCTATCCCACGCTATCGGCCATCGAGCACCTTGCTTTCGTTAGGGAGGCGTGGAAATCGGCCGCCGACATCGACTCGCTCTGCAGCTCCCTCGGAATCTCCCCATATCTCGACAAGCCGACCCGTAAACTCTCGACAGGAATGAAGCAGCAGGTAAAGCTTGCCATGGCGATATCGACCGGTTGCCCGTACCTCATCCTCGATGAACCGCTGAACGGCCTCGATCCGGGAAAGCGGAAAACCTCCTGCGACGCGATGCGCAGCGAAGTGGCGCGGGGACGCAGCGTGCTCATTTCAAGCCATCTGCTCGACGACCTGGCAGACCTCACCAACTCGTTCTACTTCATCGAGGCCGGCACGCTCGTGGAAAAGATCAAGTCGTCCTCGCAGACGCTCAAGCAGGAATACCTCGATACATACGAAGGAGGTGAATGACATGATAGGCAGGAGCTATGCAAAGATAGCGATTGTTGGCTTTGTACTTTGTCTTGCAATGGTGCTATGTGCATCATTTGCGAGGTATAGGTCCGAGCAGTCGTTCATCGATGGCGCTGAAAATGGGTTTGGCATAGACGGGATGTATGTCAACGATGGCGCGACCAGGCCGTCTATGGCGATTCTTGCAGGCGAAGACATGGAATGGCAAATCTGTAATGACGATGGCTCTTGTCTGAGTGGTCGTTTGGCCGCAACGAGCGACCCGAATTCGTTCGATCTTCTCGACAATGATGGATCGGATTGCGGTTCAGTTCACCTG
>NZ_JBBNLM010000055.1:0-735 GCF_040092475.1 Collinsella sp. CLA-ER-H10
GCCCGGATGCGACACTCGATGTGTCCATCCTCGCAGTATCCGGTTCTCAAGGTGCACGCCCCGCGGCTGATCCGGTTCCACCGGGCCGCGCGGCAAGGAGATATATTGCCAGACCGGAGGGGCCCCGCGGGCGGGAATCGCGCACTCCATATTTTGTTCACAAATGAATTAACTGGGCTCCGAGATGCTCAGAGTCACACATATGGTCATAAACCTTGGACAGACCGTATGACCTCGGGAATCTTGCTGTCCACTGTAGACATAGCATCTTTATACCCTCGTTGGTCTCCGCTAATTAACCCGTCATAAATTGAAGGACAACGTTAACAAACCTATAAACGCCTGCGGGGGCTCTATCACTAATTAGATAGAGCCCCCGCAGGTGGAGTGAATTTGATTGAAACAATGCCCCTTAATTGATTTACTGGAAATAAGGAGCAAAAGATCCGTCCGGATAAACGTGGCGACAGAACCCTGGAGCCAACTGAGCGCCACCAGAAAGTGACATAAGCAAGAAGATCGGCTCTACCTCACCGCGGACGACAACGATGCCCTCGACTAAAGTCAATCCGAACACCCCTAAAACAGATAGAGCAAATGCCGCCTTTAACGCAAAAAAGGGGGAGGCCGCGAGGCCTCCCCCTTCCAAGTTCGATGACGGCTCGGTGCCGTCCACCGGTCAGCGGCGCCCTGGCCTCCCACGGGCTGACCCCGCAGTACTCTCGGCGCGATGGG
>NZ_JBBNLM010000056.1:0-715 GCF_040092475.1 Collinsella sp. CLA-ER-H10
GAGTCGGCCCGGCGTCCTGGAATCTGGAATACGGTTGATATCCTATGCCGCCTCGACCCTGTCCGCAAGCTCGAGGCCGGACTCGAGCATCTTCCTGGCCTCCGCCTCAAGCCGCGCCCACTCGACGGGACCGTCGATTCCCCGAGTGCGACCGTCATCGTAGAGCTCGTTCATCCTCACCTCCGAGAAGTACCTGGACTCCTGCCATATCTCGTCCTGCTCGCACATGACCGCGCCCGCGAGCCGCACCAGCGAGCCCGTGGAGGGGAACACCTGCACGACGCGCGACCTGCGCTTTATCTCCCGGTTGGTCCTCTCCTGCACGTTGTTGGTGCGCAGGCGCTTCCAGTGGGTCGGCGGGAAGTCGAGGTAGGCCAGCGCGTCGGGCTCGGCCTCCTCCAGCACCGCCGCCGCCCTGGGGCAGCACCCCTCCAGCATGTCGCACGCCGCGTGGTACATGGCCGTCACGGTGGCGGCGTCGCGCCCGCGGAACACCTGCGACACGATCCTGCCCACGCGGCGCCTGAGCTGCCAGGAGCCGGCCTCGCGCATGCAGTCGCGCATGAGGTGGACCGCGCAGCGCTGCCACGCGGCGCCCTGGAAGACCTCGCCGAGCGCCCGGACGAGCCCCGGGTGGGCGTCCGAGACGACGAGCCGCACGCCCGCCGCCCCGCGCGAGCGGATAGCCCGCAGGAAGGCGAGCCACGAGTCGTAG
>NZ_JBBNLM010000057.1:0-670 GCF_040092475.1 Collinsella sp. CLA-ER-H10
CGCCTCCCTAACGAAAGCAAGGTGCTCGATGGCCGATAGCGTGGGATAGAGATCCGCGCTGCCCGAAGAGCTCAGGTAGACGAGTTCTGCAAATTCGGCTGATCGACGCTGGCAGATTCCGTCTGCCGCCAGGCTTCCCGAGCGGATGCGGGTGGGAAATTGGCCCGACAGCGCTTCAAGAAGGGTGGTTTTCCCCGAGCCGTTGGGGGCAATGAGGCCCGCCGCCGTTCCCGGGCCCAAGAAAAGCGACCCGATTGAAAGTATCGTCGTGCTCCCGTATCCCACGCTCGCGTCCAGAAGCTCGAGCCCATGGTGCTTTTTCGCGGGTCCAGGCTGTTTGGGGGAACGTGTCGCAACGGCGCCGACCGCAAAAAAGACCGCGACGTATGCCAGGGCCACGGCAAGCATCGATGCGCTGCCTGAACCGGAGCCAATGAATTCTGTCGGGAAGCATCCTACGTAACCCGTTGCCTCGATAGGCGAGAATACGGCCAGCGGCAGGAGATTGAGCGCGGCGTTATGCCCTAGTGCCGAATCGGACAGTAACGGGAATGCCGGGGCCGCGACAAGCAGCGCGGAGGTAAGGGGGCCCGCGAGGACGCGCCTCGTTGCGGTCGATAGGACGGCGGAGCAAACGGATATCAAGGTTCCGCCCGCAAGAAGCGCGAGA
>NZ_JBBNLM010000058.1:0-601 GCF_040092475.1 Collinsella sp. CLA-ER-H10
CGATGATGAAGGTCATGCTGGCCATCCCCTGCATCGAGCTGGTCCTGGCCATCGTCGCGACGCTGGTGCCGTTCTCCGCCGCCGAAATCGGCGACAAGGTCCCGATGATCGTCATCTTCATCGTGCTTTTGCTTATTGGCGAGGTTGTCCGCGTCGTCAGTGCTAAGGGTCGCGAGACCGAGTACAAGGGTCTCACCCCCGAGCTGGCTGCTCAGCGTCTCGCTGAGGAGGCCGCCGAGGCCGAAGAGGACTAGAGCACCCGGATTCGGGGCTCCAACCCTCCTCGCTACTTGACCATTCCCCGGGGTGGGTGTGAACGATAGCTCTGGTAACCACCGCCCGCCCCAATCTCTCTTCCGTATCCTTCGTGCGTTTTGTCTCCGCGCGCCAGGTTACGTCGTCGCTTGCCGGCGCGACTCCGTGAAAACCGGCGCCGGGCGCCCCGACCTTTGCCGGGGAACGGGCGTCCGCCACCTCTTGGTTTTAGGCTGCGGGTAACCCGCCCGCGGCAAACGATCGTTCGATTTGGAGGAAATCTTATGCGTACGATCACCGAGTCCGAGTCCACCCCCAGGGCCGACGGCTTCTTCATGCCCGCCGA
>NZ_JBBNLM010000059.1:0-502 GCF_040092475.1 Collinsella sp. CLA-ER-H10
GCAAGCTTCGGGTCGTGGCCGTTGCGGAACTGCTTCAGCATATTCTTCAGTTCCTGCACGCCGACGCCGTCGAGGTCGATTGCGAACGCGTGCAGGAACCGCGCGTTCGCAGCAACGCGGCTCTTACCGAAATACGACACGGGAGCGCAGAAGACGGACTCGTTCTTCCTGTTCGAGTCGATGACGCGCTCCATCACGCCGTCGAGGTCATCGGTCAGCGTGAACCGCTCGACCACGGGGACGTCGTGTTTACGGCCCGTCTTTGTCTTGACCGTCTTGGTCACGTTGGTGATCTGGATGGCGATACCGTTGGGATGGCCGCCACCCCTCTCGTGCCACGGGACCTCCTCGCCGCGGGGCTGCAGGAAACCCTCGGGGAAGATGGTCCGCCAAAAGTCGTACGGGCTGACCCATTCCCAGGACGGATAGTCGGACAGAAGGATGTCGTTCTTCTCGATGTAGGCATGGCGCTGGGCTGCCCACCAGGCATCATCGTGCCCGG
>NZ_JBBNLM010000005.1:0-132496 GCF_040092475.1 Collinsella sp. CLA-ER-H10
GCGAGCGGGCCGCATTTGAGACAAGGTGACGTGAAACGAAAGGGCGCTGACCTTCCGGTCGCGCCCTTGAAGTTGAACGTCAGATTGTCCAAATGCGGCCCGCGCAGCGTCGGCCGGTTACGGCGTTTGTAAAACGCCGTAACCTACTGAATGAGCATCGCGTCGCCAAAGCTGAAGAAGCGATAACGTTCTTCGATGGCAGCGGCGTAGGCATCCATGATCTGGTCGCGGGTGGCAAGCGCGCTTACGAGCATCATGAGCGTGGAGCGCGGCACGTGGAAGTTCGTGATCAGCGCGTCGACCACGTGATAGGTCGAGCCGGGCATGAGGTAAAGCTGCGTCGTGGCGTTCTCGCGCACCACGATGTCACCGCGGCCAAGCGTATCGGCCCCGTCCTCGCGGCCTTCAAAATAGCGCGCCGTCACGGCCGGATCGGACACCGGCGCGTCCGCGTCAAACGCGCTCTCGAGCGAGCGCACCGCGGTAGTGCCGACGGCGATCACACGATGACCCTCGGCCTTGGCCTTATGCACGGCGTCGACAACCTCCTGCGACACGTGGTAGCGCTCGGTGTGCATGACGTGCTGCGTAGGGTCGTCCTCCTCCACCAAACGGAAGGTATCGATGCCCACCTCGAGCTCGACGGCGGCAAACTTGGCACCCTTGGCCTCGATAGCGGCCATGAGCTCAGGAGTAAAATGCAGACCCGCCGTAGGAGCGGCAGCCGAGTGCTCCTCCTTCATGGCGTACACGGTCTGATATTTCTCGGGATCGCCCTCGTAATCGGTAATGTAGGGCGGCAACGGCACATGACCGGCGGCGTGAATGGCCTCGTCGAGCGTGCGCGGCTCGCCGGCGGCGTTGCAACCAGCCGGCTCAAAACGCACTAGACGGCCGCCGCGGCTATCGGTGACAAAGTCGACGACCTCGGCCGTCAGCACCACGGGAGCCCCCTCGGGCGCATGGGCGCCACCGGCGCGATACTCAATATGAACACCGGGCTTCAGGCGCTTGCCCGGCTTGACCAAGCACTCCCAAACATGGCCCAGCGGATCCACGTCCTCGCGGCGCTTGAGCAGCAGGGTCTCGACCACGCCGCCCGAGCCGGCTTTGCGACCGATCAGGCGGGCCGGCATCACGCGCGTCTGGTTGATGACGAGCACGTCGCCCGGCTCGATATAGTCGATGATGTCACGGAAGATGCGGTGCTCAACGGTACCGCCGTGCTCCAGCGGCGTTCCCGCCTGGGAGCCCTTGCGATCCACCACCAGCAGGCGACAGGAGTCGCGCGGCTCGGCTGGAGCCTGGGCGATCAGTTCCTCAGGAAGGTTGTAGTCAAAATCATCGGTACGCATAGACACGTCGGATACTCCTTATATAGCTAAAGTCCGCTCTACATCCTAGCAGGCTGCCAGCCCAAAAGAACTACTTTTTGGACGCTTTGCGCTCGTCGCGGATGCGGGCGCGGTCCATGGCCGCCTCGACGGCCGAGAAACGGCAGCCGCAGTAGTTCTGCCGATACATGCCCAGCTCGCGCGAACGACGTGTCGCCTCGGGGTAATACGTGCGAAAATCGCGAATCACCGGAGTGAGACCGCGGGCAGCAGCCAGACGCTCCAACACATCATTGCAGGTTTCGAACAACTGGTACGGCGAGACGGCGAGCGTCGTGCCCACAAACTCAAACCCGCGCTCCTGGGCCACACGGCACGCCTCGGCCAGACGCAGGGCATAGCATGCGCGACAGCGACGAGCTCGATCGGCGCCCAGCGGGGCCACGCCGGCCTCCCAGCGCTCCCGGTCCTCCCCCGCCTCGATAAGCTCGATGTCGCCATCGGCACACCACCGGCGCAGCTCGTCCAAACGCCGCTGCCATTCATCGTGCGGCTGAATATTGGGGTTTGTCCAGCAGATTGTGGGCTCAAACCCTTCCTCGCGCAGCAGGCGGACCGGCTCAAGAGAGCACGGCGCACAGCACGCATGCAGCAACAACGGCTTCATCGACATCTCCTCACCCGAAAAAGCGCACGCCAAAGGACGTATCCTCGCAGGCGACAATGCGGCGGTCGCGCAAAATGGTCCGCACGTAATACCAGTCGCCCACACAGCCCGACAAATGCAAGCCGGCCGCCAGGTAGCACAGCAGCGGATAGCCCGAAAACGCAAACCCCAGGGCAAGCGCCGCCGTCACAACAACCGTCGGCGCCAGGCAAACCGCCATGTACCGCCGGCGCGAATACACAACGCCCTCGGCGCAGGCATAGATCATCGCCGTCTCGCGATTCGCCCCAAAGGTCACCTTCGCGCCCGCAGGCGCCAGCAGCTTAAAAAACACACCGTGCACCAGCTCGTGCACGGCGAACGACGCCATTGAGATCGCAGCCAAGCCGACTATCCAGCCCACGACAGCCCTCCAGCCGCCCGCGTCAGCCGCATCCAAGTCCGCAGGCCCGCCCATCAGCATAAACACCGGCACCAAGCACACGGCAAATGCGCCGAGCACGGCCATCCCCCACACAAAGCAGGCGTGCAGAAAATCCTCGTCTTCAAACGCATGTATGTTGGAAATCTCATTCATAGCATCTTAGGATAGCGCCCCTGCCACGTACCCGTCCGCATGTGCGATAATGTCGAACGATATGCACGAATTGACCACCGCGTCGCCAAGCCTTGCGCCCGGCCGCGCTCTCACCATATGCGAAGGAGTCCCATGGCATCAAAATACTCCATGAACGACCGTCCCAGCTGGCCTCGCCGCGCCATCGTTACCGCCGGCGAGCCCTACGGCAACAAGGGCCTTCACTTTGGCCACGTCGGCGGCGTCTTTGTCCCGGCCGACTTCTTCGCCCGCTTCCTGCGCGACCGTCTGGGCCGCGAGAACGTCATCTTCACCTCGGGCACCGACTGCTACGGCTCGCCCATCATGGAGAGCTACCGCAAGCTCAAGGAGAACGAGGGCTACGACAAGTCCATTAACGAGTACGTCGAGTCCAATCACTCCCGCCAAGCAGCGACCCTCAACAACTACAACATCAGCTGCGATATCTACGGCGGCTCGGGCCTTGAGCCGGCTGCGCAGATTCACAACGAAGTGACCGCCGAGATTATCGAGCGCCTGCATGAGCAGGGCACCATCTCCAAGCGCTCCACGCTGCAGTTCTACGACGCCAAGGCCGGCACGTTCCTCAACGGCCGCCAGGTGATCGGCCGCTGCCCCATCCAGGGCTGCAAGTCCGAGAAGGCCTATGCCGACGAGTGCGACCTGGGCCACCAGTTTGAGCCCGAGGAGCTCATCGCGCCCAAGAGCCAGCTCACCGGCGAGGTGCCCGAGCTGCGCCCGGTCGACAACCTCTACTTCGACCTGCCGGCCTACCTCGACTTTATGAAAACCTATACCGCCAAGCTCGCCCAGAACCCGCAGGTTCGCTCCGTGGTCTCCAAGACCATGGAAGAGTGGCTGCTGCCGGCCCAGCTCTACATCCAGAACAAGTTCCGCGAGGCCTTCGATGCCGTCGAGGATCAGCTTCCCGAGCACACCGTGCTGGAGCCCGAGGGCAACAAGAGCAGCTTTACCGTCACCTTCCCCAGCTGGAAGGAGCGCGACGACGCCCATGCGGTGCTCGCCAACGGCGGCGTGCGCTTCCGCAGCGGCAAGGCGCTCGTGCCCTTCCGCATCACCGGCAACATCGACTGGGGCGTTCCGGTGCCCGAGGTCGATGGCGTCTCCGACGTCACCTGCTGGTGCTGGCCCGAGAGCCTGTGGGCGCCCATCAGCTATACGCGTACCGTGCTCGCGCGCGATGCCAAGGCCGCCGGCGTGACCGAGGGCGTCGCCGCCCAGGATGCCGCCCTCATGGGCGAGCCCGCTGCCGACTCCACGCAGGTGCCCGCGCCCACCTACCAGCACAGCTCGCTCGACTGGCGCGACTGGTGGTGCTCTGACGACGCTCAGATCTACCAGTTTATCGGTCAGGACAACATCTACTTCTACTGCATCGCGCAGACCGCCATGTGGGAGGCCCTAGGCTGGAACCTCACGCAGAGCACCGTCAGCGCCTGCTACCACCTGCTCTACATGGGCAAAAAGGCCAGCTCGTCCTCGCAGACTCCTCCCCCGCCGGCAGACGACCTGCTCAACCACTACACCTGCGAGCAGATGCGCGCGCATTGGCTGTCGCTCGGCCTGTCCGAGAAGCCGGTGAGCTTTAGCCCCAAGGCATACGACACGCGCGTGACCGGCAAGGACAAGGACGGCAACGAGGTGCGCGCCTGCGACGACAAGCGCGTTATCGACCCCGCCCTTAAGGAGAGCGCGCTGCTGACCGGCGTGTTCAACCGCCTGGCCCGCAGCTGCTTCTACGGCGTCGCCGTCAAGGAGGGCGACGAGAGTCCCTATCGCAACGGTTGCATCCCCGCCGGTGCCGCTTCTGACACCGTGGTCGAAGCCGCCCAGCAGGCGGCCCTCGCCTTTGAGCAGGCCATGTACAAGTTCGAGACGCACCGAGCGCTCGCTGTGTGCGACGACTACCTGCGCGCCGCCAACAAGCGCTGGAGCGATGCCTCCAAGGCCGCCAACAAGCTCGAGGGCGAGCCGGCCAACGCCGCCATGACGCAGGCCCTCGTCGACGCCTTTACCGAGCTGCGCGTAGCGACCGTGCTCATGCACGGCATCGTGCCGGCCGGCTGCGAGCTCATCTGCGAGTACTTCGACGTTGACCCGGTCGCCTTCTTTAGCTGGGATAACATCTTTGCCTCCACGGATGAGTTTGTGGAGAGCCTGGGCGAGAAGCCCGGCGAGCACCGCGTGAAGCCGCTGCCCCCGCGCTTCGACTTCTTTAGCAAGCACGAGAGCCAGTACTAAAGCACGCCAGCAGCGGCGTGCCCGGAAAGTAGTCAATTTGGAACGGGAAGGAAAGACGGATGTCCAAGCCGCGTCGTCGTAAGCAGAAAAAGCAGGTTAAGCCCGAGCTCAAGCTTAGGCAGTTTGCCTCCACCGAGCTTTCCGACCAGCTTGCCGCCCAACACTCCGCCGCCGACCTGCCGTGCTTTATGGTCGATACGGTCGCCGGCGCCTATGCGCCCGCCGATGCCGAGCTCATGATCGAGGGCTTCGGCGCCGCGGTCACACGCCCGGTCACACTGCGCGCCAACACGCTCAAGGCAACCGCCGAGGACATCGCTGCGGCGCTCGATGCCGCTGGCATCGCCCACAACCCCGTCGCCTGGTACCCGGACGCCTTTATCCTGCCCGAGGCCCAGGTTTCCGATCTGTGGGATCTCGACATCTACCGCGACGGCAAGATCTATCTGCAGAGCCTGTCGTCCATGATGCCGCCGTTGGTCCTGGGCGCCCAGGCAGGCGAGGACATCCTGGACATGTGCGCAGCCCCTGGCGGCAAGACGACGCAGATCGCCGCCCTCACCCAGGGCCAGGCACACCTCACGGCCTGCGAGATGAGCATTCCCCGCGCCGAAAAGCTTGAGTCCAACCTCCACCGCCAAGGTGCCAAAAACGTGCCCGTCATGCGCATCGACGCACGCGAGCTCGACGAGTTCTTCCGCTTTGACCGCATCCTGCTCGACGCTCCCTGCACCGGCACGGGCACCGTCATCAGTGGCAACGAGAAAAGCCTGCGCGGCCTCACCGAGCAGTTGCTGAGCAAGTGCGCCCGCTCGCAGCGAGCACTTCTGGACCGCGCCATGGGTGCCCTCAAACCGGGCGGCACGCTCGTCTATTCGACCTGTTCGATCTTGCCGCAGGAAAACGAGGACGCCCTGCAAGAGGCCCTCGACAAGCATATGGACTGCGAGCTCATCCCCCTCGACGGCACGCCAAGCGAAAGTGAAGCACGACGCACCCAGGAAGCTGGTGAGGAGCCGCGCATCGAGTCCAACGCTCTGACCGAAGCCATTGCCGCGGGTCAGGTATCGGCCATCGCCAACGGCCTGCCCGGCACGCTCACCATTCCGCCTAGCCGCGACTTTGAGGGCTTCTACATTGCCCTGATCCGAAAACGCAGCTAGCGCACGGATCCAAAACTCAACAAGCTATCTCTGTGCGCGTTTGCCCTGCTGGTCGCGATGTTGTTTAAGCATCGCGCGCTCCTTGCGTTCGGCCCTTTTGCCCTTAATGGCCGTGACCACAAAGTAGATGACCGCGGCGGCAACGATTGCGGCCACACACAGGCCGATCGAGCCAAACATTGCTGTCAATTCCATACCGCGTCACCTCTCTTTTAAACGGGGCTTTCAAGATAGCACCTCGATACCCGCCACCACAGCTCCTTCACGTTCGCCGGCCCTTCGGTCTAACGGATGGCGCGGCGGGGAAAAATCAACTCGTCAAACGATTTAGCATTCGCAATTCCGGCTGCATCGCGCCGGCCATCATCACATAGAATCGAGCCTCCATGGATACCCTCAACGATCTAAATGAGCGCGTCGACGCCTTCGTCGGCACCAGCTCCTTCGACACGCCTGCGGCGGCAAACGACCAAGCTCCCATCGATGTGCCCGCCGAGGTGCACGAGGACATCGTCGCCTCGGTCGATTTTTCCGAGGTCGAGCTTGCAGACGAGTTCACCGAGCCCCAAGTAGCCGTCACGCCCAACGGCCTGCTCCCTATGGAGCCCCTGCCCATCGACGGACGCCTGCGCAAGGCTGCCCTTCGCATGCCCGACGAGATCGAGGAGGCCAGCGGCTTCACGCTCTTTGGCCGACGCATCAAGTCGCTCATTTACACCACCGATGTCGCGGTTATCCGCAACTCCAACGCCGACGCCGTCTTTGCGGTCTACCCTTTCACACCGCAGCCCGCCATTACGCAAGCGCTGCTGACCGTCGCCGAGTGCCCGGTCTTTGTAGGCGTGGGTGGCGGAACTACGACCGGTAAGCGCTCCGTGCAGATGGCAGCCGTCTCCGAGATGCAGGGCGCGGCGGGCTGCGTGGTCAACTCCCCCGCTACTGCCGAGATGGTCGAGCACATCACCAACATCGCCGACATCCCCGTCATCGCCACGGTCGTTCGCTGCGACGACGATGCCCACGCCAAGGTGCGCGCTGGAGCCAAGATTCTCAACATCGCCGCCGGCAAGAACACGCCCCAGGTCCTACGCGAGCTGCGCGAGCACTATCCCAACCTGCCGCTTATCGCGCCGGGCGGCAAGACGCCCGAGAGCATTCGCGAGACCATCGCCGCCGGCGCCAACGCCATCATCTGGACACCGCCTTCGGCCCAGCAGCTACAGACCGACATGATGCAGCGTTATCGCAAGATGAAGGAAGACGCCACACCTGTCATCTCGCGCGACGACGTGCCCATTATCGACCAGGTCGCCGCCGCCGAGGTCAGCCAAGTCGAGAACATGAATCCCGATGTGCCGATTCCCGACGAAGTCATCGAGCGCGTCGCTTCGATCCACGAGCGCGTCGAGGAGCATCGCGCCAACCGCGGCCTCAAGCCGTCACTGCACGGCTTTTTCTTCCGCGGAAAGAAACGCTAGCCGCAACAGCAAGGCTCGCCCCACAAACGTGAGGCGGGCCGTTTTCGTTTGAGCAATCATGCAGCGACGTGATGGGGCAAATTAATCCACGCGCTTGTCGCCCATAAAGAAGAGCGCCACCGTACCAGGTCCGGTATGCGAGCCAATCAGAGTACCGATGTCATTGATCTCAATCTTGCCTTTAAGCTGCGGAACCTGTTCCTCAATCAGCGCCGCGACCGCCTCGGCATCCTCGCGGCACGCCGACTGCGACATGATGCACTTACCCGAATAATCTGCACCGTCCTGTACGTGTGCCATCATGGTCTTAGCCATCTCGGAAATCGCGCGCTTCTTAGTGCGAATCTTCTCACGTGGCGACAGCTTACCTTCGCAATCGACCGTCATAAGCGGGCAAATCTTAAGCGCCGTGCCGATGATCGCGCTCGCGGCCGAAATGCGACCGCCGCGCAGGTAGCTCGACAGATCGGTCGAGAAGAACCAGTGGTGCAGGTTGAGCTTGTGCTCCTCGATCCAGGCAGCCGTCTCGTCGAGTGAAGCCCCACTATCGCGCACATCGGCGGCATATTCCAACAACAGGCCAAAGCCCGAAGACGCCGCCAGCGAATCGATGACGCGCACCTTGCCGCCCTCGGGATAGCGATCCGCAAGCATCTGCGCCGCGACGCAGGCCGATCCATACGTGCCCGAAATACCCGACGACAACGTCAGGTGCAGCACGTCTTTACCCTCGGCAACAAACGGCTCCCAAAACTCCTCGTACTCACCCACGCTCACCTGAGACGTCTTGGGCATGGCGCCCGCGGCAATCTGGGCAAAAAACTCGTCCGGCGTAATCGACTGATACAGATCGTCCGTATAGACAACATCGTCGATCTCGTAATGAAAACACACGACAGGGATATTGCGCGACGCAAAGAACTCACGGGTTCGATCGGCGGCGGATTCACAGGTCAGGACAAAATCACTCATATGAGGCTCCTTACTCATTGCTGCGCAAATTATCGCACAGTGAGCCTACATGCGGTACATATGTCCACTATTTACCAAATCGAACCAAAAATAGTGAGCATCTTTACCACCATCGTCTCCACCGACCCGACGCATAAATATCTGAGAAAACACCCTCTGTCGTCTCCACCCGACCAACACATCTACCTTCACTAAATCGATTTACCAAACCGTTCAGCCGACAATTCAGCCGCTGGCGCAAAATCGAAACAAAAGCGGCGCATACTGGTAAACGTTTGACGCTGTTTATCAGTTTTACCAGCCCCATCGGAAGGTGTTTCATGGTCGCATTCGATCGCAACCCGCAAGACTTCAAGTATCTGCGCCTGCTGTCGAGACAGTTCCCCACCGAACAATCCGCATTTACCGAAATTATCAACCTCTCGGCCATCCTCAACCTACCCAAGGGCACCGAGCATTTTATGAGCGACGTGCATGGTGAGTACGAAGCCTTTATGCACATCCTCAACAACTGCTCGGGCGTCGTGCGCGAACATGTCGACGAGATCTTTGGCGACACGCTCTCCTTTGACGAAAAGGGCGAGCTGTGTACGCTCATCTACTACCCGCGCGAGAAGATCGACCTGGTCCGCAGCCGGCGCGAGGACTCGCCAACCTGGTACAAGACGATGCTTGACCAGCTCATCATGGTCGCTCGCTCACTTTCAAGCCGCTACACGCGCTCCAAGGTGCGTAAGGCCATCCCGCGCGACTACGCCTACATCATCGACGAGTTGTTGCACACGCACCCGGACGAGAACAACTATCGCGTGCGCTATCACGAGCGCATCGTGGAGTCCATCCTAGAGACCGCCAGCGCCGACGACTTTATCGAGTCGCTCGCCTCGCTCATCAAGCGCCTGGCCGTCGACCACTTGCACCTGGTGGGCGACATCTTCGACCGCGGCGGCGGCGCGGCCAAAATTATGGACCGTCTGCTCACCTACCATTCACTCGACATCCAGTGGGGCAACCACGACCTGCTGTGGATGGGCGCTGCGGCCGGTGAGCCCGCCTGCATCGCCACGGTGTTGCGCAACAACCTACGCTACGACAACTACGAGATCCTGGAGAACGACTACGGCATCTCGCTGCGTGAGCTTGTCGCCTTTGCCGATGCCACCTACACCGCCGGTGAGTCCATCACCCCGCTGATCAAGGCCATCAACGTGCTGCTCTTTAAGCTCGAGGGCCAGATTATCCAGCGCCACCCCGAGTTCGATATGACCGACCGCCTGTTACTCGACAAGATCGACCACGACACCGGCACGGTCACGCTCGCCGACGGCAGCGTGTGGCCGCTCACGACCAACGACTTCCCCACCGTCGACCCGGCGGACCCCTACACGCTCACGTCTCAGGAGCAGCACATCATCGACAAGCTCGTGTCCGAGTTTGTAACCGCCGATCACCTGCATCGCCATATCGATTTCCTCTACACCCACGGCTCGATGTACAAGGTCGCCAACGGCAACCTGCTCTTCCACGGCTGCGTTCCGCTCAACGAAGACGGCACCTTTAGCAGCATGAACTGCCTGGGCACCTGGCACGCTGGCCGCGATTATCTCGATTTTTGCGACCACATCGCCCGCCGCGCGTGGCGCGTGGGCGACCGCGATGCCCTCGACTGGATGTGGTACCTGTGGATTGGCTTCAATTCACCCGCCAGCGGACGCCTGGTGCGTACCTTTGAGCGCGCCTATATCGCCGATAAGAGCACCTGGGTCGAGCCGATGGACCCGTACTTTACGCTTACCAAGTCGCCCTCGGTCTGCGATGATATCATGCGCGAGTTTGGCGTCGCGCCCATGACATGCTCGCCGACCGGCCACATCATCAACGGCCACACGCCCGTTAAAACCACCAAGGGCGAGCAGCCCATCCGCGCCGAGGGCAAGCTGCTGGTCATCGATGGCGGCTTCTGCCGCGCTTACCATCCCAAGACGGGCATCGCCGGCTATACGCTCATCTCGAGCTCGCGCGGCTGCCGCCTCAAGTCGCACCGGGCCTTTACGACGGTTGCCGAGGCACTCACGCGCAACGTGGACATCGAAAGCGAGACCAACCGTTTTGACCAAGCAGACCGTCGCCGCATGGTGAGCGACACCGATACTGGCGCCAAGATTCGCAGCCAGATCCAGGATCTGCGCCAGCTGCTCGATGCATATAGAAACGGTGCTATCGAAGAGCGCGTCTAGCCCCACCCGCGGGGATTGGCTAAACTTGCTGAGTTTGTCATCCCCACGGCGTCCCCGCGCCACCCTAAGGCAGGTACCATGCAAAAGCTCCTTGCGCAGATCATGAAATTTGGCGTCGTCGGTGTCATTGCCACGGTTATCGACTTTGGCATTATGAATCTGCTCCACTACGGTCTGGGCCTCAACATCCTAATCGCCAACACCAGCGGCTTTATCATCTCACTCATCTTTAACTACCTCGCAAGCATGAAGTACGTGTTTGCGCACAAGGAAGGCATGAGCCGCCGCCGCGAGTTCATCATCTTTGTCGTGCTGTCCGTGATCGGTTTGGTGCTCAACGACGGCATCGTGCTGGCGCTCAACGCCGGCCTGGGACTCGAGGCCAATATCGCCAAGATCTGCGCCACCGCGCTTGTCATGGTCTACAACTTTGTGACCCGAAAAATCTTCCTGGAGGGCGACGAGACCAAGTAGCTCGAAACCCCTGCAGCATTACGGCGCCCACGGACGACGTGCACTCAGCGCAGTATCGTCCGTGGGTGCCGCTCGTTTACGGGCAAATTTTCAACGTTTGCGGATTAGCTCTTGAAAATTTGGCGAGTTCATATAGTTCTTGGCAAAGACCTTACGTTTCCCTTGTAAAAGCTCTAAAGTATCCTCTGCTCGATTCATCAACGCATTGGATGTGATTACGTGCGCAAGGCGCTGGCACAACCTCATACCAAGCAGTTCCTCAAGTTTGCTGTCGTGGGTCTTATCTCCTTTGGCATCGACTGGGGCATGCTCATTGCGCTCGTCGAGCTGTTCCACCTCGACTTTTTGATGAGCACCACGGTTTCATTTATCACGTCCGTCGTGGTCAACTACTGGCTCAGCATGAAGTACGTGTTCGACCACCGCGAAGGCATGAGCCGCAAGCGCGAGTTCACGATCTTCACCATCCTGTCGGTGATCGGCCTGGGCCTCAACGACCTGTATATGTTTGTGGGCGTCACGTTTTTGAGCATCGGCTACCAAGCCATGAAGGCCATCGCCACGTTCCTTGTCACCTGGTACAACTACTTCAGCCGTCGCTTCTTCCTCGAGGGCGCACGGTCGTAGTCGATTCACTATTTGCTTGAATGTATAACCGGTTGGAATTCCCGTTCCAACCGGTTTTTTGTTTGCAGAGAGACCCGGCGACCCAGTCCCATTCGCATGAAAAACGGGCGGTCCGGATGTTGGCCCGAACCGCCCGTCTGGCGCGCTATGTCGAGGCCTCTAGCCCGTTACGTAATACCAAACGACGTTGTCGTCATTGGAGAGAACGTAGTTACTGCAGGCCGTCATGGGCGTTGTGCCGTTGACGGAGTACATCCAGCCGCTCGTGCCGCCGTACTGTTTCTCGGCCAAACCACCAATCGCGGAAACATACGTGCCGTACGACGAGCCGTGTGCGTTGACAGAAAGGCCTAGCGCGCACAGGGCATCGTAAACGGTGGCGCCTTCGTTAAAGGTAAAGGTGCCGCCAGAGGACACAGGATTGCCCACAGCGCTCGATGTGACCGAAACCGTCACCGTAACGTAGCTGGACTCCCGTGAGCCGCTTTGGCTGCCCGAGGAGGCGTTTCCACCATTAGAGGATGAGGCTCCATCAGACGACTGGCCACCGCCCGAAGAAGCACCGCCAGACGCATTGGAAGTATCACCGGCTCCCGTATTTTGGGCAGCGGATTTATCGCCAGACTTCTTGCCGCCCCGGTCCTCGGACTTCTTGCTATCCGAGTTTTTGTCCGATTCCTTGTTTGAAGACTCGGAATCCTTGGAACTGGCCTCGCCCGAAGTCGTAGTCGTAGTCGAGCCAAACCCCTTGGTGTCCTTGGCGACGACGCTCTCCCCCGTCACGGTCTGAACGATCCAGTCAATGGACCAGGCGCCGCTCTCGGAAGGATGGACGAAGCCCAGCGAGACGACGATCAGAATGGTGCACGCGGCAGCAAGAACGCCAAGGAGCGCCTTGCGACGAGAGGCGGACGCCGCCGAAGCGGCGCCCTGTTGCTTTGCATCGTCGAACTGAATGAACGAGGAATCTGGTTGCTTGGGGTCAGCGTCCTTGGATTTATTGGACACAGCCCTCACCTACCGACGTTTGGTGAACACGAACACGCCGACGATGGCGAGTCCGATGACGCCGGCGGCAACGCCAACAATGGCGAGCGGATTGGTGCCAGTCTCCTGCTCGGAAGCACCAGAGGGCTTCTTAGCAGTGGTCGTGGAAGCAGCACCCGTATCGGACTTGGAATCGGACTTCTTGTCGGACTTGCTGTCCTTCTTGTCAGACTTGTTGTCAGACTTCTTGTCGGACTTCTTGTCGGACTTGCTGTCCTTGGTCTCGGTCTTGGTCGACACCGTCGTCTTGGTCACCGGCTTCTTGCCCGGGGCAATAGCGCCGCCCTTCGAGCCGGAGCCAGAACCCGCGCCAGCGCCAGTGCCGGAATCAGTACCGGTACTAGAACCGCCGCCGCCATTCGAACCAACGCCACCGTTGCCACCATTAGTGCCAGAACCGCCATTACCGCCAGGGTTGGTGGCATTCTTGGTCCACTTGGCATACAGCGTCAGATCGGCCGTCACCGGCGTGGCGAAGTCATACGCCCGCGTGCAGGCTTCATCGGTATACCAACCGCCGAAAGTGTAGCCATCGCGTGTCGGATCGGCCGGCTTGACCAGCTTGCCATCGGCCGTAGCAACAAACTTAGTGTCGCAAGCAGACCCGCCGTTGGAATTAAAGGCAACCGTCCAAGACTCAACGGCCCCCAGCTTGAACAGCGTGCCCGAGTCATTGATGTAGTACAGGTTGCCAGATGCATCGGCAATGACCGGAGAGTCGCAGTGCTGGTAATGGCCAGCCGCATCATAAATCTGCGTCGCCTCTGCATCGCCGAGTGTATAGCGATACACGCCACCACCAGCAGAGTAGTTGACGTAATCCTTGCTATCCGCGCTGTTAACGGTAAAGTACACATAGGTCTTGCCGCCCTGAACACTCACCAGCGGAGTAGCAGCAATACCGTTAAATCCGGCCGGAAGTTCTTTACCGTCAGCAGCGGTGACCATCGTGGTCTTACCGGTCTTCAGATTATAGAGAGCCAGAGCAGAGCCAGTAGCCGTCTGTCCGCCGACAATCAAGTTTTCGCCAGCCACCGCCGGTGCGCTCATGTTATTCGTAAGACCCAGATCGACCGTCTTCTGCTCGCTCAGTACGCCCTTCGCCGAAAGCGAAATCACATGGAGCTTTCCATCGTGCGTCATCTGATAGAAGGTCGAACCATTGGACGGATCGGCGACACAGTCGGCGTTCGCGAGAGCGCCGAGCTTCATGGTCGAAACGACATCGCCCGTCGTCTTATCAATGCACTTAAGCGTACCCGCGCTCGTAGGAACGATGGCATACTTATCCGTCAAAGCCGCACCAGTCCAGTAATAGCCCTCGGCAGGGTCGATGTTCTGCCAAGAAACTTCGCCCGTGGCAATCTTAATGCGCGCAAAGGAGCCGTTGCCGTAGGTCGCGTTGTAATTCTCGTCATACGAAATATCGACCGAGCCTACATAGACGTACTCGCCGTCCGAAACGACGGTGCAGGAGCTCTGCGTCAAGTCCGTCAAACCGGGCGTCAGCCACTTGCAGATCAGCTTGTCTGCAGTAATCGCCTGGACCGCACCGCCGTTGAGCGGAACGATGATAAGGCCATTGGTATAGATCGGACGAGAAGTATAGCTCACCTTGGAGGCAAGCGGCGCAGAGGTAACCTTTTTGCCCGTGGACGAATCGATCTTGATGAGCTCGTTCTCGGTCGCGATGTACACAAAGCCGTTAGCGATGACAGGCTCGCTGCAGTTGGCATACTGCTGACCAGACTCGGCCTTCCAATCGAAGGCCCACTTAAGACCGGCGGCCTGCGCAGGCGTCTTGGCATCCGTTACGGTCGAACCGTTGCCACTGTTGCCGTAGCCGGCCCACTCGGCATCCCAATCAGGAGTCGTCGCGCTCGGGTCCACGACAATCTTGTCGGGATCGGGCATGGCCGAATCGTCGGTGGTATAGGCAAGCGTAACCTTATCGCCGCTCTTGAGCGTAATCTGATTGGCGCAGAGTAAGGAGGGCTCTCCGTTGATATACAGGTGCCAATATTTATTGGTCGCAGCATCCCAGGCATACGGCTTGTGATCGAACGGCGAGTTGATGGAATTGAGGAACCAGTACTCACCACTCTGGGAGCCGTTGTACGTAACGCCCTTGGCCTTCAGGACCGTCTCAATAAGGTTCTGAGCCGTAGAGCCCTCGGGCAGGGAAACATTGCTTGCCGAGCCCCAGCGAGCATTGTTGCCGTTGACATCGGGACCGATGATATCGGCGGATCCAAGCACCTGACCAGGGAGGGCATCGCTGTCGCCAGCATACATAAAGGTGACGGCGTCACCCTCATGGAGCTCGTAGGCACCAGCGCCAACGTCGGCGAACTTGTACTTTGCGTCGGACTTGCCCTTTACGTAGAAGCGCCAATAGCTATTGGTCGCAGCATCCCAGCCATAGGACTTACTGTCGAACGGCGAAGTAATACCGTTGAGGAACCAGCCCCAAGACGATTCGCTAGCATCGAGTTTAAGACCAGTCTGCTCCAACAGGTCCTTAGCAGTAGAGCCCGCCTTGAGACTCGTCTGGCCCGTCGAAGCCCAAACCTGCTGCTTGCCGTCCTTGTCCTTGCCAAGCACCTGAACGGAAGCATGGACAGAATCGGACGGCAACTGGTCGCCCCAGCCACCGTAGAACCACGTGACGGTATCGCCAGCATGGATGGTGACATTGTCCGCCGTATAGTCACTCGACTTGCCGTTGATAAACAGCTGCCAATAGGTCGAATAATCTTGGGGCGTACCCAGCTCAACACCGTTGTACTTAAGGCTCAGAATGAAGGAGCCCGCAGCAACGGCGTCAATATCATTCGCCTCAAGCGCGACCTTCGTAAGATCAAGCGCGCTCGAACCGGACGTCACCACATACTGCGCGTTGTCGACCCAGGTCTGAGTCTTGCCCTGGGCATCGCGACCAATGACGGTCACATTCGCAGCAAGCTGGTCCTTAACGACAGGGGACGCGCTACCACCCGTAAAGGCAAACTCAATCTTCTGCCCCTGGGTGAGTTTGACGCTGCTCGCGCCAACCGAGGAAGACGCGCCGTCGACGAACAGCTGCCAGTAGGCATGAGTCGCCGGATCGTAGGCAAGCGTGCGGCCATCGCTCGGGGAGGTGATGCTTTCGAGGTAGAAACCGTATGCCGTGTTCGGATCGTACTTCGCCTTGAAGCCCGTCTTCTCCTGCAGCTTAATGAAGGCATCCGCAGCCGTCGCGCCCTCGTCGAGCTTGAGCTGCGTAGGCGCCACCCAGGTCTGAGCCTTGCCGTCGGCATCGGTGCCGATAATCGAGAACGAGACCTCGATTTGCTTCTTGACGACATCGCCAGTTTCTGTCGGGTTCTCTGTCTGGACGGCAGCCGCGGCGGCAGATCCTGCTTGGCCAGCGGATGCCGTCGAAGACCGCTCGCTCGTGGCAGGGCTCTCCCCCGTCGCCGAGCCTTCGTCGCCAGTTGCTGCCCCTGTAGTGGCGGCACTAGCTGCAGGCGCGCTCCCGGAATCCGAAACCTCGGCGCCGCTCTGCTCAGCGGTACCGCCCGCAAGCGCTGCGTCCTCGCCTGGCGTCGTAGCCTGAGCCACAGCGTCGGTAATGCCCTCGGCACCCTCGGCCCACAGCTGAGCCGGCGTGGTGCCAAAGGCCATCGCGAAGGCCAGGAATGCCACCAGGCAGCGCTTTGCCACGCCGCGCGCGATTACGCCACGGCGACGAAGCGAGGCACGCTGGCACTCGTCCTCAAACATATCCATTTGTCTCCTACTGTCTGTACTTGGAGCGTTGCCTTGAAGCTGCCCCACGTCATCGCGCATGTTGCGCTCGAGTTCCCCCATCGGGGTCCCCCTTCCCTCCAGAGCCCTATGCACACCGGCGGCATACGCCGCAGCCGCATGCAAGATGGGAGGCGATCCGACTTAACCTTAACGACTCGGGCGCGCCGTCCGATCTGCGACGCGAACATCCCGAGCCAAGAGGAATTACGGTTACTGGTACAGCCGGGGACTTGCACCCCGATTCTCCCAAACGCGCAGGAAAACCGCGCATTCGTGCGTCTCCGCACCACCATCTAGGCCATCGATT
Organism: Collinsella sp. CLA-ER-H10; assembly: GCF_040092475.1. NCBI lineage: Bacteria > Bacillati > Actinomycetota > Coriobacteriia > Coriobacteriales > Coriobacteriaceae > Collinsella > Collinsella sp. CLA-ER-H10. Next base: position 16,959 of record NZ_JBBNLM010000005.1, read on the forward strand.
AAAACCGTCAATATGCTATCACGCAAAAGGGCCTCGCACGCAGGCGAAGCCCAAGGTAAAAGCTATTGTTTGCGATAGGAGAATGCGGTGACGGTCGCAGCCTCTAGTGCTTGCCGCCGTGGCTGTTGAGCCAGATATTGCGACCCAGCATAAGCGCCAGCACCAGCGCGCTCACGTAGCCCATAAAGCCAATGACTGGGATACCAAACACAACCGGCTCGATGCGCGCGTAGTACACCACCGACGAACCGATAAACAGACCGGCGATCACAATCGCCATCGACATGCGGTCGATAATTCCACCCAGCTGTCGCAGCGCCTTATCGCTGCTCATGATCTGCGTGTTTACCTTAAGCTGGCCGCGCGTAAGCATACGCGAAGCCAAGCCCAGATACTCGGCCGCCTCGAGCGAGCCTTTTGCCGCGCGATAGCTGCTCGCGGCAAGATCGCGGCTCATCTCGCGCATGCGGGCGTAGGTGCTCTTCTCGTTTTTGATGTGCGTCTGGATGATCTGGATCATGTTGACGTTGGGCATGTACTCGGTCAACAGGCCCTCGAGCGTCACCATGCCGCGGGCGAACATCGTCACCACGCTCGGCAGCTCAACGTCATTCTTACGCGCGAGGTTTAACAGCGAGGTCAAAAACTCGCCGATATCCAGATCCTTCAAGTCAAGGCCCGCAAAGTCAGCCACGATAAAGTCAAGGTCGGACAAAAACGCTGAATGATCGAGCTCGGCCGAATCGCCACGCGTCACGGCGAAGCGCATGAGCGAATCCTTGAGCTTGGGCACGTCACCCTCGGCCACGGCGAAAATCATGTCCTTGACGATACCGCGATCGTGACTCGACATGCGTCCGACCATGCCCAAGTCGATAAAGTAGACGATGCCGTCCTTGAGAATGATGTTTCCTGCATGCGGGTCGGCATGGAAAAAACCGTCATCGAGCACCTGCGTAGAGTAGTCCTCGACAATCGCGGCACCGATCTTTTCCAAGTCATAGCCCTCGGCCACCAAGCGTTCGGGATCGGCGATCGAAATGCCGTCGACGTAGTCCATAACCACCACGTGCTCGGTGCACAGGTCCAGATAGGATTTAGGGCACGTCACGCCATGAACGCTCTTATGGAACTCGTAGAAGTCGTTGAGGTTTTTGGCCTCGGCCAAAAAGTTGGTCTCCTCGCGAAACGAGGTCCACAACTCCTCGACTACGCCGTGCAGATCAACGAATTGATCGGTGTTGACGAACTTGGAAACGATACGCACCACCGAGCGGATGATATCGATGTCCTGTGCCATAACCTGCTGCGCACCGGGGCGCTGCACCTTAACGGCCACGTCCTCGCCGGTCACCAGGCGGGCGCGGTGCACCTGCGCGAGCGATGCGCTACCAAGCGGATTGGGGTCGATCGCGTCGAACATCTCCCCCAGGCGCAGGCCGTATTCCTCTTCCAAGCAGCGAAGCACTACCTCGTACGGCACCGGCTCCACGTCGGAGCGCAGACGACGCAGCTCGTCGCAAAAGCGTTGCGGCAGAATCTCGGACCGGTTGGCCAGAATCTGCCCCATCTTGACGAACATGGGGCCGAGCTCCTCGAGCAGGCGGCGCAAGCGAACCGGCGTGAGGTTATCCCACACACGGTACTTTTTGACCAAGCGAACAATCTGCCCGATGCGTTCGCGACGACCCGCCGGCGTGAGCTGGTATTCCTCGTCCGGCGCCATCGCGTCGGGCTCTTCGGGCACCATATCGACAGCGCGCGGCTTTTTACGAGCGCCCGAGACGGCGGCATCGACCTCATCGACAACCGCCGCCTCGTCACCCAAAGGATCTAGATTGTTGTAATCGGTGGTGGAATCTGCCATCTGCGCTGCTACTCGGCCTCTTCGGTATCCTTCGCATCGTCGGGCTCAACGGACTCGACGGGCACCGAGGTCACGTTGTCCTCGACCGAATCGACGATGTCGCGCACATGGGCCAGGAAGGCCGTGCGCTCGGGGGCGGTCATGACGCGGACCCGGGCAAGGATGAGCTCGTCAAGCACGCGCTGGGCCGCGGTCTCGCCCTGCATGCCCAAGCGCTCGGTCAGATCGGAGATGGTACCGCCGGCCTGCTCGAACATGTCGGACACACTGCGGGCGATATCGGGGGTGGTGGTGTCCTTGCGGACCTGCTCGCCCTTGGTGTTAAGGTCGTCGAGGACCTTCTTGCCGCCTTCGACAGCAACGGCGGCAGCGCCAAAGCCCACGTTAATGGCGCCGTTAACAAGCTGATCGAGTTTCATAACCATGGTTATCTCCAATCACAAACAACTGCATTGGCGTTCTTGTACCCAAGATTGAGCGAAAGCGACAAAGCGTTTTAGCGCTATTCGATCGACGGGAAATCCCTACCTCACGTTGTCATTCATCGCGAAAGAGTTCTTCATGGCGCAGCTCGTGGTGTAAAGCACCTTGCCCAGCAGGGCATCGGTCTCCACGCGAACACGCTCGGCAAAGGCCTCGTTGGCGCGTGCAAGCTCGGCAGGCACCTCGACCTCGGGCAGAGCGGCTACGGCAGCGTCGACGTCATGGATCTGCTTGTGGCCCATGCCACCGATCTTCTCCTGATAATCCTCGACCGCGCGGCCGCACTCATGGAAACGGACGTCGGCCAGGGCACCGATCAGGCGGTTGGCCCAGTAGAAGTTTTCGGACGTCACGCGAGCCTGCGTGTCGGCATAGTACTCGGGCATGGTCTCGACGTTGGCGTACAGCGGAACCAGCGCGTTAAACGAGTTGGAGCCAAAGGCCATCCACTGCACGGCGCGATAGGCCGGCTGCGCATAGGGACGCAGCTGCAACACGGCGAGCTGGCTGTTGCGGTTGATGCCGATGGGGCGATAAGCGCCGCGCGTGGCGGGCGTGCCCTTGCTACCGTAGCAGTCGTACTCCGTGCCCTGGTAGTGGCTCGAAAGCACGTACTTAATGTCCTCGATGGTCACCTTGCGCTCGGGCACGCGGCTCCAGGGGATATCGTCGCTCTCGGGCGTGTAGTCGGCGTCGGGGCCATCCCACACGTCGCTGGGGTTGAGGCAGCGCTGCATGTACCAGGCGCGCGGCGTGTTGTAGACGTGGTCGCTGTCGCTGTGCGAGCCAAAGGCCTCGCGCGGGTTAAAGACCACAGCCGGGCTGTCGCCCTCGACGCCCAGCGTCAGGTCCAGATGCCACTCGGCCATCCAGGCGCGCAAGTCGGCGGAGCACATATGGTCGGCCTGGGCGCCCTCGGCGTCATCCAGGTCAAAGCTGTCGATACCCAGCTGGTTGGGCATGGTCACATAGGCGTCATCGGGCACACGCTTGGCAATCCAGTGGTGACCACCGATGGTCTCGAGCCACCAGATCTCGTCCACATCACTAAAGGCGATGCCGTTGTTCTCGTAGGTGCCGTAGCGCTCGAGCAGGTCGCCCAGGATACGGACGCCGTCGCGGGCGGACTTGGCGTAGGGCAGGACCAGGGTCACCATATCCTCCTCGCCCAGGCCACCAGGTTGCGCCGGCACATAGCCGTCCTCACCCTCGTTGCCCTTGGCGGGCACGTAGTCCACGAGTGGGTCGGCGCCGCGGACGCGCTCGTTGGTGGTGAGCGTCTCGGTTGCGGACATGCCCACATTGAGCTCGTTGAAACCGGCCTCGGCCCAGATGCCGTGGCCCGGGACAACATCGGGGACGCTCGTGTAGCGCATGGGGTTATCGGGCAACTCAACGGTCAGGTGACTCAGGACGCTCGTGTAGACGCGCGGCTGCTCGTCGGGGTGCACCACGCGCATGCGCTTGGGCTCAAACACCCCGTTGGACGAGTCCTCGTTGCGGGCGACAAGCGTCGACCCGTCGTAGCTCGCGTTCTTACCAACCAAAATCGTTGTGCACGGCATGCGCATCCTCCTTAAGCGAAGAAATCAAACGGCAACAGTGTATCGCTTCGGCGAAAAAAGGGCGAAACCGCAACCCTTCAGGACCCCTCGGGACCCCTGTGTGCGAAAATGCCTATTTCGATGCGCGCTCGGCCGCTTCGATCACGTGTTTGGCGAGGATCGCCGTCGTCACAGCCCCCACGCCGCCCGGCACGGGGGTGATGGCACCAACAACCGGCTCCGCGGCAATAAAATCGACGTCACCCACCAGCTTGCCAGCGTCCTCATCCCAGTTAATGCCCACATCAATGATCGTCTGGTCCTCGCGGACCGCATCCGCGCCAATCGTGCGTGCGCGTCCAACGGCGGCAACCACAATGTCGGCAGCACGGCACTCGGCAGCAAGGTCGCGCGTATGCGTATGGCACGTCGTCACGGTCGCATTGCGCGCCGTAAGCATGGCGGCAACGGGACGACCAATCACCAGAGACCGACCGACGACCGCAACCTTGGCCCCATCCAGCTCAACACTGTAATGGTCCAGCAACGCCAACACGGCCTCGGCCGTGCAGGGAGCAAAGCCCTCGCCACGACCCGAAAGCGTGGTAAGCAGCGAGGCCGGCGTCATGGAGTCAACATCCTTGGCGGGATCGAGCGCTGCGGCGACGGCGTTCTCGTCAAGGCCGGCGGGCAGCGGGCGGAACATCAGACAGCCATGAACAGCCGAATCGGTATTGATGTCCTCGATGGCCGCCAACAGCTCGTCCTGCGAAACATCGGCAGAAAGCAAAACGCGGCGAGCCTCAATGCCAACCTTCTCGCAGCGCTTGAGGGCACCGCGCTCGTAGGACAGGTCGTCCTCGCGCTCGCCCACACGAACGATGGCCAGCGTCGGTACAACACCGCGCTCGCGCAGGGCTGCACAGCGAGCAGCAAGTTCCTCGGTCAAAGCGCGAGCAACGGGAGCACCCTTCAGCAGTTCAGCCATGGCTATCCTCTCTTCCTTGCAGCGTCGGAGGCGCGGCGCGCCAGCGCATCGGCGCGCGGCAACCATGTGTCGAGCAACTCATCACACGCCGTCTCGAGCTCCTCAGCACGAACGCGATCTTTCATAGACGTGGTGTTCGCAAAGAGCGTCAAGCTCGCGCCCTGCATAGCGGCACGGCAGAACACGGCGCCGCACGCCACATCGGACAGCAGCTGACGCGAACCCTTGTCGGCCATGTCCTCGAGCAGCGCCAGCGCACGCCCGCAGGCATCCATAATGCGATACGGCGGCATAGCGGCCACATGCAGCGCATCCTGAATCGCGGTCGCTCGAGCCGGATCGTCACGCGGAATACCGTACGCCGTGGACACCTGCCCGTAGGCACGAACGTCCTCGGCGACCAGACCCACAAGTTCCTGCGCCAACTCATCCGCCTGGGCAAACGCGCGCGTCAGATCGTCTGCGCGATCGGCAAGCGCAGGGTTTGTCGCCCCATAGCGAGCAACCATCCCGCAAAGCGAGGCGCCCAGTGCACCTACAAAGGCGCTCGCGCTACCGCCGCCGGGAACCGGCTCGCGTGCGGCAAGCGCCTCGGCAAACTCTCGACATGTTTTATCCATCATCTCTTGGCTCATACGCACGCACCTTCAAGTCATATACATCGGTCGGGTGGCAACCGCCGACCGACCGCATCAATCACATAATGGTGTTAAGTCTAGCCCATAAGTACATGAGCGTCAGCGCACCTGGCCATCGCGGATTTCTATGACGAACGATAGGCGTCGGCACCGCAAACATGGGACACATGGCCCACCTTTCGAGACTTCCGGACGTCAAAAACTGAGGCATATCTATAAACAAGGAACCTGTTGGGGCAACGCCCACGCACGCGCGCCCCATTAAATCAACGGGCACCTCACCCCGGGGAGGGCCGACAGCATCGGCCCTCCCCTCTTTTGCGACCGCACATATTGCCACTTGTCGGCGCAATTCCAGCCCCCAGAATGGGACACATGGCCCACCCTAGCGAGCCGTCCACGCGTACAGTAAAGGCAGGTAATCCATGGGCGGTTACAGATCGAGGAGGACACGACCATGAAAAAGAAGGCCTTTGCGATTCTCACCCTCTGCATCAGTCTCTTTGCCGCAGTTGCCCTGGTGGGCTGCGGTGGCAGCGGCGACGCTACCGGAAGTGGCGGTGGCGGCGGCGCAGAAAAGCCAGCCGTGGATATGAGGACCGACTTCATTTGGTTTAAGGTCGAGGTCCCCGAGGGCGTCGAGATCACCGACGTCGCAGGCGACACTGCCGACAGGGCCCAGTTTAAGTTCACCGAGAGCGAGCACGCCAGCGATCGCTTCATCCCCGTCTTCGATCCTGACAAGAACGCCGACGAGCTGTTCGACTACGAGGCAAAGTGGAATGCCAGCTTTGAGTGGACCGAGAATGACCCCGTCAAGTACAACGGCAAGACTTGGCGCAACGCTTCCTATACACACTCGGGCGGCGTAACGACCGAATACTTCACCGACGTTGACGGCGGCAGTGTGTATGTGCGTATCGACAACGTCGAGGAGCACAAGGACGCCGTCGAGACCATGATGAAGTCTCTGGAATTTGCCGACGACATCGCCGAGGCCAAGACCGAGGCCATGGACGTCAAGCTCGACGATATCGAGATCAAGCGCTAAGCGACTGGCGAGCGCAACGGGAAACACGGTCGCAGTGCAAACAAGCGACGGTACCCCAGCGCTTCGTACCCAGGGAGGGCCGGTAAACCGACCCTCCCTTTCTTATGCCTGTAGCCGACGAACGCGAGGATGCCGGACGCCGGAACCGCCCCAAATGTGGCAACAGTACGAAAACGACAAACACCCCAACACGTCCGCCCACCGATTTATTGCGCCGCGCAGACAATTAAACCAGCATCTTTAAACATCTGGGCAGTATAGTGACCAAAACTATCGCATAACCGCACTCTGCGAATGGAGAAGTTATGACCGAACACCATGCCATCAGCCGCCGAGCGTTTACGCTGGGCCTAGGGCTTGCGGCGTTGTCACCACTTGCAAGCCTGCCCGAAACCGCAGCGCCGGGCATTCCCCTGCGAGCGGCATTTGCAGACAACACACCCGCACCGTCGGACAGCCTCCACAATTTCGTCATTCGCCTTCGCCCCGCGGGCTATTTTCGCACCGCGAGCGTCAACCAAGACGGCAACGTTCGCGGCAACGTCTGTCACCTGTTTAACGACGGCACGTCCAGCAAGCTCATCCTTGAGAACGTAACGACCAAGAATGACGATACAAACTGGTACGCCATCCGCACCTTGCTCAATTTCGAAGAGCATAAAAAGACGGGCTACAGCATTTGGTCGGTCGACGACGACTCGGACAAAGATGGAAAGGTCATCCACGTATGGGGCGGCGAGTATGACAACAAGCCCAGCCGCGCTTTTGCGTTCGAGCGTCAATCAAACGGAACCTACATCATCCGAGACCGCACGGTCGAGAAAGAAACCGAGAAAAAAGACATTAAGTACCTGGCAATAGAATCGAACGGCAAAGACCAGGACAACAATAAGATCTGCCATAAGAGTAAGAGCATTCCGTGGGAGCTCGAACTTATCGGTTACGACATGAAAAAGAACGATGCCACGGTTAGCAGCCTCGACTGGATCACGTACAGCAGCTACGTCGACGGACCATGTTGGATGAAATACGTCGACGACAACAAGTTCCTCGACGAGCTGAGCATCCCGGGTACGCACGATTCGGGCACCTGCAGCGTGGACAACGACACTGAGCCCCAATCCTCGCAAGTAAAATGCCAGCAGGATTACATTCCCACGCAGTTGCTCGAAGGCATTCGCTATTTCGATATCCGGCTCGGAAAGGGCGATGACCCCGGCATCGACCACGGGATTTTCTACCTACTCAAAAAAGACGGGAACTATCTGCATCTCTCCGATGTCATCGGGTACTTCAAAACGTTTTTGAACGAAAACCCGTCAGAAGCGCTCATCATGCTCGCATCGCGCGGCAACGATGAGGCTACCGACGAAAGCATAACGACGGCCTTCGCCAAGGTTATGGCCGATAACCCCAACCTGTTCTACACGTCGAGCCACGTCCCCACGCTGGGCGAGGTGCGCGGAAAGATCGTCCTGCTGCGTCGATTTGGGCTCGCCGGCAACAGCGTAAGCGGCCACACGTGGGGCCTCGACCTCACCCAATGGGATGACAAGATCAAGGCGCATTCCGGGCAGTCGATGTGTCTCGTCCAAGACGCGCGGGGATTTGAAGCCATAGGGGAAACGGGCAATGAAGAGCCCTATTGCACCAAGGTATATGCCCAGGACAAGTACAAACTCACGGGAACCGACAAGCTCAGCTGGGTCGATAATGCGCTGAAGGAAACGACCGGGCGCACGTGCAACAAGGTGGACGTCGTGGACGATGCCGGGGCCGAGGTGCAAGTCCAGGAGCGTTGCTGGTCTATCAACTACACCAGCTGCACGGGCTTGTCGCACGGAGGCAATCCTTTTACCTCGGCACGAGTAGTCAACGAGCATCTGTACAAGAGCCCGTACATCAATCCCAGCGGCACCGAGGATACAAAGTCAGATTACCTCAAGCACATTGGCATCATCGCATCCGACTTTGTTGATGCGGCGCTGGCCCGGAGCATCTACCAGCGCAATTACAATTACGATACGAAGCACACGCAGTCGGCTTCGTGCTGCCTCCCGACCCGCATGCGCATGACGTACGGCGACTCGCTGAGCGATGCCTCGCTCCAGGATGGCAAGACCGTTGGCGAGGGCCATTTCCGCCTTGTCGACAGCAGCAACGTACTCAACGTGGCGGCTTCGGGCCATGCGTTTACCATCGAATACGTGGATGTCGACGCCTTGGGCAACGAGACCGTTACGGGGCTGCAGGGATCCGTGCCCATCGATATCGATCCGCGCGCACTGACACCCCACTTTGAGGGGCTCGAAGGCCTTAAGGCCGGCGAAGACGTGCGCGCCAAGATTGCGGCATCACTCGAGGGCAAGCTCGAAACCGATGCCTGCACGGCCCAGCTCGAGTTTGTGCACGGCGCGGACGGCGCTCCGGGCACGGCAATGGTCGAGGGCGAGGCATTTACCGCGGGAACGTACTGGGTGCGCGCGAACGGTCTTTTGGGCGACGCGGCGCAAAACTACAAGCTTGCTAATGACGGAGCCGCGAGCTTTACCGTAGCGGCCTCGAGCAGTGCAGGTGGCACCGGCACCGACGGTGGCACGGGTTCCAACGCAGGCAGCGCTGATAAGAACGGTAAGGGCAACAAGGGCAAGAACTCGGGCGGAAAACTCGCCGACACGGGCGACGGCTCCGGCATTGCCGCCGGGCTCGCCGCTGCCGCCGTGGCGACGACGGTCGCCGGCGCAGCAATGCTTGCAAATGACCGCGAAGACAACGGAGACGTTGACGATTAGGCCAGCCGGCCCTTTTGGACACATCGATTTAATGAGGGGCGCAGGACACCGTTCTGTGCCCCCGATTTTTACCTTGGCCCGAACGCCGCCATGGGCTACATCACCATGTTCAGCGCGTTAACAAACTCCTGGGCCTTCGCACGGCTGCTCAGGCTAAAGACACAGGCAGTCAACAGCCTGTTACGTAGGAAAACGTCGCGGCCCTTGATCCTGTTGACCCCCGTGATGTCCTTAAGATAGACAATCTCGGTGTGCTTGCCACCAAACGTACCCTTCTTGAGCACCTCAATACGGTTAGGGTAGATCTTGACGTCTTTAAACCTACCCGAACCTTTGTCCTGGAATAGCAGCGTGTTGTTGTCCATACACGTCACTCCCGTGGGGTTCGCTAAAACTGTCTCTATGGCCACATTTTAGTCACCGCAAGGCCCCATGCGATGATGTCAGACAGCACAGCAATTCGTGTCCGCGCGAGGCTTTAAACTAAATTCGATAAAGATGCATTCCACAAGAGGAAAGCGGGGCGACAGTGATGGGCGAACTGGTAAACCGTGGAGAATCGGCAATCGTGCCCGAAGGTTTTTACAAGCAGGTCTCCTCGATTCTCAACGCCGCTCGCGACAAGGCCTATACCGCTGTTAACTTTGCGATGGTTGAGGCATATTGGGAGATCGGCAAGAGTATTGTTGATGAACAGGGCGGAGAGGAGCGCGCCAAGTATGGCGATGCACTGATCGACGAACTTGCCGTTAGATTGACTAAGGATTTTGGCAGAGGCTTCAACGCCAGAAGCTTAAGATACATGCGTCAGTTTTATCTTGCGTTCCCAATCCGGAACGCGCTGCGTTCCGAATTGAATTGGACACATTACCGCAGGTTATCGCGTATAACCGACCCTGATGCTCGAACATGGTACATGAACGAATGTGCCGATTCTCGCTGGAGCACGCGTCAGCTCGAACGCCAGATCAGCACCATGTTCCGCGAGCGCCTACTTGCCAGCAAAGACAAAGAGGCCGTCACCCAGGAAATCCAAAAGAGCGCCCCGACCCATCGCCCCGAGGATATCATCCGCGACCCATATGTACTGGAGTTTTTAGGTTTCTCGGACGATGCTGCGTTTCGCGAGAGCGATCTAGAGCAGGCGCTCATCACGCATCTTCAGAAGTTCCTGCTGGAGCTTGGCCGTGGCTTCGCTTTCGAGGCGCGCCAAAAGCGCATCACCTTTGATGGGCGCCATTTCTATATTGACCTTGTTTTTTACAACTATCTGATGCGCTGCTTCGTGCTCATCGACCTTAAGACGGACGATCTTACGCATCAGGACCTGGGCCAGATGCAAATGTATGTGAACTACTACATGCGCGAGCTCATGAACGAAGGCGACAATCCGCCCATAGGCATCGTGCTCTGCGCGGACAAAAGCGATTCGATCGTCGAGTACACGCTGCCCGAAGACAACGACCAAGTGTTTGCCGCCAAATACCTGCCGTATCTTCCAAGCAAGGAAGAGCTGGCGCGCGAGCTGAGTGCCGAGTACCGCGCCATCAACGAAGCGACTAATGGCGAAACGCAAGGGTAGCAGCACGTTGCGACCGAAACCATCGCAGCCGTCGCAGGCGCACTCGCGGTTACGACGGCTGCTACGAAACAATACCGGTCATGGACGCCGGCAACGACATTCTAGCCGTGGCTGGCGAGCGTGACCTGACAGGCAAAGACGCGGCCTTCGTCTGATGTGGGTCCATTGGCTGCCACAGAAAAGGGCCGGTTGCAGCCGGCCCTTTAGACGATAGCGCCTGCGTTGCCCGCGCTTCCAAAGTTGACCGACTGAGGAGCGGGTTCCGCCGCACACCCTGATTTTACCCAGTGAGGCAGCTCTTTTGCAGCCGCTCCACTGTTTATTTACATCTGGCACCCTCAAACAATCAGACGGCAGCCCGCACTCCTGAGAGCCGCCCCATACCCCCGGCCATCACGTTACGGTGCCAACCGGCACCGCTCCCCTACTTCCCAAATAGCGCACCCAGCAGGCCGCGACGTTTGGGCTTCTCCTCTCGGTAGGAACCCTCGACGGCGGCTGCAACCTGGCGCGGTTGCTCGCCGCCTCAACGGCGCACGATCTGGTACAGGAAGGGCGATTTAACGTATTTGACCTCGACGGGCGTGGCGTGCACGGTGCTCTCACCGGACAGATGCAGGCTCGGGCTGAGCGGCGCCACGATATGCGTTTCGCGCTTGTCGCTAAACGCCACCGCGGCCGCGCGGCCCGTCTGGCCGTTTACGGCAATGCGCACCTGCTCGCCATCGCGGCCGTCTGTCGCCGGACGATCGACAAAGTAGACCGGCACCATCACCAGGCCGTCCTTATGTTTGCGGGCCTTGCGCGCCCACATGCGAATGCTCTTTTTATTGAGCCCCAGTACAGCCTCGGCGTCGTTGCCCGCAACGTCGAGCGCCAACTTATCAATGACCACCTGGTCCTTGGTAGACGCATCGACTGAGACAACGCGAAAGTCACCTTCCTGCATGGCGGGATCGAACGGACCGACCTTGGCAAAGTCCCACGGCTCCAAAATGCCCATGAGGCGAACGTCCAGGTAGTTTGCCCTGGGGTATGCCCAGTCGAGCACCTCGTAGTACACCAAGGCCTCCTTGCTCAGGCCCTTGCCCGGGAAGCTCGCCATCATGCGCAAGTCCGCCAGCGCCATGGGGAAATAGAAGAGCATCATGTCGTTTTGGATCGCGTCTTCCACGTCGTGCCCGGCAAAGGCATCCGGATACTGGCGCACCAGCTGCAGCGCGTTGGCACGTGCCTGCTGCGGCGAGATTTCGCAGGGAATACCCTGCTCGGGCACATACTCCGCACCAACGCCCATGGTCAGGCGCTTGCTAAACGTCCCCGGCTTGAGCAGGTCCGCAATGCCAATCTTATTGCCGCAGGACGGGCACTCAAACACACGCTGCGTTGACTCGCCCTCAAAGGACGCTCCGCAGAAGGGGCAAGGAATGCTCACATGCGTGGCCTCTTGGAACTCCTGCGCCGTGCCGCGATCCTCCCACAGCAGATGTTCCAGGACCGACTGATTGCGCCAGTGCGCATTGAAGAAATACCAGTCCGGGTCCTGCGGGCGCTCGAGTTGCGACACATGCGTGAGTTTGAGCAGTCCATCCACCACCGTCAACGGCGTATGGCGAATACCCAAAGCGCTCTTGGGCTCTCCGGCGTCCGCCTGCCACGGAACCACCGTGCCGCAATAGGCGCACTCAAAGCTGCGCTTAGCCTGGTGCGAGTACATAGGGCCGCCGCAGTTTTGACATTTAATGGCAAACATCTCGTCCATGGAAACGTCCTCCTTTGCACAGGGGCTGTCGACATTAAGTATGTCGAGCAAGCAGGCACATGCCCATACCCATGTGGCCCAAAATGGACCACCCAGGCAGACGAGAAGGCTCGTTCGTTAGCACCGGCAGACTATTGCTGCATTTTCTGAGCATCGGCGCACGGCGCCCCCGTGCGAGCTACACTATCCCCTTAAACATGATTGTGAGGACGACCGCTATGCTATTTGTAAATCGGCTGGTACATACGCTTGTTCCCGGCAGCGAGAGCGAGCCGGTCGATGCATCTTGCCGCGCCAACGCGGGCTTTTCCGCAAGCCTCGTCTGCATTGGCCTCAACATCACCTTGTGCCTGGCCAAGGGCATCGCGGGTCTGCTCGCCGGCTCCGTCTCCCTCATCGCCGACGCTTTCAACAACCTCTCCGATGCCTCGAGCAACATTGTGAGCCTGCTCGGTTTCCGCCTTGCCAGCCGCCCGGCAGACGAAGGCCACCCCTATGGTCACGGCCGCTACGAGTACCTAGCCGGCCTGTTCGTCGCCGTCCTGGTTTGCGCCGTCGGCATCAACCTGATTCTCGAGTCGGTCACCAAGATCATCAAGCCCTCGCCCACCGCTTACACGTTTATTTCCCTTGCGGCACTGGCTACGTCCATGCTCGTTAAGCTCTGGATGGCAGCGTTCAACCGCACGCTGGGCAACCGCATCGATTCCGAGACACTCATCGCCACGGCGCAGGACTCCAAAAACGACGTCATCACCTCGGGCTCGGTCTTAGCGGCGGCGCTTATTTCGCAAGCGACAGGCTTTGACCTCGACGGCTGGGCAGGCCTGGGTGTGGGCATCTTCATCTGCATCAGCGGCATGGGCCTAGTGCGCAACGCCATCAGCCCGTTGCTGGGGCAAGCGCCCGACCCCAAGCTCGTCCAGGCAATCCGCGACAAGATCATGTCCTATCCGCAGGTCTTGGGCACACACGACCTGATGGTGCACGACTACGGCCCCGGTCGTCAGTTTGCCAGCGCCCACGTGGAGATGCCCGGCGAGGGCGACGCGTTTGAGCACCACGAGATCCTGGACACCATCGAGCACGACATCAAGCGCCAGATGGGCATTGGGATCACGCTGCACTGCGACCCCATCGCGACAACCGGCGACGACCTGCGCGGCTGGGTCAAGCGCGGCGTCATGCAGATCGATCCCGCGCTCTCCATCCACGACCTGCACGAGCACGACGGGTTCGTTTCGTTTGACCTGGTGCGTCCCGACGGCTTTGACATATCCGACGAGGAGCTGCTGGAGCTCGTCACGCGCATCGTGCATGAGCGCCGGCCCGACGTCTCGTGCGTCGTCACGTTCGATTCGGGCTTTAGCTCGCCCGAGCGTCCGGCCGAGCAGCTGTAGCCCCGCTCCGCTCGTCCGCTAGTTTCCCTGCGCGCCCGAGATGCCGTTTTGCAGGGCGTTCCAGGCATCCGTCGCCATGTCGCCCAAGTTCTGCGCGGTGTCGCCCAGGTTCTGGGCCGTATCGCCCAGCTCTTGCGCCTTGTCTCCCAACTCCTGTGCCTTGTTGCTCAAGTCCTCCAGCGTGTTGGAGCTCGAGCTGTCGGTACCGCTTTGTCCGTCGGACGAGTTGCCCAAGCCGTTCTTGTGCGTGAGCTGAATTTCAAGGTTGCCGCTGTCGTTATAGTAGGCAGAAGTAACGACCCAGTTGGCATCGACGACGGGCGTTGAGCCATCATCAGTCAGGACCACGGCATTCGAAAGATCGGCCCCGCGCGACTTGAGGAGCTTTTTGGCGTTGGACCAGTACTGCCCCGGAATATCGCTCAGCTCTACTGAACCCGCTTGGGTGACCTCTGTCTGCTCGGCCGTCGTGCTGGTTGTAGCTCCTCGTTTGTTGAGCATGCCCGACACAACGGCGAACACAATCGAAAGGGCAAAGAAAATCGCCAGCACAATCAGGATCTTCTTGATCACGCTCGACGAACGCGATGGCTTCTTCTCCTCGTCCTCGTCATATTGCGGAATCGACTTGGGGTACTCGCGATACGGCTCGCGCGACTCGTAGCGAGGCTGCGCCGTGCGAGGCATATACGTCGTCTGCTGAGGCTGCGGAATGGGATTCTGCGGCAGGTTGTCATAGGGATTCGGCGTCGAGGCAGCATAAGAATCCTGCGGCGCGTAATCAAACGGATCCGGAGCTGCGTTGCCATAGGGGCCTTGCGAAGATGCAGCGTAAGAATCCTGCGCCGTGTCGCCATAGCCCATAACCCGGGTGGGCTCGGCAGAAGGCTGCGTCGCGGCGGGGTCGGTATAACCGGGGTTGGGAACAACGCGGGTCGCATCGGCGCTATCGCCAGCCTGCGCGGAACCGTAGCCGCCCATCACGGTTGTCTTGTCCTGATCCATGCAACGATTCCTTTCCGTCGCCTGTAAGCATCAAGTTATCCATGCATTCTACCAGCGCAAAAGCCTATGATGGGCAGAGTCCGTCGGTATCTACAAGACATGCGCGGGCCTAAGGATCAAAAAGCCCCGCCGGGCCTTGGTAGGAGCGACGGGGCGGGCAAGCGGCTATGAGCAGCGAGCTTAGAACAGGCCGGTGATGTTGCCGTCGTTGTCGACGTCGATGTTCTCGGCCGCAGGGACCTTGGGCAGGCCCGGCATGGTCAGAACACTGCCAGTCAGTGCGACCACAAAGTGGGCGCCGGCGGAAACCTTGAGCTCACGCACCGTGATGCGGAAGTTCTCGGGAGCGCCCAGGGCCTTGGCGTTGTCGCTAAAGCTGTACTGCGTCTTGGCGACGCACACCGGCAGGTTGCCAAAGCCATTCTCGCGCAGCTCGGCGAGCTGGCGCTTGGCGGCCGGCGTAAAGTCAACGCCGTCGGCGCGGTAGACCTTGGTGGCAACGGCCTCGAGGGCATCAGCGACATCAGCGCCGTCCTCATAGGCAAACTTGAGCTCGCTCGGCTGCTCAATCAGACGCATGACCTCATCGGCAAGCTCGAGCGCGCCCTCGCCGCCCTTGGCCCAGACCTCGGAAAGCTTAACGTTGACGCCGAGCTTCTGGCACTCGGACTCAATGAGCGCGAGCTCGGCCTCGGTGTCCGTCGGGAAGCGGTTGATGGCGACCACGCAGGGCAGACCATATACGTTCTGGATGTTGTCGACGTGACGCAGCAGGTTGGGCATGCCAGCCTTGAGTGCCTCGAGGTTCTCCTCGTTGAGATCGGCCTTGGCGACGCCACCGTTGTACTTCAACGCGCGAGCGGTGGCGACGACCACGACGGCGTTGGGACGAACGCCCGTCATGCGGCACTTGATGTCCAGGAATTTCTCGGCACCCAGGTCGGCACCAAAGCCCGCCTCGGTAATGGCGACATCGCCAAAACGCATAGCCATACGCGTGGCCATGATGGAGTTGCAGCCGTGGGCGATATTGGCGAAGGGACCGCCGTGGACAAACGCGGGCGTGCCCTCGAGCGTCTGCACCAGATTGGGCTTGAGCGCATCCTTGAGCAGTGCGGCCATAGCTCCCTGGGCCTTAAGGTCGCGGGCGCGGACGGGCTCGCCGGCATAGCTATAGCCGACAACGATCTCGCCCAAGCGCTCCTTAAGATCGCTGATGCTCGTGGACAGGCACAGGATCGCCATGACCTCGGAGGCAACGGTGATATCGAAGCCGTCCTCGCGCGGCACGCCCTGGGCCTTACCGCCAATGCCGTCGATGACGTGGCGCAGCTGACGGTCGTTCATATCGACGACGCGCTTCCAAGTGATGCGCTTAACGTCAATACCGAGCTGATTGCCCTGCTGGATGTGGTTATCAAGCATGGCGGCCAGCAGGTTATTGGCGGCACCGATAGCGTGGAAGTCGCCGGTAAAGTGCAGGTTGATATCCTCCATGGGGATGACCTGAGCCCAGCCGCCGCCGGCAGCACCGCCCTTAACGCCAAAGACGGGGCCGAGCGAAGGCTCGCGCAGGGCCACGGCACTCTTGACGCCGCGACGACGCAGGCCATCGGCCAGACCGATGGTCGTGGTGGTCTTGCCCTCGCCCGCAGGCGTGGGGTTGATGGCGGTCACGAGGACAAGCTTGGCCTGGTGATCAGTCGGCTCGTTGAGCAGTGAATAGTCGACCTTAGCCTTGTCGAAGCCGTACGGAATCAGGTGCTTAACGTCGACGCCGGCGTTCTTGGCCACCTCGGTAATAGGCAGTGGCGTGACAGAACGTGCGATTTCGATGTCAGTAGGCATGGGCGGTCCTTTCGTTACCGAATGAGAAAAAGACCAATTCAGCATAGCACGGGCGCGCAATAGTAAAACGCCCATAACCGATGAACGGCGATATGTTTACCCGATGCCCAGCGATAGTCCAACAGCCCGCCAAAACAAAGCGCCCTAAACGGTAGGTTCAATCCCCAGGTGCTCAAAGGTGCGAAGGGTTGCCTGACGGCCCTGCGGCGTACGAATCATCAACCCGCACTGCAGCAAATAGGGCTCATAGACATCCTCGAGCGTGCCCGGGTCCTCGCCCACCGCGCTGGCAAGGGTCGTAAGTCCCACGGCACGACCGGAGAACGTCTTGGCAAGCGTCTCCAAGATACGAATATCCATCCAGTCCAGACCGAGCTCGTCGATCTCGAAGAACTCGAGCGCCTGACGGCAGATATCGAGCTCAATGGGACCGTTGCCGCGCACCTGTGCATAGTCGCGCACGCGCTTGAGCAGGCGGTTGGCAAGACGTGGCGTACCGCGCGAACGCGAGCCGATCTCGAGTGCACTGGGATGATCGATCGTCACGCCCAGGATAGTCGCCGAGCGCGTCACAATCTGCGCGAGCTCCTCGACCGTGTAGTAATCCAGGCGATATGAAATGCCAAAGCGGTCGCGCAACGGGCCTGTCAACATGCCTGAGCGGGTCGTTGCCGCTACCAGCGTAAATTTGGGAATATCCAGGCGAATCGAGCGCGCCGCCGGACCCTTGCCAATCACGATATCGAGGGCAAAGTCCTCCATCGCGGGGTACAGGACCTCCTCGACCGAACGGTTGAGGCGGTGGATCTCGTCGATAAACAGCACATCACCCGGCTGCAAGTTAGTAAGGATGGCCGCCAGGTCGCCCGTGCGCGCGATGGCAGGGCCACTCGTGGTCTTGATCTGAGCGCCCAGCTCGTTGGCGATAACGGTGGCCAGCGTGGTCTTGCCCAGGCCCGGAGGACCCGAGAAAATCACGTGGTCGAGCGTCTCGCCACGGCTCTGCGCCGCTTCGATCAACACGCGCAGGCTCTGCTTGATGTGCTCCTGGCCACAGTAATCGTCCAGGCGCTGGGGGCGCAAAGTGCGGTCGACATCGAGGTCCTCGGCCGTCAGCTCCGAGCCCACCATGCGCTCGCCGTGCGCCATGGATGCCGCCGGCGAGTTGCCGGGCGTCGCCCACAGGTCCTGAGAGTCATCGGCTTCCCACATCACGCATCCATTCCAAGTCGCTTAAGCGCCGCGCCGAGCAAATCCTCGACACGCATATTCTGCCCATCATACCCGCTCAGGGCAACATCGGTCTCCTGCGGGCTAAAGCCCATGGAAAGGAGTGCCGCACGGGCATCGTCGATCGCCGAGGGAGCGGCAGCGGGCACGGGCATCGCAACCTGTCCGGGAATCACGTCGACCGGCACAAAGCCCTTATCCTTGGCAAAGGTGCTCTTGAGTTCCAGGATCAGGCGCTGAGCTGTCTTCTTGCCCACACCGGGTACCTTGGCCATGCCCTTGTCGTCCTCGGCCATCACCAGCGAATACAGCTGCCCCACGGTATAGGTGGAAAGCACGGCAAGCGCCAGGCGCGGGCCAACGCCCGAAACGGACACGAGCCGGTCGAACATCGTGCGCTCATCCTTTGAAGAAAAACCGAAAAGTGTCATGGCGTCCTCGCGCACCTGCATACGCGTGTAGAGACGGACCTCGCCGCCGGGCGTCGGCAACGTGGCCGCAGTGCTGCCCGAGATGCCGAGTTCAAAGCCAACGCCCGACACATCGACGACAGCAGAGCTCATCGTGGACTCGACAAGCGTTCCGTGGAGCTGGGAAATCATCAGTATCCGGTTCCTCTCTGTTGATAGAACTCGCCACCGGTGAGGGCGCGGGTGCGGCTGAGGTTTACGTGGCAGATGGCGCAGGCCAGGGCATCGGCGGCATGGTCGGGATGCGGGTCGTGGTCGAGCTGTGTTAGCGTGCGTACCATGTAGGCGACCTGCCGCTTGTCCGCGGCGCCGGTGCCCACCACAGCCTGTTTGATCTGCATGGGCGTGTACTCGCCAATCTCGAGCGCGCATTCCGAAAGCGCTACGAGTGCAGCACCGCGGGCATGCGCCGTGGGGATGGCCGAGCGAACGTTGGCGCCAAAGTAAATGCTCTCGACAGCAGCCGTGTCGGGTCGATAACGCTCGACGACATCCTTAAGGTCATGGGCGATATGCGACAGGCGCACCGCGAGCGGACTTCCGGCACTGGTCTCGATGCAGCCGTAGGCACGGCAGCGAACCTCGCCACGCCGCTCCTCGATAATCCCCCAACCCGTATGAGCCAAACCGGGGTCAATGCCCAAGATAACCAAGCCGACCTCCCCTCGCCACAAGCACAGCGCAAGACAAGGCCCCGCGCATCATTCACGAACGTCTGTTCTAGAATAACACAACGGAGCCACGATACTTAGTTGAAGTGTCGGGGCTGGAAGCGAATCCTATCCCATAGTTAGTTCTGCGAGAAAAAGGGGAACTGCCTCGGATCAACCGGCGGATGCGGCATCGGGCCACCCTGGGGACTACCTTGCGAGCCGCCCTGACCGCCCATCATCTTATCGATGGCGTCCTGAACCTCGCCCTCGAACTTTTTCATTCCCTCGTGCAAACGACGCTGACCGTCCTCAGAGCGCAGCTCCTCCATTTGCTCGGGCGAAATACCCAGTAGCTCGCCCAGCACGCCCATCATCTCGTTTCGCACGCGCTCGCTCGTATCCTCGTCAGCAAAACGGCGCACCTCGGCGCGCGCCAGCGAATCGACCGTCATACGCTCCTTGCCGTTAAGCCCCAGGTCGGACCACGCGAGCATATACGGCCAGGCACGCTCGGCAAACGAATGGGCCGAGACGATCGGCGCCATCGGCAACATGCGGCGGGCAGCCTCACCCTGTCGAACGAGCATCAGCAGCAGCGAGCAAGCCTCAGGCTTGCCAGCGGCCATCGGAATGTCGTCGAAAGATCGATTGCGGTCCACGTGCGCCTCGAGCGCGCCATCGACCTCACCCGGCTCAAGCCCGCCAAGCAGCTGTGCCGCGCGGTCGAGCATATCGACCGGACCGTCGAGCGTCGAGAGCGCCTGCGCCAGCACGCGCTCCATACAATCTTCCACCGCGTTGAGCGTCACGAGCTCTTGGGGCACCACGGCAGACGTGCGGTTGCGCACACGCGCCACAAACTCAAGCGTCGACAGGTACACATCGCCAAAGGGCGCAAAGTCGCCCTGGTAGCCGCCGCAAAGCGCCGGCGCCGCCAGCGCATACTCGGTTTTGGACAGCGGGCTCAGCGCCATCGCACCCAGCTCGAGCGCCGTGTCCTCCAGCATGAGGCCCAGCGTGCGCGAGCGCAGACGCTCGGCATCGCCCGCCGACACGTCGCGATCGAGCACACGCGCCGCATCCGGTGCATCGCGCTCGACAGTGCGAATGTGCAGACGCTCGGCAATGGCGCGGACGGCGGCACAGCGGGCAGCCTCGGCCTCTTCCTGCGCCGGCGTAAAGATACGGTTGCGCCCCAGCACCAGGCCAATCACATTGCGCGGGCCCAGAGCGTCGACGGCCAGCGCCGTCAGCAAAGACGACGGCAAGTCACCCTCGAGTGCCACCACAGCACGCGAAGCACCGTGGGCTCGGGCGTTGTCGCGCACGGCGAGCACCAGCGCCTGCCACAGCCACTCCTCGGAACGGAACTCGGGCAGTTCGTGATCTTCCAGGGCATCGAGCATCACGCCACGCTGAATCTCCTGAACCAGCAGGCTCTCCTCAAAACACGGTGCCTGGGCCACCACGCGACCGCAGTCGTCGAGCACAAACGAACCGCCGGTATACACCGACTCGTCATAGGCGCCGACCGGCGCCATGCAGGCAAACCACACGCTGCGCTTGGATGCGATCTTGCGGTAGGTGCCGCTGCGAACGGCGGCAATGGCGGCAGTCTCGCGGTCGGTCATGTCAAACGCGTTGAATTGGAAATACGCAATGAGGTCAACACCAGTCGGCAGCATCTCGAGTTCGCGGTCCAAGTCAAAAATCACGGCGATGCGCACGCCGTCCACGTCGAACACCGGCGGCGCCCAACGTGTGTCGTTGTTCTCGCCGCGCTGCAGGGCAATGCTCGAACGCGCCGGCACCACATGACCGTCCTTGAGCATCATGTAGTCGAGCAGCGGCTGGCCCTCAAACGAAACCGCCGCGGGCACGATGCAGATCATGTCAAGCTCCTGGATACGCTCGGCGACGCCAGTCAAGCCGGCAAGCATGTCGTGCTCAAAGTCGGCAGCGCCCACCAGGCCACCGGGCATGGCGCCCATAAAGAGCGGAGCCGGAACGCACAGCACGCGCGCCCCGCGCTCGTGGGCCAGACGAGCCTGGTCCTCGATGCGGCCGCAAATGCCCTCAATATCACCCAGGCGCATATCGATCTGTGCAAGCGCGAGCTTCATGCCCCAGCCCTTTCCGTCGTAAACCATCGAAATCGTAGTAAAAGCGCCGGCCGCATAATGCAGCCGGCGCTTGCATGTGCATATGCTAGCTATGATACCCCGAGCGGGGGCGCGCTCCTAGAATGTCGCGGACCACAGCCCGTGCAGGTTGCAGTAGGCATAGACGGTACCGGTCTTGGAGCCGCCCGCGAAAAACGTCGCGGGTTTCATGCCGGGCTCAAGGTAATGAACCTCTAAGCGGCCCTCGGCCTCAAGCGCAATCCACTCAATGTAGTGTTCGGGCAGGCTGGGGTGCTCGACCGAGCCAACGCGTGCACGAATCACGTGACCGTCGCGCTCGGTCTCGACAACAGGCACGTGCTTCTCGTGCGCCGCGTCCTCAGTGTTTGCGGTCAGTTCCGTGCAACCGGCAGGGGTCGCAACGTCGTCGCCAAGGGCAGCGATGAGCTTACCGTCGGGGTCCTTAAAGAATTTCGCCATGATGTTCTCCTTTGCTGATGTGCCAATGTTCTTGATGGTTCTTATGCCCAAAGGCAGACAAACCATCCACGGCATTGCAAATGAACACATAACGGATCAGGCAAGCGGTCGGGCCAAAATGCGTCGACCGTCCTGCCCACTCCAGCAGTCCCACCCCGCGCGCGGCTAGCGCCCGTCGCCGCCGAGAAGCGCCAGAACATCCTCGCGCGTGAACAGTGCCGACGAGATGCCGTCGCCGCCGAGTACGCTGTTGACCAGGTCGCGCTTGGACTCCTGCATCTGCATAATGCGTTCCTCGATCGTGTCCTTGGCGATGAGCTTGTACACGGTCACGGTATGCTGCTGGCCAATACGGTGTGCACGATCAGTTGCTTGGTCCTGCGCCGCCACGTTCCACCACGGGTCGTAGTGGATGACCACGTCGGCAGCCGTCAAGTTAAGGCCCACGCCGCCCGCCTTGAGCGAAATCAAAAAGACCGGAACCTCGCCCGCTTGGAACTGCGCGACCATCTTGGCGCGGCTCTCTTTAGACGATGCGCCCGTGAGCTTGAGGAAGGCAATATCCTCCTTGGCCAGGCGCTTGCCAATGATATCGAGCATGCCCGTAAACTGGCTGAACAACAGGATGCGATGACCACCGTCGAGTGCGCCGTGCACGAGCTCCATGCACGTATCGAGTTTGGCGCTCCCCGCCTTGTAATCCTCGTAGTGTAGACGCGGGTCGCAGCAGATCTGGCGCAGCTTGGTGAGCTCGGCGAGTACCTTGAGCTTGTCTTTCTTAAACTCGGATGCCTCGCGGTGCTGCACTTGCTGGGCAATGCGGTCCTGGTTTGCCAGGTAAAGCTTGCGCTGCTCACCGGCGAGCTGAGCCACGACAGTGTCCTCGATCTTTTCGGGCAGATCGGCCACCACGTCTTCCTTGACACGGCGCAGCACAAACGGCGACACGAGTGCCTGCAGGCGAGCGGCGCTGTCGCCCTCGGAGTGCTCGACCGGACTTTCGAAGCGCTTTGCAAACGATTCACGCGTGCCCAGCAGGCCCGGCATCAAAAAGTCGAAGATGCTCCAGAGCTCGGATAGGCGGTTTTCGATGGGCGTGCCCGTCAGAGCAAAGCGCACGCCGGCAGGCAGGCGCTTGGCGGCGCGAGCCACCTGGGTGAGCGGGTTTTTAATGTACTGGGCCTCATCGAGCACCACACGGGCAAAGTTCTGCTCGACGTACTCGTCGATATCGCGCCGCATAAGGTCATACGACGTCACGACCACGTTATGCTCAGCCACGCCGGCAATCTGCACGCGGCGCTGCGCCTTGGCGCCCACGATTGCGCAAACATCGAGCGAGGGCGCAAAGCGCTCCAGCTCGGCAGTCCAGTTGTACACGAGCGAGGCCGGGCATACCACGAGCGTGGGCTTGATGTCCCCCGCCTCCACGCGCGCCAGGACATGCGCGATCATCTGGAGTGTTTTGCCCAGGCCCATGTCGTCGGCCAAGATGCCACCAAGGCCCAGGTGTTCGAGCGAGCCGAGCCACTGGTATCCGTCGACCTGGTAGCCACGCAGCGTGGCCTTGAGCGAGGCAGGTACCGTAAAGTCCATCTTGCCGAGCGTGTCCAGGCGCTCGACGGTACGGCGGAACGCAGCGTCGCGATCGGCCTCAAGCGCCGGCGTGCGCGCAAGCATGCTGTCGACGAACAGGGTACTCGACGCGGGAAGCGACACGCCGTCGAGCAGGTCGACAGCATCGACCCCCAGATCCTCGGCAAGGCCAAACGCGGCGCGCGCCCCCTCATCCAGGCGAATGATATCGCCCGACGTGAGACGCGCAAACGTCTGGTGACGCTTGTAGGAGTCGAGGTAGATGGCAAGGTCCGCAGCCGAAAGCCCGCTCGCGCCCAGCTCGACATCGAGCAAGTTACTCTTGACGGTGGCGCGCACCGAGAGCTTGGGCGCAGGGCGGACCGAAATCTGGCGCAGGCGGTCGCTGAGCATGACCTCTCCAAGCTCGGACAGGGCAGACAGGCCCTCGGTCAGCAAGTGGAACAGGCTCTCGTCATCGCGCTCCTCAAACGCCAGGCCGCCCTCGCGGAAATCAAAGTACAGGGCAGCCGTGTCCATAACGCGAAACTCCGCCAGCGTATCGCGGGGCGGAACGCCGGGGCGTTGCTCTTCGAAAGGACTGCCCGGAGCACCAAGACTAAAGAGATCTGCCGACCAATCGCCGTAGGCCACCGTAATCTTGCAGGTCACAAGGCCATCGTCGACGCCAATCGCCATGGCAAAACTCGGCTCGGGCGCCACGGCGTCAAGTACGGCGGGAGCGGTCAGGTCGGTGTAGTCGCGCAAGATCGGCAGCGCCATGCGGCAGAACTCGCCCACCTGGTCGGCGGCGATATGGACCGGCATGCGGCAGGGCAACAAGTGCGATAGGAACGGCGCCGCATGCTGGGCAAACGCCGTGTCGGTACGGCGCGCGCGGCGCGTATCGACCAGATAGGCTGCGTCGCCTGCGACAAAGCAGTACGTATCGGCCGGCAGGCGCAAGTCGTAGCTGCCTCCCGCCGCCGGTGCAATCTTGGCGGCAAGGAGCGGCGGGCGCTTAGCCGGGACTTCGCCCTCCCCCTGCGGCGACGGCTCGACTGCCACCTCGTAGGCGCGATGCGTCGTCGTTCCCCGCGACCAAGCAGGCTCAAAGGACATGGTCCTGCCGCGCAGCAGGTCCAGCACGGACACGATGGAATGCTCGGATACCGGCAACTGACGCTCGGCGACAAAACCGTTGCGGACAAAGTCATACGACGCCGAGCGCGAGCTCGTAATATCGCCTAGGTAGGCGACCGTCATTGCGATAAAGTCGAGCAGCTTTGTCGACACGTCATCGAAAGCCTCGGGCACATGGGCAAACGTAAGCTTCTTGCCATAGGAGAACGTACCGCCGCGCACATAGGCATCGGCCATGCCGTCGATATCCTTAACCACGTAGGACACCGAACCGCTACGAATGCGAAACTCGAGCGCCCAGTTAAAACGATCGGCAAACAGCGGATTGTAGTACGGCACCAGCGAGGGCTCCAGCACCGCTTTGGGCGCATCGGGGTCAATGGTGCTGGCGAGCTTGCGACGCATGACCGCGAGCTCGTCCATGCGCGCGTCCGAAAGATCGGAAAGCGCCGCCACAAGGCTCGGGCTCGTGGGGACGGGCGCCGGGAAGGGAAAGTTGGGGTTGACCGCAGATGCGGTGGGCGCGGAGCGCGTGGGCTGCTTGGACTGTGCGGGCGGTAC
Organism: Collinsella sp. CLA-ER-H10; assembly: GCF_040092475.1. Taxonomy (NCBI): domain Bacteria; kingdom Bacillati; phylum Actinomycetota; class Coriobacteriia; order Coriobacteriales; family Coriobacteriaceae; genus Collinsella; species Collinsella sp. CLA-ER-H10. The sequence goes on from NZ_JBBNLM010000005.1 coordinate 42,154, forward strand.
TGTAAACGTGCGGACCGGCGTGCGCAAACCCTCGACGGGCTCGGCGCCACTGGCATCCAGATACGCCAGCGCCGTGGCGATGGCGTGCTTGCACATGCCGGAATAGCGGAAGGCGGCGGGGCAATCGCAGTCGTAGTCGATAACCTCGTGCTCGTCCATGTCGAGCGCCACGTGCGTCTTGTACAGGTCGCCGCGCGAGCCGCGCACCGAGCCCTCGATGTTCACGTTTTTGGAGAAGCGCGAGCCGGAGTCCTCAAACGACAGCACGGCACCGTTGAGCATGAGCGAACGCCCCTTCATAAAGGTGCCGCTCAACGCCGCCTCTTTGCGAAGCGCCTGCACAAACGTCCCCTGTGCCATCACTTCCTCCAATCTCGCGCGGACCAGCAAGGTCGCCCTTAGATCACCGTCACGCGACCTTGGTTACCCACGATGGCCTTTGCCTCTGCCAACAGCGGAATCGAGCGTGCGTTGACCTTGGCCGGCACCTCGGCACGCAGTACGCGCCCGTCCACCTGCTCGATAAAGATCTCCACGCGGTCGCCGCCCGGGTTGGCGGTAAGCACCGTGGCAAGACGCGCCATATTGCCCTGGCTAAAGCGGCTGTTGGGCACCATGACCTCAAACACCTTGGGCTTGTTGTTCTCCTCATTAAGCTCCAGCGGCACGATCTCCTGCGCGATGATCTGGTCGCCGCGGTCCGAGCGCTCGAGTTTGCCCTTAATGCGCACAAACGCATCGGACAGCTGCGCGCCGGTCTCGGGATCGACCTCGCCGTACAGGTACCCCTCGGCCTCCTTGTAGGTCTTGGGGAACACCACGACCGTGGCCTCGCCTTCCATGTCCTCGAGCTGCACGATGCCCATGGGGTCGCCGTTTTTGGTCACGCGCTTGGACACGCTCGAGACCATGCCGGCCCACCACAGCGCCTTGCCCTCGGGAATCTCCTGGTTGATGGTACCGCCCGTAGGATTCTGAACTTCGTAGCCAGTGTCGATCTGCGAGAACGAGAAGTCGCGTGCCTTGGCTAGTGCATACTCAAACGGGCGCAGCGGGTGGTCCGAGACATAGATGCCCAGAACCTCCTTCTCCTGGCTCAACTTAAGGTGGCGGTCCCACTCCTGGCCGTCCGGATCGGGCACGCTCACCTCAAAGCCCGAGCCCTCAACGTCGCCAAACATGTCGAAGAACGACGTCTGGCCGCTCGCACGATCCTTCTGGCGCTTTACCGCGGCATCGATGATGTTCTCGGGGTTGTTCTTATCCACAAAGTGCATCATCTGGCGACGCGGATACCCCGTGGAGTCGAAGGCGCCTGCCTTGATGAGCGATTCGATCACGCGACGGTTGGCCTGGCTCGAGTCCACGCGCTCGACAAAGTCGTGCAGCGTCTTAAACGGGCCGCCCGCCTCGCGCTCGGCGATAATCGCCTGCGCCACGCCAGTGCCCACGCCGCGGATGCCGGCCAGACCAAAGCGCACGCCCTCCTTGGTAGCCGTGAACTCGGTACCGGACTCGTTGACATCTGGCGACAGCACGGGGATGCCGTCGTGGCGGCACGCCGAGACGTAATGAACGATCTTGTCGGTCTTGCCCGTGTAGGACGTCAGAACGGCCGCCATGTACTCGTGCGGATAGTGCGCCTTGAGCCACGCCGTCTGCATAACCAGGATGGCGTAGCCGGCGGAGTGCGACTTGTTAAAGGCGTAAGACGCGAACTCGAGAACATCGTCCCAAATCTTCTGGGCGACCTCGCGCGTGTAGTTGTTCTTGATAGCACCGTTCATCCAGTGGTCGTAGGTGGTCTCGTCCGAGCCATCCTCCCAGTGGAGCACCGTCGACGTGAGCAGCTTGATCTTTTTCTTAGCCACGGGCTTACGGATACGCGAGTCCGATTCGCCCTTGGAGAAGCCGCACATCTCGACGGAGATGAGCATAACCTGCTCCTGGTAGACCATGGTGCCGTAGGTTTCGCCCAGGATGTCGTCCAGGCGGTCGTCGTAGGAGACGGCCGGCTCCTTGCCGTTCATACGGTTGATGTAGGACGAAACCATGCCGGCGCCCAGCGGGCCCGGGCGGTACAGAGCGATCAATGCCACGACGTGCTTGTATTCGGTGGGTTTCATGTTCTTGATCGTGGCCGTCATGCCGGCGGACTCGACCTGGAAGACGCCGGCGGTGTGGCCGGAGCCCATGAGCTTAAAGATCTCGGGATCGTCAAAGGGAATCTCTTCCTCTTTGATGTCGATGCCGAAGTTCTTCTTGATGTTTGCCTTAGCCTTGGAGATAACCGTCAGCGTGCGCAGGCCCAGGAAGTCCATCTTGAGCAGGCCCATGTCGGCAACGGTATGGCCCTCGTACTGGGTAATCTCGACGCCGCCCTTGGTGTCGAGCTTGGTGGGCACATGCTCGTTGACGGGGTCGCGGCAGATCAGAACGGCGCACGCGTGCACGCCCTCGCCACGGGTGAGGCCCTCAATCGAGAGCGCCGTGTCGATGATGCGGCGGGCGTCGTCGTCCTTTTTATAGGCCTCGGCAAAGTCGGGGTTAAACAGATCCTCTTTGCCGGGTTGTTTTTCGAGCACCTGCTTGAGCTTGACCTTGGGGTCGCTCGAGACCATCTTGGACAGGCGCTGGCCCATGTAGACCGGGTAGTCCAGGACGCGCGCGGCGTCGTTGATGGCCTGCTTGGCCTTAATGGTCGAGTAGGTGATGACGTGGGTGACCTTCTCGGGGCCGTAGAGCTGGCGAACGTGCTCCACGACCTCGAGGCGCCGCTCATCGTCGAAGTCCATATCGATATCGGGCATCTCGGTACGTTGCGGGGACAGGAACCTCTCGAACATCAGGCCGTTCTCGAGCGGGTCGAACGCGGTGATGTTCATGGCGTAGGCGACGATAGCGCCGGCGGCCGAGCCACGGCCGGGGCCGACGCCGATGCCGTTGTCCTTGGCCCATTGCACGTACTCGGCGACGATCAAGAAGTAGGCGGCAAAGCCCTTGTCGCAGATGACCTTGTATTCGTACTCAAAGCGCTCTTTGATGTTGACGCCGCCGATCTCGCGCGTGGCCCAGTCGTCACCGTAGTGCTGACGCAGGCCTTTCTCGCACTCGCGGCGGAACTGGCTCTCGTGCGTCTCTCCGGGATCGAGCAACGGGAAGCGCGGCAGGATGATAGAGTCCCAGTCCAGCTCAACGTAGCACTTGTCGGCGATCTCGAGCGTGTTGTCGCAGGCCTCGGGGCAATACGGGAACATCGCCCGCATCTCCTCCTCGGTCTTCATGTAAAACTCCGAGCCGGTCATGCGCATGCGGTTGGGGTCATCGACCTTGGCGTTCATGCCAATACACATGATGACGTCCTGCACGGGCGCATCCTCGCGGCGCAGGTAGTGGAAGTCGTTGGTGGCGATGACCTTGACGCCCACCTGCTTGGCGATATCGATGAGCGTGCGGTCCATCTGCTCGTCGGTCAGGCCGTTGTCGGTGGTGATGCCATGTTCCTGGATCTCGATGTAGAAGTCGCCGGGGTCGAAGGTATCGCGGAAGGTCTCGGCCCACTTGATGGCGCCCTCCATGTCACCGCGGTCGATGTATTTGGGGATGATGCCCGCGATGCAGGCGCTCGTGCAGATCATGCCCTTGGCGTGGCGGCGTAGGTTGTCGAGCGTCACGCGCGGCTTGTAGTAAAAGCCCTGCACGGCGGCCTCGGAAACCGTCTGCATCAGGTTGACGTAGCCTTCCTGGTCTTTGGCCAGAAGGATCATGTGGTAGAGCTCGGGCTTGTGGTCGCGGGCAAGGGTCTCGTCCGGCGTAAAGTAGACCTCGCAGCCAAAGATGGGCTTGATGACCAGAGGCGGCTTGAGCTCGTCGATATTGCCCTTCTCGTCCCACATGGCCATGTCCTTCACATACTGGGCATGCTCGCGCGGGTTTTCCTCGGGGTCGGGCTCCACCAGCTCGTCGCGGCGGTCCTTTTCCAAGAAGGCCTTGTCGTGGCTCCAGGTTTTGTACTCGGGCGTGTTGTGATTGACGGCGTCGCAGGCCAGCGCCAGGTCGGGCACGCCATACATGTAGCCGTGGTCGGTAATGGCCACGGCGGGCATGCCAAGTTCAACGGCACGATTGACCATATCCTGGATACGGGTTGCGCCGTCGAGCATGGAGAAAACAGTGTGATTGTGCAGATGGACGAATGCCATGTGATGAGCTCCGATGCGGGTTCGTGTTCTGACTGAACGATTTTACCGCACGGCGCGGACGGCACCCGAACCTAGCCAAACCAACACGGCTCCTCTTGCAGTTGCGGTGAAATGCGGACTGTTTGGCGGCTTTTTTGGCCAAAACAGTCCATATTCCACCGCAAGTTATCTGAGGGCTAGAGATTGTAGGTGACTACTTGAGGTTCGGCGGGTTCGACGAAGATGGCTGGATTCGTCTGCTCCACGCGAACGAACTTGACCGTCACCGCCTCAACGCCCGCCTTGTGCAACACGTCGGCGTAGACGCGCGCCTGCAGGGCGTGCTTCTCGAGCAGCTGTTCCGGCGTCTCATCCGGCGTGCCACCCGTCTTGTAATCAATGACCAGGGCGCGCGACGGATCGGCCGGGTCGGTGGCCAGTGCATCGATGGCGCCTTCGGCATATGCACCGTAGCGGGCGATGTCCTCGTCCTCGCAGCCCAGCGAAAAGAACGGCACCTCGGCGCGAACGCACGGCCACGCGAGCAGGTCGGCACGAACAGCCGACTTGAGCCAGCGGTTCAGGGCAACGTCGAAGCGTTCGCGCTGCTCCGGCGTCAGGCGCCACAGACGCGCCAGTGCATCGGCGCGCGCAGCGGGCAACGCGTCGGCACCCATCTCGATGAGCCACTGGCAGGCGGCGTGGAACGCCGAGCCCAGCGCCATGGGGTTGCCGGCGGGCTCAACGACGGCCACGTCCGCATCGGCCATCTCCGAGCCATCCGACTCTGCATCATCGCCAGCCTCGTCCATGGGCACGTGCGCCTCGGCGGCACGGTCCTCGGACTCGGCATGCAGCGCCGCGGCAATTGACGAGTAGCTGTACGAATCGCGCTCCGGATACGGGCAGGTGCCCATGCGCACGCCCACCGCCTGGGGATACACGAGCTCAAACGCATCGGGCTCGGGGTCGGCAGGACCGGGAACGGCGGCGCGGGCATCTGCACCGGCACCCTCCGGCTCCGCATCGCCGCGGACAAGCCTGCCCTCGGCATCCAGCGAAGCGTTTGCCTCAAACGCCTGCTCGCCAAAGGTAAAGTCCGTGAGCGAAATGAGCTCGTAGTCGCCCGGCTGGGAGTTGTCGAACACCAGGCGGTCGCTATCGAGCTGCGGCGTGTCCAGAGCGTCGGTCGGCAAAATACGGCGCAGCACGTCGTAGGTCAGATCCGTCTCGACATCGAAGGTCGGCGCCGTCACCTTGCCACGGCTCACACCGGCATCCATCGCCAGAATGACCAGCTCGCGTGCTCGCGTCATGGCGACATAGAGCAGGCGGGCCCGCTCCTCGAGCGAGAGCTGCAGGTCGTCGTTGCGCAGGCGAGCAAATGCCTCGGCGGGAGAACCCGTCGCACAAACGTCCTCCATGAGCTCCGGCGGCAGCCACAGCGACGTGCCCTTGCCCTTAAACGCATGCTCAAACTGCTTTTTGACGTCGTCGCCCTTCACAAAGGTTCCGTCGGCGAGCTTAACGCCGTCGAAGCGTGCCGGCAGTGCCACGACCTGCGCTCCGCCATCGACGCGACCCATCTGTGCCGCACCCGAGGACTTACGCACGCCAAAGCACTCGGCGACCGCCACGACCGGATATTCCAGACCCTTGGAGGCATGCACCGTCATGATGCGTACCGCGCCGTCACCCTCCTCGTTGAGCGCGCCCGGGGCCTCCTTGCCCGCCAAGAAGCGGTCGAAGGCCAGCGCGATGGAACGCGGCGAGTTGCCGAACTCGGCCTCAGCCTCAGTCACGGCGTCGAGCGCCTTGAGCACGTTGGCGGCAATGGCCTTGCCCTCGGGGCCGCGCTGCGCCAGACGCACAAACCAGCCGGAGGCGTTGACCACGTCGCGCGCGATGGCGGCGAACGAATCGCGGCCCGCGCGACGAAGCGCATACCGCAGCACCTCGCGGGCGCGCTTCACAAGCGGCAAGTCTTGCAAACCCGGCACGTCGGAATCGCTCATGATGCCCATGTCGATATTCCGGCGCGAGGTCTCCCCTGTCTCGCTATCGAGCTTGGTCGCCAGCGCCAGGAACTCCTGAGCGCCGAGCGCAAACATCGGCGAGGCGAGCAGCGGCATAAGGCCCCGCGCCGTATCGGCCGGATTGGCGAGCGCACAAACCAGGGCGCGCACCGTCTGCACCTCGGCTGCTTGGGCAAAGACCGAGCCGCCCGCGATGACGCAGTCGAGCCCCTGATCGCGGAAGGCCTGGGCGTAGACGTCGGCGTTGGTCATGCGGCCCAGCAGCAGTACCATGCCGCCCTGGGGCTGGCCGGCATCGGCAAGCGCGCGAAAGCGCTCGGCGATCGCACGGGCCTTGGCCTGTGTGCGCTCCTGCATACTACCGCCGGCAACAAAGAGGGCCTGGCGGCGCGAGGCGTCCGCCACCAGCGTGTCCTTGCGGCCGTCGCTCGCCTCAAGATCCAAAAAGCCCTGCATCAGGCCGCCGTCATCGCCGTCGAAGACGCGCGCCACGTAACGCAGCACCTCGTCATGGCTGCGGAAGTTGCGCACGAGTTTAACGAGTTCGCCGGCAGGGGCATCGGCCACGGCAGTCGCCTCGGACGCGGCAGACGAGCCCACCTTGCGCTCCTGGCGGCGAAACACCTCGACCTCGGCGCCACGGAAGCGGTAGATCGACTGCTGCGCATCGCCCACGGTGCACAGCGCGCGCTCCCCCGCGCCCGTCAGATAGCGAATCAAATCGACCTGCATCTGATCGGTATCCTGGAACTCATCGATCATGACCATCTTAAAGCGGCCCTCGTACGCAGCACGGATGGCTGGGTAATCGCGCAGGGCCTCGTAGGCCATACGCAGCAGGTCGTTATTATCGAGGGCGGACTGGGCAGCCTTCAATGCGCGATACTCGGCCTCGACGGAACGGGCCAGGCCCACCAGCGCATCGAGCGCCGGGCCACCGCAGGCAAGCACGATATTGATAAACGCATCGGCGGCCTCGGCCTTGAGCAGCTCGACCTGCTCCTTGGGGAATGCCTTGCTCGCGCGCGGCATGGTGCACGACATCATGAGTCGCGCCGCATCCTCCATGGTTTTGCCACTCGCCTCAAACGCGTCGATGGCATCGAGCGCCGTCTGCGCCTTCTCGGTCGCGGCCTTGCTTGCGCCTAGCGCCGCGCGATAGGCATCGGCGAGTGCCGAGGTATCGGCCTGGCCGCGCGCCACGCGCGCGTCGTCCATACCGCCCGGCAACTGGCTCGACAGCTCCAGCAGGTCGCGCACCAGACCCTTGATGGTCGTACCGCCGCCAAAGGAACCGCCCTCGCCCGCCATGGGATACCAGGCATAGAGGGCCTTGAGCGATGCCGCGAGCTCGGGGGCGGCATCGGGTGCCGTCGCGCGACCCAGCACATGCTCAACAGCCTGGTCCATGAGCTCGTCGGTATCGGTGAGCACCGTGAACTCGGGGTCGATGCCCAGCTCCAGCGCGTGCGCGCGCAGGATACGCGAGCACATGCCGTGAATGGTCGAGATCCACGCGTCGTCGACGGTCAGTGCTTCCTCGTCCATGCCCTCGTCGATAAGCGCACGGCGCACGCGGTCGCGAATCTCGGCCGCGGCATCTTTGGTAAAGGTAATGGCGAGCACCTGGTCCAGATGCTCGACGAACGGACCGGATTCGGGCGAGAGCGCGTAGACGATGCGGCGCGTGAGGGTAAAGGTCTTGCCCGAACCGGCGCCCGCCGAGACAAACAGCGGACGGTCGAGCGTCTTGACGATCTGCAGCTGTTGCGGCATCAAAGTCGAAAGATCCATGGTCTACACGCCCCTCCTTACAAACGTTCCTTGGTGGTTATACGAACAGCGCGCATGCGCGGCTTGCGCCGATGTCGGGTCGACAGCGGCGACGTCACCTGCCTCGAGCTCGCGCAGGCGCTCGGCAATGCCGGTCTCCACGCGGTCGAGCAGGGCATCGAAGTCCATGCTGCCGCCCTCGCCCGGGAAACCCTTCTTGAGGCCCGGGATGCGACCGTCACCACGCTCTTCCTCGAGCAACTCGGCACTCGCCGCGCCGCGCAGCGCGGGCTTGCCGCCCTTGGTCGAGAAATAGAGCGCAGCACGGGTATCTAGGCCCAGCGCCCGACGCATGGCCTGGGCGTAGATGAGCGTTTGGGTATGTGGTGGCAACCAGCGCGGATCGTCGATGGGCGCCGTGCCCGATTCCTCGTCGCGCACCGTGGGGTCGGCGAGCTTAAACTCCTCAACGCCCGTGCGATGCTTGTAGTCGATCACCACGGCACGATTCTCGGCGTCCACGTCCACGCGGTCGATGCGCCCGCCAAGCGGCCAACCGGCATACTCGACCTTGAGCTCGTTGAAGGCGAACTCCAGGTAGCGCGGGGCAAAGGGGGCAAGTGCCTCGGACTCGTAGGCAAGCACACCCTCCAGCTGCGGCAAGATCTCGGCCACCTGGCGTTCCTCCACCGCAGAGAGCGGCACCAGCGGGCCCTCCGTGCCGCGCTTGCCGGCGTGCTCGGCCAACGTCTCGTCAAAGACCTCGTGCAGCAGCTCCTGTGCGCGCGGCAGATTCTCGGGCGTCACGCGCTCCATGCCCTCTTGGGGCAGACGGGCATGCAGATGCTCCAGCACGTCGTGGACAAAGTTGCCCTTTTCCATGTTGCCAAAGCCCGCGTCGATCGACTGGGGCTTCACGCGGTACGAGACGAACCAGCATAGCGGGCAGGTCGAATAGGCCTCGATCTGCGAGGCGGACGTCAGACGCGGCACGAGCGGCGCGTCCTCACCCTCGCCATCGCGACGGCGCAGGACCAAATACGGCACGGCCTCGGCACTCAGATGCTGAGGGGCTTCACAGGTCACGCGCTCGCGCTTGAGGCCTTCACCTGCCGCGGGATCAAAGTCGGCGATGATATCGCCCTCGCCCACGCGCATGGGCTTGGCAGCGCCAGCGGCCTCGGCATGTGCCCACAGCTCGGTCCATACGGCTGCCGGGTAGCACTCGCGTGCCTGGCGATCGTGCGTCACACGGGCGAGCGCGACCGGACCGCTCGCCGCCTGCATCGCACGGCCAAAGCGCACGCGCAGCAGGGCAGCGGGCTCCAAAGACACGTCGTCGCGGCGCAGCTCGGCTGTCAACGTGGCAAGCGGGCCCTCTTCGTGCGAAAGCGGATAGCTGTCCAGGTCGACATCGGCAAACAGCACGGCATCGTAGCTGCCAGGGCGAAGAACCGACGCATCGGCAAGCGACGCGAAGCGCACTTGTGCTCGTGGTGTGCGATCGACCTCATAGGTCTCGTAATCGTAGGCGGTACTGCGCTTGTCCACCTTGGTTCGAACGCCGTCGAGAACCGGCACGGTCGCGGCCTGCGACACGTCGAGCGCGCGAGCATCGTTCATAAGGATGTCGATGGCATGGCGCAGCAAAGCCGTCTCTGCCTGGCGACGGGCCTGGCCGTCAAGGCCGCCTAGAGCGCGATCGGGCAACGCCTCGGCAACGGCAAGCATGGCCTTAAGCGCCGTCACGGGCTTGTCACGCCACAGCGCCTGGAACACGTCCGAGACCACACACGGTACGTTCTTAAACCAGTTATCGTCGCTCGTCGCCTTGCGCGCGCCCCTCACCTGGCCCTGAACGCTCTGCAGCAGGCTCTTGACGCCCGCGGTAGTCTTGCTGCGCGAGAGACGCATATTCTTATCGAAGGTACGGGCATTGACGGCATCAGCGCCCGAAAGCGGACTGTAGATCCAGTCGGTAAGCTCCGGCGCGGGCCACCACTCAGTCTTGGAAGCGGTGCCCTCGTCGGCGGCTTTCATACGCTCGATCAGGTTGGCGAGCGCCGTAAACTGCCTACCCGCGATGGACTGGGAAAACGCCGTGAACTCAGTCGTCTCGGCCGCAATGTGACGCGCCGCCAAACGGGCGGCGAGCTCGCCGAACAGCTGGGGTGCCCGGGCAGAAACGACGAGCACGCGCACGGGGTCGGCGGGCGTTGCAGTAGCTTTATCGGCCTTGGACTCCTTGTGCGCTTTCACCAACTTATCGATGGCGTCCGCATAGACATGAGCACGGGCATGTGGGCCGGCGACCTCAATAAAGGCAGGCTGAGCGGCGGCCCCGCAAGCGACATCAGACGCGACGGCGTCCTCCCCCAGCGGCGCGATCTCAAACAGCACACCGCGGGCATCAAATGCCGTGGCAAGCTCCTCGCGCATCGCCGCCTGCTCGCGGGCAAGCAGCACGACGACCTCTCCCCCATTGTTCGCCACGGCAGACAGCAGCTCGAGTAGACCGTGCGTAAACGACGTGGTACCGCGCACGCATACGGCGCGGGCGCACGCCGGCAGGCTATCGGCCAGGGCACCGGCCATAATGTCGGCTGCCTCGCAGGGCTCGACCATATCTCGACGGTCCAAACCGCCCGCGTAGGCACGCAAAAGCTCAAACACACGAGCCTCGGCATCGCTTTTTGGCTCAGGCCGGCAATTGTTGCCACCGCATCGCTCGGCCGTCGTCCCCGCCACACCCGGCAGCACATCGCGGGCCATGCGCGCGAGCATGCGCACCGTGCCCTGGCTACGCGAAAGCGGCTGCAGGTCGGCATCGTCGCGGCGGGCAATCATATCCGAAAACAGCATCTGACGTTGCAGGTTGTCGACGAAACCGCGCCCGTCGCCCAAAAGCTCCCAAAGCGAGCGAAGCCACGATGCGGGTGTCTTGTAGTCGATACCCAGCGAAATGCCGGCTTCCGCCGCATCATGACGGCACAGATCGAGCTCGGCAAACGTTGGTGCCAGCAACACGGCACGCCCGTGACGGGCAATAAGGTCGGCAAGCAGCGCCGACTCGGCATCGCTCAAATCCGTGCCGGCATTGGTGGTATAGATTCGAACAGGCATGGTCCTCCGCTCAAACCGTTCGCAATAATCAATGCATCCATCCTACCCGCCCAAGCGGACACATTGCCACCGCAGTTCCATCTTTTGGTACAAAGCAACCTGAACCCAACGCACCAGCCGATTGCAGGCATATAAAAACCGCCCCCGGAGGGACGGTTCTTCGTAATTCAATGTTGTCGCTGGCCTACTCGCCATCCTCCAACTTAATGAGGATCTTGCGGTAGCCACCGTACTCGCCGTTCAGCGCCTTTGAAACGCGGCTCACCGTGGTGGACGAAGCGCCGGTACGGGCCTGAACCTCAACATAAGGCTCGCCCTCGTCCAAATAGCGCGCAACCTGCAAACGCTGAGAAAGGTCGCAAATCTCGCGCGGCGTGCAGATATCGGTCAAAAACGCTTGGATATCCTTCTCGTCGTCCAAAAGGCTAAATGCGTGGACCAGCTGCTTGACATCAGGCTTGTCAAACATGTTCTCGATATTCATCGATCACCGCCAAACCCGCCAAAAGGCATCGAAGTTGATACTGACATCGGGCATCGTTCACCCGTTCTATGCAATAGGGCAACGCCTGTGGCTTTTGCCCGTAGCAGTGTAGCACACCACCAAACTAAAGCGACAAGACTCTCTGCCAGCGGCGCGTTTTTCAGGACGAACGCCGTTTAGAAACCATATGCGCACGTAAGCTCCACGAATATTTGAGACAATGGGCGCCCAAACACCGCGGCGCGCCCGCGCAACCATCCAGGTCGCCGCCGTAAGCCGCTTCACGCGACGCCAGCAATCCCGGCGCAAGAAAGGATTCACGCCATGCGCTTTATGCTTAACTGGCTCTTCACCTCGATCGCCATCGCGATCGCCACGTTCCTCGTCCCCGGTATCCAACCCTTCGGCTTTGCCGAGACCTGGGTCTGCTTTGCCTTTGTGGGACTGTTCCTGAACATTGTCGATTCGTTCGTCAAACCGTTCCTGACCGTCATCTCACTGCCGCTCACTATTATTACGCTTGGTGTTTTTCAGCTCGTAGTCAACAGCTTTATGCTCGAGCTGGCCAGCTACCTGTCGGTCAATCTGCTGGGCGCGGGCATCTCCATCGCCAGCTTTGGATCGGCCTTTATGGGCAGTATCCTGGTATCCATCACGCGCAGCATCCTCGACAGCATCGCCGAGGACTAAAACGGCCATTCCGGCCGTGCCCGTCTCAACAGCCCAAAACGAAGGCCGCCCATCGCAAAAATGGGCGGCCTTCTTATTTGTCAAGTCTCAAAGGGCGAGAGAATCTACCATTTCTACCCCGTCCCCAAATGGCAGGTGTGGGTTAGATGACGTAGTCGTAGCCATGGTTGGGAGCGACAAGTTGATCGAGTGTCACACCGTCGAGGTAGTCGTTGATGAGCTTGTCCAGGTTCTTCCACACGTCGAGCGTGGGGCACTCATCCGAGCGTGAGCAGCCCTTGCAGTCGCCATCCAGGCATGCAACCGGTGCCAGACTGCCCTCGGTCAGGCGCAGGATCTCGCCCACCGTGTACTGCTCGGGCGGGCGCGTGAGCACGTAGCCGCCGCCCTTGCCGCGCATGCCCGAAAGCATGTTGGCGCGCACGAGCGTAGCCAAGATGTTCTCGAGATATTTCTCGGAAATCCCCTGTCGCGCCGCGATCTCTTTGAGCGGGATGCGACCGGCCGCCTGGTGCTCGGCCAGATCGACCATAACGCGCAGGGCATATCTGCCCTTTGTAGAAACCAACATGTATAGTGCTGCCTTTCGGTCATTTAGTCCGTAGAAATTCTAGCCGAAAAATTGGTTTTGAAAATACCCGTTCCGGTCAAGATGGTTAATCAGCTCGTAATAATCTTCTATTTCCTATTGCATTACTAGGCTTTAGTGTCTAGTATGCTTCCCAACAGCTAAACGAACAACCTATAAGGTTTATGGGTTTAGCTGCTACACGCACCGTGAAACCACACGGCAACCAGCAACTTGAACACTTTGGAGGTTCACCATGAGCAAGGTTTACACGTCCATCGATCAGCTTATCGGCCACACCCCGCTCCTGGAGCTCACTCACTTTGAGGCCGACGAGGACCTCAAGGCTCGTGTGCTCGTCAAACTCGAATACTTCAACCCCGCCGGGTCAGTTAAAGACCGCGTCGCCAAGAACATGATTGACGAGGCCGAGAAGGCAGGCAAGCTCGTGCGCGGCGGCGACTACACCATCATCGAGCCCACGAGCGGCAACACCGGCGTCGGCATCGCCTCGGTGGCGGCCGCCCGCGGCTACAAGGTGATCATCACCATGCCCGAGACCATGTCCGTCGAGCGCCGCAAGCTGATGCAGGCATACGGTGCGCAGCTCGTGCTCACCGACGGCTCCAAGGGCATGAAGGGCGCTATCGCCAAGGCAGAGGAACTGCAGAAGGAGACTCCCAACAGCATCATCGCCGGCCAGTTTGTGAACCCCGCCAACCCCGCCATCCACAAGGCCACGACCGGCCCCGAGATCTGGGACGACACCGACGGCAAGGTCGACATCTTCGTCGCCGGCGTCGGCACCGGTGGTACCGTGACCGGCGTGGGCGAGTTCCTCAAGGAGCAGAACCCCGAGATTCAGGTCGTCGCCGTCGAGCCCGCCACCTCCCCGGTGCTCTCCAAGGGCCAGGCCGGCCCGCACAAGATCCAGGGCATCGGCGCCGGCTTTGTGCCCGACGTCCTCGACACCCGGGTCTACGACGAGATCATCCCCGTCGAGAACGACGACGCCTTTGCCACCGGCCGCGCCGTGGGCCACAAGGAGGGTGTGCTCGTGGGCATTTCGTCCGGTGCCGCCGTGTGGGCCGCGCTGCAGCTGGCCAAGCGCCCCGAAAACGAGGGCAAGACCATCGTGGCCCTGCTTGCCGACACCGGCGAGCGCTACCTGTCCACGGCACTGTTCCAGGACTAAGGGCCCGTCACTTGTCGATAGGCCCATGGCATGCCGGCCTATCCTCTCTTCTGGCTGCCTGAGCCCATCTCGTTAGGGTGTCCCACGAGACGTCCGAACTTGCTACAATGACTGCGGCGCGGAACCAGCCTCCCGCGCCGCTTTTCTTTTTTGGCCACATGCCACCAAGGAGAACCTCCCCATGCACAACAAGCGCGTGCTCGTCGCCATGAGCGGCGGCGTCGATTCCAGCGTGACCGCGTACCTGCTCAAAAGCCAGGGCTACGAATGCGTCGGCGCCACCATGCGCCTCACCTGCCCCGCGCCCGATCCCGCCACGGGCATGAGTAAGGTCGACCGCGACATCGCCGATGCGAAGGCCGTCGCCGAGCGTCTGGGGATACCCCACCATGTGCTCGACTTGCAGCAGACCTTCGACCACAGCGTTATCGAGCGCTTTGTGAACGCCTACCAGGAGGGGCTGACGCCCAACCCGTGCATCATCTGCAACCGCCACATAAAGTTTGGCGCGTTGCTCGGTGCGGCGCTGGACATGGGCTGCGACTACATCGCAACGGGTCATTACGCCAAAACAAGCCAGACAGTAGACGGCACCTGGCAGCTGCATCGCGGCGAAGATCCCAAAAAGGACCAGAGCTACTTTTTATATTCGCTTACGCAGGAGCGCCTGGCGCACACGATCTTTCCGCTGGCAGGCCTAGACAAAGAGCGCGACGTGCGCCGCATAGCCGCCGAGCAAGGCTTTACCAACGCCCAGAAGGCCGAAAGCGAGGACATCTGCTTTATTCCAGACGGTGACTACGCGGGCTATATCGAGCGCCGCTGCGGACATCCCGCTGCACCGGGCGACATTGTGTGGCGCGACGGCAGCGTGGTCGGACGCCATAACGGCGCGTTGCGCTATACCATCGGCCAGCGCAAGGGCTTGGGCGTCGCGATGGCGCATCCCGTGTATGTGACGGGCGTCGATGCCGCCAACAACACCGTGCATCTGGGCGAGGCCGAGGACCTAATGGCCACAGCACTCACGGCCGACGACTGGATCTGGAGCGCCCCTGCCGACCGCATGGAGGCAGAACTCGATGCCGGCGGCATTCGCGTGGGCGCCAAGTACCGTTACCGTCAGAAAGACCAAGCAGCGACCCTTACGCGCGGCGAAGACGGGCAAATGCTGCTGACTTTTGACGAGCCGCAGCGAGCCATCGCCCCCGGCCAGGCCGTTGTAGTCTACCACGGCGACATCGTCCTCGGCGGCGGCACGGTGACCGGCGCACTTAAGTAGCCCCATCCCCTTCATAAATTGCGGTGAAATAGGGACTGTTTAAGCGTTTAAAACCGCCAAACAGTCCCTATTTCACCGCAACTTAGAGAGGACGGCCTCGGTCGGTACTGCCGTATCAGCCGAGGCCGCTGCATCGCTAGCGCTGTACGTAGGCGCGGACGAGCTCGAAGGTGTTGCGCACGCCGTCCATGTGGCTACGCTCGTAGTTGTGGCTCGCATACACGCCGGGGCCGATCAGACCATGGCGAATGTCGTAGCCGGCAGAGAGCGTGGCTTCGACGTCCGAACCGTAATGCGGATACACGTCGATAGCGTAATCGAGCTCAAGCTCGCGCGCGATATTGGACAGCGCCGTCACCAGGTCGTAGTTGTACGGACCGCCCGAATCCTTGGCGCAGATCGACACCATGTGCTCGGTGCAGCCTAGGTCGTCGCCCACGCAGCCCATGTCAACGCTGATCATCTCGCGCGTGTCGGCCGGCACGAAGGCGCCGCCGTGGCCCACCTCCTCGTACACGGTAAAGAGCAGCGAAACCTTACGCGAAAGCGTCACCTCGCCAGCGGCGACGGCACGCGCCAAGCCCAACAAAATGGCGGCCGATAGCTTGTCATCCAGGAAGCGGCTCTTAATGTAGCCGCTCTCCGTCACCGTCGTGCGAGGATCCATAGCGATGATGTCGCCGGTCTGAATACCCAGCTCGAGCACATCGTCCTTGCTGTCGACGTTCTCGTCGAGCAAGATCTCCATGTTCTTCTCGATGGTCTTGACCGGCTCGTCGGCCACGTGCGCCGAAGGCTCGGTGTTAAGAACCACGCCCGTGTAGACATTGCCGTCGCGCGTGTAGACGGTACAGTTCTCGCCATCGGCCGTAGACCACTGATGCCCACCGAGCGTCGTGGGGCGCAGGCGGCCATTGTCCTTAATGGAACGCACCATGGCGCCTAGGGTATCGACATGGCTCGCCAGTACGAGCGGCTCGCCCTCGCCGCCAAGCTCAACGAGCACGTTACCCTTATTAGAACGCTCAGGCCCAAACCCCATAACGCGCAGGGTCTCCATCAGATAATCAGTCGCCGCACGGGTATAGCCGGTAGGCGAAGCAATAGAAGTCAGCGTCTTAAGCTGTCCTGCGATATAGGAGAGCGTCTCCTCTAGAGAAGCATCAATATTAGAAGTCATATGCATCCTTCCAAGTAAAACTAAGACCGAGTCCCGATTTTAACCGTTCTGCACGTGCAATGCCCCAGGAGCCGAGCCGCCTCCAGACGTCCCCGCACCGGTTTTGTGCACGTGCACGGTTTACAATCTCAATCTTGCATAAATCCTATTGGTATTTGCATAGAAATGAGGCATCTTTTTGCTTCGTCTCAGGGTGCCCCACCTTGGACCGTGCAAAAAACGGAGTATTCAGCACCGTGGGCCCCAACGGCCCCATCACGAACGACAAAACGACGCGGTTACAGCAGTGTTGCAGGTCGTCGCAAAGCAGAAACTCAGTAACAACCCCCTCCACTCATCGATAGCCCGCCCACAATGGCTGTCGATGGGCGCCTGCGGATCACTACCGCCCATTCACAACGTTATGCATTTTTAAGAGCTTGTTGAATACTCCCAAAAATGCACGCAGGGAAGTGCACCACCTATCCGCAGCGGGCAGTACGCCTTGGTTTTGTCCGCCTCAGGGCATCGACGCAGCACAAAAAGCCCCGCCGTGCGTAGCACGGCGGGGCCAGCGGCAAGTCAAAAAGCGACCGCACACCTACAGGCGAAAGAACACCAAACGAGGCTAGGCAGCCGGGCAGATCTTCTTGAAGAGCTCGATGACGTCGTCGAGCGTCGCCTCGCGCGGGTTACCCGGGAAGCAGGCGTCGGCCATGGCGTCCTTGGCCAGGACCTCGATCTCGTCAGCCTTCATGGCCTCGCAGACGTGCGGGATGTTCACGTCGGCGGAGAGCTGCTTGACGGCGGCGATGGCGGCGTCGGCGGCCTCGTCGGTGCTCATGCCCGTGGTGTCAACGCCCATGGCAACGGCAACCTTGGCCAGGCGCTCGGCGCAAACCGGCTTGTTGAACTCCATGGCAATCGGCAGCAGCATGGCGCAGGCGACGCCGTGCGGGGTGTCGTAGTGAGCGGACAGGGTGTGAGCCATGGCGTGGTCGATGCCCAGGCCAACATTGGAGAAGCCCATGCCGGCGACATACTGGCCAAGAGCCATGCCCTCGCGGCCGGAGCCGGGCTGACCGGACTTGGCCTCGGCGACAGAGTCGCGCAGGTTCTCGCTGATCAGCTTAATAGCCTCAAAGTGGAACATGTCGGAGAGCTCCCAAGCGCCCTTGGTGGTGTAGCCCTCGATGGCGTGGGTCAGAGCGTCCATGCCAGTGGAAGCGGTCAGGCCGGCAGGCATGGAAGCCATCATGTCGGGATCGACGACGGCGACCTCGGGGGCGTCGTTGGTGTCGACGCACACGAACTTGCGGACCTTCTCGGGGTCTGTGATGACGTAGTTGATGGTCACCTCGGCAGCGGTACCGGCGGTCGTCGGCACGGCGATGGTGAACACGGCGTGGTTCTTAGTGGGAGCAACGCCCTCGAGGCTGCGGACATCGGCGAACTCGGGGTTGTTGATAATAATGCCGATGGCCTTAGCGGTGTCCATGGAGGAGCCGCCACCAATGGTCACGATAGCGTCAGCCTCGGCGGCCTTGAAGGCCTCGACGCCGTCCTTGACGTTCTGGATGGTGGGGTTGGGCTTGATCTCGGAGTAGAGGCTCCAAGCGATGCCGGCGGCATCGAGCTCATCGGTCACCTTAGCGGTAACGCCAAACTTGACCAGATCGGGGTCGGAGCAGACGAAGATCTTCTTGTAGCCGCGACGCTGGAGCTCGCCGGGGATCTCCTTGATGGCGCCGGAACCATGATAAGAGATGGTATTGAGAACGAAACGATTAGCCATTGATAGCCTCCCATCGTGTGCGGGGCACCCATTACGCCCCGCGCTATAAGTCCCATCCTAACGCTTTTGAAACAAAAAACGCGTGAGAACGTCAAAAGTGTTAAAGCGTTTCAACAGATGATGAAAAATATTGCGGCAAAGGAACAGCCCCTTTGCCGCAATCGGTTACTTTCGGCAGCCCTCTTTCCAAGCCTCGGCCGCAACCTTCCAGCGTAAGCGCAAGTCGCGCTCGCGGTCGATGAACATGATGGCAAACGCGACAAACAGCAGCAAGCTCGCCACGACGATGGCATGCAGGCCCATGCGTTCAATACACCAGTTGCCCAACACGGCGCCAAACACAAAGGTAAAGATCACGCCAAAGTACAGCAGGCCGTTTTCCAAAAAGCCGCGCCTGTGGGTGATGATGTAATCGTCCACGTTTTGCAGCGCGTTGCGCAAGTTGCCGATGCACATGGTCGTAGCGATGCCGTGACCGTGGATCTTGCGGAAGCTCTCGACTTGCATGCCGCAGGCAAAAGAGGTGAGGCAGTTGGCGAGCAGGTTGTAACCGCCACCGGGGATAAAGCTCACGCCCAGCAAGATGACGGCTTCAAAGAACACCGTCACCTGACGCCAGTGGATCACGCTGCCAAACCGCTCGTGTACCAGATCGGCAAGCATAATACCCACGGCAAACGACACCACAGGGAAGAAGTAGCGCCCCGCAAGTGCCCAGTTGCCCTCCGAGATGCTCACTCCCACGAGCAGGATGTTGCCTGTTTGCGCGTTGGCGAAAACATGGTCGCGCCCAATGTACGAATACACGTCCATAAAGCCACCGGCGAGCGCCAAGATGATGCCCAGCTCAATAGACTCCGATATCTGTTTGGCACGCTGCATCGTCGTGCATCCTCCTTGTTGACGACTCTCTCGTGCGTTGGCGGAAACATAGCCGCCGTTCATACTGTAACCCATTGACAACATGGCGTGCGCGCGAGACGACCCCTTCGACACAGGGATACACAGTCTGGAAACAAACAACACCCGCATCGACACGCCGATCCGCCAGCTCGTGTACTCCACCAGTCTTTTTAGCCCCGTCCCAAAAAGACTGGTTACAATTACGTGCAGCATACAAACACCGGGAGGGATCGTGGCAAAAAAGCCTCAGCACGCTCAGAACAACCAGCGCAGTCAGCAGGGCAAACAGGGCCAGCAGCAAAAGCGCGGCGGTAAGGCCCAGAGCGGCCACACCACTCATGCCCCGGCAGCGCCTGTCCGCCCCTGGCGCCCGGGCCGCGATAAGTTCCTCCCTGTCAGCCGCGCCGACATGGATGCGCGCGGTTGGGACCAGTGCGACTTTGTCTACATCTGCGGCGACGCCTACGTGGACCACCCCAGCTTTGGCATGGCCATTATCAGCCGCGTCCTCGACGCGCACGGCTACAAGGTGGGCATCATCTGCCAGCCCGACTGGACCGACCCCGCCAGCATCAGCGTGCTCGGCGAGCCGCGCCTGGGCTTTTTGGTCAGCGCCGGTAACATGGACTCCATGGTCAACCACTATTCGGTGACCAAGCACCGCCGCCACACCGATGCCTACACGCCCGGCGGCGAGGAAGGTCACCGCCCCAATCGTGCCGTCACGGTCTACGGCAACCTCATCCGCCAGACGTTTAAGGACGCTCCCATCATTATCGGCGGCATCGAGGCAAGCCTGCGCCGCCTGGCCCACTACGACTACTGGCAGGACAAGCTCAAGCGCTCGGTACTACTCGACTCGGGCGCCGACATCCTCATCTACGGCATGGGCGAGCACGCAATCGTCGAGATCGCCGACGCGCTCGACGCGGGACTGCCCGTCGACCAGATTACCTATATCAATGGCACCGTTTACCGCACGGGTTCGCTCGACGAGGTCTACGACTACGACCTGCTGCCCAGCTGGGACGACCTTACCGCCGACAAGCTCAACTACGCACGCAGCTTCAATGTGCAGCAGCAGAATATGGACCCCATCACCGGACACCGCCTGGTAGAGCCCTACCCTAACAGCGTCTATGTGGTGCAGAACCCGCCATCGGCGACGCTCACCACCGATGAGATGGACGAGGTAGCCGAGCTCCCCTACGCACGCGATTGGCATCCCGACTACGACGTGGCAGGCGGCGTGCCGGCCTTTGCCGAGATCAAGTTTTCCATTAGCTCCAACCGTGGCTGTTTTGGTGAGTGCTCATTTTGCGCCCTCACCTTCCACCAGGGGCGCGTGCTGCAGATGCGCAGCCACGATTCGATCATGCGCGAGGCCGAGCTGCTCACGCGCGATCCCGAGTTTAAGGGCTACATCAACGACGTGGGCGGACCGACGGCAAACTTTAGCCGCCCTGCCTGCGACAAGCAGCTCAAGCACGGCGTGTGCAAGAACAAGCGCTGCCTGTGGCCGAGCGTGTGCAAGAACATGGTGGTCGACGAGAGCGGCTACACGCAGTTGCTGCGCGACCTGCGCCAGCTGCCGGGCGTCAAGAAGGTCTTCGTCCGCAGCGGCATCCGCTTTGACTACACCATGGCCGACGCCTCGGACGAGTTTTTGCGCGAGCTGCTGGAGCACCATGTCTCGGGCCAGCTCCGCGTGGCACCCGAGCACGTGAGCGACGCGGTGCTGAGTGTGATGGGCAAGCCGAGCCGAGCCGTCTACGACGCGTTCTGCCGTAAATTTGAACGCCTGAACCGCGAATACGGACTCAAGCAGTACGTGGTGCCGTATCTGATCTCGAGCCACCCCGGCTCGACCATGAAGGAAGCCGTGGACCTTGCCGAAGCCGTGCGCGACATGGGCTACATGCCCGAGCAGGTGCAGGACTTCTACCCCACACCGTCCACCATGTCGACGTGCATGTACTACACCGGCGTGGATCCGCGCACCATGGAGCCGATCTATGTGGCGCGCGACCCGCACGAGAAGGCCATGCAACGCGCGCTCATCCAGTATCGCAAACCCGAGAACTACAAGCTCGTGCGCGAGGCACTGGAAAAGGCCGGGCGTCGTGACCTGATCGGCTACACCAAGCATTGTCTGATTCGCCCCGTGCCACCACGCCCGGGCGAGACATCGGCCAGCGGCGGGCATGGCACCGGCAAGAAGGGCGGCAAGGCCCACGGTGGCGCCGCCGGCAAGGGACCCAAGGGCAGCAAGGGCCACAGCGGCATGTCGCGTGCGCAGAACACCGCAGGCCGCAACCGCGCGGCCCAGGGGCGTCAGGGTGCCAACGGAGGCGGTCGCCGCAACTAGGGCAGCGGTGCGTTCGCTGCATCCACCCCACACGCGTGGCGCAGCGAACGCATTGCCTCAACGAGGATGACGCCGGCGATAGCGACCGTAATTGCCACATCGAGCGGCGTGTTCACAAACCAGAGCAACGTCATGAGATACGACCCGGCATTAAAGGCAAAGTGCAGCAGGATCGTGTAGCGGAGCTTTCCGGTCGTCACGAGCACCCAACCAAAGATGAGGCCGGCGGCACCCGCGTAGCAACCCTGCACCCAATTCATGTGCATAAAACCGAAGATTGCCGCCTGCAGCACAATCGCCGCGGCAATACCCCACGTACTTGGGGCCGCCCAGGGCACCATGGCGCCGTCCTGCGCGCTCGCACGACGCCGGCGCTTCCAAAGTGGGCGGCACTGCGGATTAAACGCTCGGAGCGAAAACTCAAAAATAATGCCGCGCACCAGCAGCTCTTCACAAAATGGGGCGCCGAGCACCGTAGTCAGGACGGCGAGATAGCTGGTGTCGCCCATGCCTGTTTCCTCGACAAGCTCGCTGTAGTCGGCCGCGGCCTCGGGCAACAGCGACAGCGCGGCGTCGGTCACGTAACCAACGACCACCTGCAGGGCAAGGCCAATCACGATAACGCAGGCGATGCGTTTCCACGCCCCACGCGCTCCCCCGCCGAGCGGGTGCTCGCTTTGCCGGCGTGCCATAAACGAACGCGGCCACAGATAACGCCACCACAGCAGCGCCATCAAAAACGACGCCATCTGCGCGGCAGCCTGAAGCAATTGAATGTCGAGGTCATCGATCGAAAAACCCATGAACACTGACGCGACGCCCAGAGCGGAAAACAAAACCACGCTCAGGGCAATATCGGCAGCGACGACGCCAAAACAGGCAAGCGCCCAAATCATCGCATTGAGCATGCCGACCTCCTCCCGACGACTAGTCATTGGGGACGTTCTTCAACGACTAGCTGTTGAGGACACTCTTTGCCAAAGGCCCCGTTGGGCGAGATGTCAAACGGAAAGGTGCCGCAGCGATTGAACGCGGCGATAAACATGCGGATGGCGTTGGACGGCGTGGTGCCCACGAGCTGAGTTGCCGCCGCGAAGGCTGCCTTCTCCTCGGGCAAGACCTTCGCGACTACGGGGGTCATGTGTTCTGCCATGGCGCTTCCTTTTTGAAACGACGGTAGTGCGGATAGATGCGGGCCACGCGGCTGGGCGACGGGCTGTGAAGGCAACCCGATTGGCCCGCATCCGGAGTTTGTTTCTGCGGCGTTGGTATTACTTGGTATTCCTAAGTATTACCCCGCAGATAGAATACCACACCCGACCCCATGGGAACGGAGGAAAACGAATCATTTTGTAGCTGAGTTAGTATTTAGAGCGTGATGATGTCCGAGATATCGAGGGCCTGAGCGTCGGCGACATCGTGCGTGGCGAGCAGGAGCATGCGGCCGTCGAGCAGGTCGAGCACGACCTCGGCGCATGCGTCGCGTGCGGCGGTATCTAGACCGGTAAAGGGCTCGTCCAGAATAACGGCGCCGCCCGGGCACAGCAGGACTCGAGCGATCTCGACGCGACGGCGCTGCCCGCCCGAAAGCTCGGCCACGCGAGCATGCACGTCGATCCCTGGCACCAGCAGGCGCAGCAATGCCGCGGCGCTCGAAGCATCCACGCGCGCATCGGCGCACACCAACACGTTATCCAGCGCCGAGGCGGATTCGACCAAGCGTGCATCCTGAAACACCATCGAGCACGGCGCGGACTCCCCCGCCGCTAGCGCAAGCAGCGTCGACTTGCCCGCACCCGAAGCACCCATCACACAGATACGCCCGCCCGCGGGCACGTTGAGCGCCAGACCGTCCAGTGCCGGAGCCCACGGCGCGCGATCGCCCACGGCAAGCGCAAGCTCCGCCGCAGCGCCATCGCTCGCAGCCCCCGCACGCCCGCGCAGTCCATGCCCATGCGCCCGCACGGCCGCGCGCCACGCCACGGGCCCCGAAACCCGCAGAAGCCACACCAGCACGCGCTCACACGCCCACGAGGCGGCTACGACCAACACGGTCCACGCCAGCAGATCAGCCGTCTCAATCAAAAGCTTTGCCTGATAGATGCGCTCACCCACGGTGCCCACCGCCATGCCGATCAGCTCGGCTGCCACGCCGGCCTTCCAGCTCATGCCGATCACGGCGCGGGCGCACGAAAGCACAAACGGCAGCACCTCGCGCCAGGTATGGACGCAAAACAGGCGCCAGCCGCGCACGCCATGCAGACGGAGCATCTGCTCCAGCGGTTTATCCACTTGTGCCAAGCCCTCGGCCAGCGAAAAATACACGCCCGGCAGCGCCATCAAAAAGACCGCCGCGATGCTCACGCGCGCCGACCCCAGCCAAATGAGCAGCAGGACCACCACGCAGGCGACCGGCGTCGCCTTTACAAACGACAGTGCCGGAGCCACCAGGTGCGCAAACGCCCGCGAACGTGACGAAATCCCGGCAAGCACGCCACCACACGCCGCGGCAAGCGCCAGCCCGCCCAGTATTCGCGCGCCCGAGCCCGCCAAAATCGCCCAGGTACCGCCATCGCGCACCAGGCGCAGCAGCGCCAGGGCAACAACACCCGGCCCAGGCAAGATCAACGGCTGCGCCACCAGCGCCGCCACCAGCATCCACGCGGCAAGCCAAAAGGCGGCGACGGCACCTGCTGCCGCCACCGCCTTCATACGCTCCGTCATTTGTCGAGCAAACGCACGCACGGGCTACTCCATGTAGTAGAAATCGTCAGCCGGGAGCTTGCCACCCACGGCGCTCGCGTCCGCATCGGCCAGCACCTGCAGGTACCCACCGAGCGCCGCCTTCATATCCTTGCCCGTCTGGCGCACGAGCATGCACCCGGGAATCGCCTTTTCGGCAATCGTGGCGTTATCCACGATGCCTGCATCGACCACGGCCTGCGCCCAGTCCGCCGGCGCCGCGTTCACGGCCTTCACGCTCGCCGCATGGCAGCTCAAGAATTCCGTCACGGCCTCGGGATGCTCCTCGGCAAAGGCACGGCGCACCACGGTCACGCCCGTCAGCAAACGGGAGCCCGTGTCACCCGCCAGCTCGTCCCACACATCAGTCAGGCTCACCGGTGCCGACAGCTTGCCCTCGCTCTTGGCGATGGCAGCGGTCTTGAACGGCTCCGGCAGCACGCCCACGGCGGACGGGTCGGCAAGCAGGGCCGACAGCACCTCGGTGGGCTCGCTCTTAAACTCGAGCGCCACCTGGCCGGTCAGGCCCGCGCGCTCCAGCAGGTAGTTCATGACGTACTCTGGCGTGGTGCCCTTGCCCGTCATGTAGACGGTGCGACCCGCCAGATCGCCAAACGAGGTCACACTCGCGTCGCCCGTCACCACGTTCAGCACGCCCAGCGTGTTGATGTCGATGACCTGCACCGCGCCCTCGGTCTTGTTGTAGAGCACGCTCGCCACGTTGGCCGGCACCAGGGCAATGTCGATATCGCCCTGAATGACCTTGGGCACAATCTCGTCGGCGGCGGTGTTGATCGCAAAGTCGAACTCATTGTCCGTCTCGCCATCGGCCGCCCGGTCCATAAACTGCACCAGACCAATCGAGGTCGGCCCCTTGAGCGAGGCGACGTGCACCTCGACCGGCTCTGCAGCAGCACCGGCGCCGTCTGTGGCAGCCGAGCCCGCGGCGGACCCGGCACCGGCAGCCCCGCCGCCACAGCCCGCGAGCGCAAGCGACAGGGCGCCCGCAGCGAGCGCCGAGGCAAACCCCCGGCGCGACATCTCAACATTAAACGCGCGCATCGCTAGCACGTCCCCTCGTTAGGCATCGTCCATGCGTGATGGTCGGTATGCAGCAGCTCCTCGGCCAGCGGCGAGAGCGGCTCGCCCAAGAACTCGCGGTAGCATGCCTGGACATCGGGATTCTCGTGCGAGAAGCGAATATCCGCAGCAGCATCCAAGCCCCACAGCACCTGGCCGCGCTCGGCTGCCAGCTCACAGCCGTCATGGATGGGCTGACCGCCGCCACCGACACAGCCGCCCGGGCACGCCATGACCTCAACGAAGTCATAGCTCACGCGGCCGTCGCGAATCGCGTCGAGCAGGCGGGCGGCGTTGCCCAGCCCGTGCGCCACGGCGACGCGTACCTTGGTGCCATCGATATCGGCCACGGCCTCCTTCCAGCCGTCCAGGCCGCGCACATCGGTAAAGAAGTCGGCGTCGGGGTTCTTGCCCGTCACCAGGTAATAGGCCGAGCGCACGGCGGCCTCCATCACGCCGCCCGTGGCGCCAAAGATCACACCTGCGCCCGTGCCAAAGCCCAGCGGCGTGTCGAGCGGCTCCTCAACCAGCGTATCCACGCTCACGTGGCTCGCGCGGACCATGCGCACCATCTCGCGCACCGTCAGCGCAACGTCCACGTCGGGCGTACCGTCCTCGCCCACCATGCTCGGCAGCGCACACTCGGCCTTCTTGGCCGTGCACGGCATCACGGACACCACGAACAAGCGCTCGGGCTCAACGCCCAGCACCTTGGCGTAGTATGTCTTGGCGATGGCGCCGAACATCTGCTGCGGCGACTTGGACGTGGACAGGCTGTCGACAAACTCCGGATAGCGCGCCTTCACAAAGCGCACCCAACCCGGGCAGCAGCTCGTAAACATGGGCCAGCCGCGGCTGTCGCCTTCGCCCTTAGCGGCGGCGCCTAGGCGCTCGAGCAGCTCGGAACCCTCCTCCATAATGGTGAGGTCGGCCGAGAAATCGGTGTCGAACACGTACTCAAAGCCAACGCGGCGCAGTGCGCAGGCCAGACGCTCGACGGTTGCCTCCTCGCGAGATATGCCGAGCTCCTCGCCCCAGGCGCTGCGCACGGCAGGCGCGATCTGCACCAGCACGATCTTGTCGGGATTAGCGAGCGCGTCAAACACGGTCTCGGTATCGTCGCGCTCGCGCAGCGCGCCCGTCGGGCAATGCGTGATGCACTGGCCGCACGCGACGCAATCGGTCTTGCCGATCGGTGCGCGCCCGCGAGTACCCACAGCGGTATGCGTGGCGCGGTTGGTCAGGTCCCAAATCCCTAGGCCCTGCACGCTCTCGCACACCTTGATGCAGCGCATGCATTTAATGCACTTGTCGTTTTCGCGGATGATGGGGAAATCGAAATCCCAACCCTCGCCCGCCAAATGCCTTTGATACGGCAGATAGAAAATGCCCAGGTCGTTGGCGATGGTCTGCAGGTTGCAGTTGCCGCTGCGCACGCAGCTCGTGCACTGCGAATCGTGCTGGGACAGCAGCAGCTGCACGTTGGTGCGACGGGCCTCGCGGGCCTTGGGGCTGTTGGTGTGGACCACCATGCCGTCGAGCACGTAGTTGTTGCAGGCGGCAACCAGCTGGTCGCAGCCCTCAACCTCGACCACGCACACGCGGCAGCCGCCGATCTCGTTTAGATCGCGCAGATAGCACAGGGTGGGAATCTGGATGCCGACGGACTTGGCCGCATCCAGGATCGTGGTATGCTCGGGAACCACGACCTCGCAATTATCGATAGTGAGCTTGACCATGTTGTGCGCTCCGTTTTCGCTGTTGTCGCCGACGGTGGTTTTGTTGAGCTCTACCATTCCAGGTTCCTCCCTCCGCGGAACGCACCAAAGCCAAAGTGGTCGCAACGCAGGCAGCGGCTCGCCTCCTGGCGCGCCTCCTGCTCGGTGAGACCCTGCTCGACTAGATTCCAATCGTGAATACGCTCGCCGGCCTCGCGCTCGCTCAGCTCGCAGCGGCCGCACTCATGCTTGCCCTTAAACTGCACGGTCGGCAGCTCAACCTCGAGCTTGATCTTGTGGTCGAAACCCAGGTAGCGGTCGATGTTTGCCGAAGCCACGCGGCCGGCATTGATGGCTCGGATGACGGTGGCGGGGCCGGTCTGGCAGTCGCCGCCGCTAAAGAGGCCATCGAAGTTGGGCACGGCGCCGTCCGAATCGGTGATGACGCGACCCCACTTGCAGGCGATGCCCATGTCCTCAAACGGCTTGGAATCGATGTCCTGGCCAATGGCCACAAACACGCGCTCGCAGGGAATGACGCGCTCGGGCGTGGCGGCGGCACGCGGAGCCGGACGACCGCGGCGAGGCTCGCCGATAATCTGCGGCTGCACGCGCAGACCGTTCACGCGGCCGTCCTCGCCCGTCTCGATGGCGAGTGGAGCCGTCAACTCCAGCACCTCGCAGCCCTCGGCCTGGGCACCGGCGATCTCGGCGTCCTGGGCCGTCATATCGCAGATACGACGGCGGTAGACGATGCTTACCTTTTCGGCACCGCAGCGCACGGCAGAGCGTGCCACGTCCATGGCCACGTTGCCGCCGCCGATGACGCACACGCGCTGGCCGCTCAGGTCGGGCAGCTCGTCGTCGCCGATGGCGCGCAGCATCTTGACGGCCGATTCCACGCCGGGCGCTTCTTCGCCCGGAAGGCCGAGCTTCTTATCGCTGTGGGCGCCAATGGCCAGGTAGACGGCATCGAACTCGTCGCGCAGGCGAGCGAGCTCCTCGCCGTTCACGGAGTGGTCGAGTTCCACGTCGATACCGGCGCTCAAGATCCAGTCGACCTCGGCCTGCAGGCGCTCGCGCGGCAGACGATAGCTGGGGATGCCGTAGCGCAGCATGCCGCCCAGGTGGTGGCGCTGCTCAAAGATGGTCACCTTATGGCCCATCACGGCCAGGTAGTAGGCACAGGAAAGGCCGGCCGGGCCGCCGCCGATCACGGCGATGCGCTTGCCGGTGTTGTCGGCCACGCTGGGCTTGTAATCGTTGAGGTCGCTGTGCTCAACGGCAAAACGCTTGAGGGCGAGGATGTTCATGGGATCGTCGACCATGCCGCGACGGCAGTGCATCTCGCAGGGATGCTCGCACACCAAACCGCAGACGAGCGGCAGCGGGTTGTTCTTGCGGATGACCTTGACGGCATCGGCATAGCGGCCGGCCTCGACCAGCGAAATGTAACCGGGAATGTCGACGTGCGCCGGGCAGCCCGAGACGCACGGGACGCGGGCCTCGCGGTCAAAGCCACAGGAGTGCTCGCGGATGTGGTGCTCAAAGTCGTCGCGGAAACCGCGGATAGCCGTAAGCGCCATGGCGCCGGCCTCGTAACCGATGGCGCAGTCGCTCGAAAGATAGATGGTGCGGGCGGTGCGCTCAATCAGATTGAGCGTGGACTCGTCGGCGCGGCCTTCGAGCACATCGGCGAGCAGGTCGCTCAGCGCGCTCAGGCCCACACGGCAGGGCGTGCACTTGCCGCAGCTCTGGGTGGAGCACAGGTTGACGAGCGCTGCCGTAAACTCAACGGGACACGGGGCGAGCGAACTCACCGCCAGACGACGTCCGAGCGCATCGTGCAGGTCGTCCATGACAGCCTGAGCGTGGCTGCGTTCCATTACGTGCAGTCGTGCCATAAGATCCCCTCTCATGCGGCAGCCCGGAGGCGAGGCCGGGCGAAGTTGCTACACGCACAACACTGACCTATAAAGTTGTTAGGCCTCCACGCAGTTCGGCAGGCGGTATGAAATGTCACCATCAGCGGTGAAAATGAACATTATCGCAGATAAATGCCATATTTGATAAAACGCGTTACCAAACGACAATGCCCCGCCCACGCAATCACGTGGGCGGGGCATTGCTTCAGGCATGCGGCCAGCGACCCTGTTGCTTTTACTTAAGCTCGGGCCAGTAACCCTTGTTGGCCTCGATCATGTCGTCGAGAACCTCCTTGGCGACCTTCATCGACGGCACGGTCTTGTTCAGCGTAAAGGCCTTAAGCGCCTTCTCGTACGAACCCTCGATCGTAGCCTCGACAATGAGCTTCTCGGAGTTCAGCTGCTGCATCATGAGGCCCTGCTGGAACAGCGGAATGTTGTCGCGGCTGATGACCTCGGGGCCGTTCTTGCCAATGTAGGCAGGCAGCTCGACCATAGCGTCGTAGGGCATGTTGGGGATGGCGCCCTTGTTCTCGCAAATGACCAGGAAGCGCTGCTTGGTGTCGTTCTTCAGAGCGATAGCCAGATCGGCAATCCAGTCGCCGTGGCTGCCCGCATAGAACGTGCTCTCGTCGATCTCGCCCGTCTTCTCGTAATGGTCGATACCATCAAAGAGGTTCTTCTCACGCGTCTCCTCAACCTCGTTAGCACGGGTGCGCTCGGGGTTGGAGTGCTCGACGAACTCCTTCTGCTGCAGGTAGTAGTTCAGATACGTGTTGGGCAGGTACTCCGGGAAGCACTCCATGATCTCGTACTCGCCCTTCCAGACGTAGTACCAGCTGCCCTTGGTGTGGCGGTTCTGCTCGGGGTGCTCGTCGACGGCCTCCTCGGGCTTCTTTGCCATGAGCGAGCCCATACCCTTGAGGTAAGAGTCGGGCAGCAGAATCTCATGCTCCTTGATGTACTCGCGCAGCTGCGGGAGCACCTCCTCGCCCTTGTGGCGGATCGAGGTGAACCAACCAAAGTGGTTGAGGCCAAAGTAATCGTACTCGACATCCTTCTTGTCGATATCGAGCGCGGCGCAAACCACGTCGATGATCGCGATCGGCATGTCGCAGATGTTGATGATACGAGCGTTGGGACGCAGCACGCGGCAGCCCTCGGAGACGATGGCGGCAGGGTTGGAGTAGTTGAGAATCCAGTAGTCCTTCTTGGCGTACTTCTCAACGTCATCGATCAGCTCGACCATGGGGAAGATGGTGCGCATGCCGTAGGCAAGGCCGCCGCAACCGCAAGTCTCCTGACCCACGCAGCCGTGACGCAGCGGAATCTTCTCGTCCTGCTCGCGCATGGCGTAGCCGCCCACGCGCATCTGGGCAAACACGAAGCTCGCGTCGGTAAAAGCCGTCTTTTTGTCGGTGGTCACCGTGAGCTTGATGTCCAGGCCGAGGTCCTCGTGCAAAATCCAGTCCACGAGCACGCCGATCTTGCGCTGGCGCTCCTCGTTGATGTCGTACAGACGAATCTCGTCAACGTCGAGCTCGTCCTTGCGCAGGGCGATGGACTTGACGATGCCGGGGGTAAAGGTGGATCCGCCACCACACAGAGTAATGATCATTGTTTACTGCTCCTTCTCAATTGCGTTTTCGACCTTGTCGCGCATCTCGGCGACCTTCATGCCAAAGATGATCTGGATATTATTGCCGTTGCGGTTGATGCCGCTGTTGGGCACGTGGTTGATGAGGTCCTCATTGATGAGGTCCGGGTTCTTAACGTTCACGCGGAGACGCGTAAAGCAGTTCTCGAGCTCCTCGATGTTGTCCTTGCCACCAAGACCTGCGACCAGGTCGGCAATACCTGCATCGACGCCCTCTGCGGGAGCCGCGGCAACAGCGCCCTGCTTCACCGCGACAGACGCGGCGGCCTCGCCCTCGGCAACGGACTCGGCAAGCTCGGACTCTTCCTCGCGACCAGGCGTGTGGAGGTTGAGCTTCTTGATAAGGAAGGTGAAGAGGAAGAAGTACAGAGCGGCGTTGACGACTCCAAGCACCAGCATAACCGGCCAGTTGGTCTTATCGACACCGAGGACCAGGTTGGAAACCACGATGTTGATGATGCCGCCTGCAGTCGAAGCGGGCACGGAGAGGACCTTGAGCAGGACCAGGAGGCCGGAAAGAACCGAGTGAACGACAAAGAGCACGGGAGCGGCAAAGACAAAGAGGAAGTCCATGGGCTCGGTCACGCAGGAGAGCACGGCGGTGATGATCAGCGGGATAATAACGGCCTTGGTCTTATCCTTGTTCCCCTTGTAAGCGGTGACGATAAAGGCGAGACCGATACCGATGTAGGGCCACAGGTTGTTGAAGGTGTAGCTGTTGAAATACGTACTATCGGAGAAGGGCTGACCCGTCATTGCCATCTCGGCAACACGGATGGGATAGGCGCCGGCAATAACCTGATCACCCAGCGTCAGGGTGCCACCCACATCGGAGAACTGGAACGGGGTGTAGATGAGGTGGTGCAGACCGGTGGGAACGAGCAGCTTGTTGAGCATGCCGTAGATAAACAGACCGATGTTGCCCGACTCCTTAATGATGCCGGCAACGGAGGAGATGGCACCCTGAACCGGAGGCCAAACGATGCAGAAGCCAGCGCCCATGATCCAGGAAATGATGATCATAATCAGGAACGGGAAGCGGACGCCCGAGAACATCGAAAGGGCAATGGGGAACTGCTTGTTCGAGTACTTGTTGAACACGGCACCGGTGATGCAACCAAGGATGATGCCGCCGAACACGCCGGTATCGAGCACCTGAATGCCCATAACGGTGGCCTGGCCGGTTCCGGTAAGACCGAGCATGCCGCTCGCATCGGCAAGAGAGCCGGTGGCGTTGAGCACGATGTTGTTAGCCTGCAGGAACAGGAAGAACGACATCAGGGCAATCAGCGAAGCATGGCCCTTGTTCTTCTTTGCCATGGCGCCGGCGATGCCCACGCAGAACAGAATCGAGAGGTTGTTGATGATAAACATCAGCGACTGATAGACAACGGCGCCCACAAGCTGGAACGGACCGGAGCCCAGTACGGGGACCAAAGCGCAGATGGTCTTGTTGGTCAGAATGATGCCCACGATGAGCAGGATGCCGGCAACCGAGAGATACATCATCGGCTGAACGATCGACTTCGCGAACACCTCCAACGGCGCTTTGAAATTGAACTTCTTTTTTGCGGTCATAGCGGTACTCCCCTTCCTTTTCCGCAAATTAAGACAGATGTGCCCTGGACAAGACCGCGAGCCTTGCCTTATATCAATCGATGTGTGGGCACGTTATGCCTAGAGACCAGGTTCTCCAAGCAGGTTAACAATGTGATATGCGAGATAACTCTTCTCAGCATCGGTAACGACAACGTTATAGGTAGACGACAAGTGGGCGGCTATGGCGTCCGCGCACGAGAATGCGCACGGATACGCCGTTTCATCGATTCGGAACAGCGCGTCTCCGTTGATTTGCCCTGCCGTAGGATCGAGCGCTCGCTGTGCGAAAAACTGCAGGTGACGAACGAAACGTTCGTAAGGCAGCGAGGTGTCATCGAGGGTCGTAGCATAGCGCTTGGAAACAATCGCGAGCACGTCGCGAACAAGCTGGACCGAAACAATCAAACGATCGGAGCGTTGCGGCATGGTGGCGTTGACGATATGCAGCGTAATGAAACCCTGCTCTTCTTCGCTCATCTGAATGCCCATATACTCCTTGATAATCTGCAGCGCACGGCCCGCAAGTGCATACTCCTTGCGATAGAACTGCTGGATCTCGAGCAGCAACGGATTCTCACAGGAGACGCCCTTGCGCTCGCGCTCCAAAGCAAGGCTGATATGGTCTGCGAGAGCAATGAGAATCTTGTCGTTGATATCAACATTGAGCTCTCGACGGAGCATCTGAACAATGTCCTCGGCAATCACGAGGTTGACGGTGGGGATGGACTCCAAAAGATGTGCCAAGCGGTCAATCGTACGCGAATCCTGAGAAGTTCCCTCCTGCAACGCGTAGGTCTTTTCGATCGACGCCTCGTCGATGGCATCGCCGGCATGACGGCCAAAGCAGAGGCCTCGACCGATGACGATGAGCTCGGAGCCATCGTCCGAAGTGACCATTGCGACGTTGTTGTTAAAAACTCGCTTGATAACCACGGTACCCACCACAAGAATTTACTCGGAAAGCCAGACGACAGGCTCTTTAACAGCAACAGGGCCGGAAGCATGCTCACGAAGAGTCGAGTTCTCCGAGCGCTCGCACACGATAACGAAGACCGTGGGATCGAAGCCGGCGGCGCGGACCACGTCGAAATCGACCTCGACGAGGGGCTGGCCCGCGTCAACGTGATCACCCTGGGCAACAAGCGCATGGAAGCCCTTGCCCTCAAGTTTAACAGTGTCGATTCCGATATGCAGCATCACCTGAGCAGAGCTGTCGTCGGACATGATGCCCAGCGCGTGCTCAGTCGGAAACAGCGCCGCGACGGTGCCGGAAACAGGAGCGCACACCGTTCCCTCTTGGGGAACCACGGCAACGCCATCGCCCACTGCACGGCTGCTAAAAGCGGGGTCATTGGTATTTTCTAGATGAACAAGCTCGCCGGAAACGGGAGCGAGGATTTCGAACTCGGAAGTCGCAGTCGTCTGCTTATCCGAGCCACCCATTAGGCGAGAAAAGAAACCCATGGTGACATGTCCCTTCATAAATATAGCCCAACCAAAATCAATCGAATGCGCCCATTGAGACGCTCGCGATCAAAGACTTTGGTTAGGCCCACGTCCGAGGGGACTCGGTAACCTTCCGCATTTCTTTTACGGGGGTTATTGTAGACAAGCCCAAAGCCGGAACAATCATTATGACCGGCGAACGGTATTTTTCTCCGATAAACGGTATTTATGCGGTACTTAGGGACGTTCCTTTTCTGCCGGCACCCGGGGACACTCCTTGCTCTGGTGCATTGGGGACAGGTTTGTTTGCACCAGGTCGGTGCAGATTAACCTGGCCCCATTGCGCCAATTTCGTATGCGCTAGATGAAGAGCTCGCATTCCTTCCGCACGACGCAAACCTTGCTCAGCATCTGGGAAACAGCGGATAGCTTGTTGGGATCAAGCTTGCGAGCGCCTCGCGGACATACGGCAATGCAGCGCATGCAGGAGATGCACGCCTCGCCAGCTGCTCGTTTGGGGTCACCCTTGTCGATAGCACAAACGGGGCACGCCGCGGCGCATGCACCGCAGGAGACGCAATCCTCTGTTGCCTCGGGTGCCATGCGGTGACCTCCGGCTTGTTTATAAGGACGGTTGCCGGGAATAGAGGGCTCGGACGTATCCTCAGCCAACAGCTTTTGCTGAATTTGCTGCGCAAACTCTGCGAGCTGCGCCTCATCCTGCGCATCCGGACGACCGGCAGCAAACTGTCGCGCAATGGAATGTTCTGCAATGGCCGCAACTGCCGCGATCACCCGGAATCCCGCATGCTTCGCAACGTCCTCCAGCTCTACGAGCGTGTCCTCAAACGCGCGGTTTCCGTATACACAAACCAAAACAGCCCGAGCCCCGTTGCCGCGCACCATGCCCAACCGGTCAGCCACCACAGCCGGGATTCTACCGGCATACGCCGGCACAGAGATTACGGCCACGTCGTCCTCAGTCATCGAGACAGCGCTGAAATCTAGCCCGCTATCGGTCAGATCGACGGTAACGGTATTCTTGCCCAGTGCCCCGGCCACAAGGCCAGACACCTTCCGCGTTCCACCCGTCGGACTAAACACAATTTCGAATACGCTCATCGAGACACCCTCCCCTACGCCTGGCAACGCGTCAAGCCGCTTTCACATTCAGACAGAGTATACGGCGCATGGGGGGGAGCTCCCCGTTTTGGTGCGCTAGGCAGCCCGATACACCAACCCATACTGCCCGCCTTTTCGGTTTGCATAATTCCCGGTACAGATTGCATATATTTACTGGATACCGCCGCGTTCTCCTGAGGTACCCCATCCTGGCCCGTGCAAAAAACGGAGTATTCTGCAACGTGACCGCGCCAGCACCGCCGCGGGTGGGCAAAACTGTAGGGCGCCGTATCATTTTAAGTCCCGACATGGCGAGAATGACGCGCCCCTGCTCCGGAAAACGGCGAAATCTGACTCGGAACGCTCGCTAGGGATATCCGAAGGCCACCGTTGGCGACGTCGAATCATATGCAGACAACTCGAACTGCAGAATACTCCAAAAAATGCACGGCGCACCCCATAGGACCCATTGCTGCATGGCGAAAAATAGGTCCTCGGCATCCCCCAGATGCATTCCCGAGAACATCACGTTTGAATTAGCGATGGACACGGCAAACAAAAGGGCCCGAGCGTTGTTTGCTCGGGCCCTTAGCTTGTCTCACGCTAGCGCGCGATGCGCATCTTACTTGCGCTTGCCGCCGCCGTCGCCGGGGCGACGGGAGCTGCCACCGCGCTTGCCGCCACGGCTGTTGCCGTAGCTGCCACGGTTATCGCGACCGCCGGCACGGCCGCCACGGGAGCCGGCCTGGTTGCCGCCACGACCACCACGATAGCCACCGCGACGCTCTTCGCGGGTATCGTCGTAGTTGCGCCAGTCATCGCGACGATCGCGGCTGGCACGCGGGTCACGACGATCACGCGACTCGTTAGAACGACCAGCGCCGCCGCGGCCGCCATTGCCGCGAGCACCCTCGCGACGCTCGCCGCCGCGGCTACCGCGCTCTTCAAAGCGCTTGCCGCCACGGGACTCACCGCCACGGGCAGTACGCTCACCGCGACCCTCGCCGCCGCGACGCTCATCACGGCCGCCGCGCTCGTCATCACGACCGGAACGCCGGCGGTCGCCCGCACCGCGCTTGCCACCGCGCGAACCGCGGCCCTCGTCCTCGCGCTCGACACGACGACGACCGCCGCGGTCCTCGTCCTCACGACGACGGCGGTGTGCCTCGCCCTGGAACTGCTTGGCACGACGCTCGGCACGGTTGCCGCGCGGGGCCTGCTCAGCGGCACCAGCACCGCCGCGCTCCTCGGCAGCTACCTCGCGAGCCACGCTCTCAACAGCCTCGTCCACGCGAGCCTGAACGCCCTCGCGCACGCGGGTCTTGCCGCCGCGCTTGGGACGGCTCGGACGCTCGCCGTCGCCGCGGCGCTCGTCGCGACCGCGGTTGGAACGACCGGCAACATCGCCGTAATCGTCGCCGTTGCGCTTGCCGTCGCGACGCGCCTGCTCAAGCTTCTTCTTGCTCTTGGACTTGCCGCGCTTAGTCTTCTTCTTCACCTTAAAGGCCGCAGGGTCGCGCTCGGGATCAACCGCAGGCGGGTTGGGACCCACATGCAGGTCGCCGGCTTCGTAAATATCGGCCGTCTTGTCCATGAGCTTCTCGATCTCGTAGAACTCATCGACGTCCTGCTCGGTCACAAACGTAATGGCCCAGCCCAGCTCGCCGGCGCGGCCCGTACGGCCAATGCGGTGGATATAGTCGGTCGGCTCGGCCGGCACGTCAAAGTTCACGACGTAGCGCACGTCGCTAATGTCGATGCCGCGGGCGAGAACATCGGTTGCCACCAACACGTCGACGGTGCCGTCGCGGAAGGCAGAAAGCGCGCGCTCGCGCTGGGCCTGGCTGCGGTTGCCATGAATCGCGGCGGCCTTGATGCCCTTACGCTCCAGACGACGGCAGCAGCTGTCGGCGCGATGCTTGGTGCGCATAAAGACGATGGTGCGCTCCGGGCCCTCCTTCTTGAGGAACTCGGGCAACAGGTTGTTTTTGGCCTCGATGGACACCGGGAACACAAACTGGTCGACGGTGTCGGCGGTCGACGTGGCGGGCGCGATCTCCACGCGAGCCGGATCGCTCACCAGGTCGGCGATCTCGCCCACGGCCTCCTCGTCGAGCGTCGCCGAGAACAGCAGCGTCTGGCGCTCGGCCGGCGTCTCGCGCACAATGCGGCGGACGGCGGGCAAAAAGCCCATGTCGAGCATGCGGTCGGCCTCGTCGAGTACCAGCACCTTGACCTCGTTCAGGTGGCAGGCGCCCTGCTCGATCAGGTCGACCAGACGGCCCGGCGTGGCGACCAGGATATCGCAGCCGTACTTGAGTGCCGCGGTCTGCGGCTTGTAGCTCACGCCACCCACGACGGTCACGGCGACATGGCCGGTGACGTCGGCGATCTTGCTCGCGACCTCGTCGATCTGCTGGGCGAGCTCGCGCGTGGGGGTGATGACGAGCATCACGGGGCCGCGGCCGTTGCCCTCGGGCTTTTTAACACCGCGACGGCGGTTGCGGCCGCCGCGCTCGCGCACGGGTTTGGGAGGAGCGATGTGCTCCAGATTGTTCATGGTCGGCAGCAAAAAGGCAGCCGTCTTGCCGGTGCCGGTCTGAGCGGCGGCAAGCAGGTCACGGCCCTCGAGCACTACGGGGATCGAGCCGGCCTGCACGGGCGTGGGCGCCGTGTAGCCCAGGTTCTCGATAGCACGAAGTATCTCGTCGGAGAGGCCCAGCTCGTCAAAGGCGGGCAGGCTCTCGGTAGCGGACTCGACGGCCTGGGCGGCATTGGCCTCATCGGCGGCATCGAAGGCAGCCTGGGTCATGGCCTCGCGGGTCTCGTCCAGAATCTCGGCGTCGGTGACGTCAGATACAGAATTACGCATATGTTGTTGTTCCTTATCTGCACGCGCAATGGGCACGGCGTGCGGCCGCGCGGGCGTGCTTGGTAGTGCGCTAATACATACAAAAACAGGTGCGCACAGAGGGGACGTTGCTCAGCACGCTGGCGATCGCTTTGGCAGCCCTATCACGCGCCGTCCAGACGCAGCAGCTCTAAGCGATGGAGCAGATTCGCCGCCGGTTAGTATACCCGCACTCCGTATGCCCCCACGTAAACCACAGATGACGAGGCGGACGGGGCGGGCCTGGCCGATTGTCTCAATCTGTAACAGATGCAGGGCAAAACCGGGTCCAAATGTTACAGAACAAGACAGAGGGGGATTTCCGTCCAGTCCAAACCAAATCTCTCAGGCTTCCTGCAATTTCGAACATGTGGCCTATAATGTTGCTTTGGTTACGCTATATATTGCGCAGCCATTTAATACGTCGCCCACCGGGGGCCATTAATTCCTATCGCCATATTGGCTAGGAAGCAATCAAAGGAGGTATCCGTGGCAGCAGAGACGCCTTGCTCGGTCCTCTATAACGATATTCGCTCGTTCGGCGGTCTTAAACATCTCGAGATCGCCCGAATGCTTATCAATGGAAACTCTTATCTCGGCAGTACCCTGCTCGAGAAATGCTCTTCCAACCGCTCGTATCTCACCCGTTACATCGTCCATCGCAAGCCTGACCAGTGCGCGCCCGCCATCTACAGCGACTTTACCGTCACCACGCTCAACCTTTCCGCGGCAATCTGCAGCAAGCTCGGCGGCGGCGAGTCCGCCTATCGGGCAATCGCCGAGCACTATCGCGGTCCGGCCGCCAACGAAATGATGTCGGCTCTCACCAGCTACAAGCTGGACAGCCGCCTATATGCAAATGCCCTCAATCGCATCGACAACTTTGACGGCAATACCGTGCGCGAGAAAAGCACGCTTTACCTTATGCTCTTTGTGGCAACGGGGGCGCTCGCCGATCCCGTTCAGGGCGTGGCCACCGTCGAGCGCTTTTGCGACAGCAAGACGGGCGGGCACTTTGGCACCACCGAAACTACCGTCGGACGTGGCTTTATGAGCAGCCTGGAGCAGCCGCGCACCGTCGCCCCCAACCTCGGTCTGCTCAGAACCCATGCCGACAACTGCGCCGACATGCAAATCCATCCCCTCACACGCGATCCGCGCGGCACCGTAATTGGTTCTTTGCCCAAAACCTCGCCCAGCATCACCGATGTGGGCGCCGACGCATCGCGCGAGCATCTTCGCATTTGGCTTGAGGGTGAGCACTGGTACGCCCAGGGCCTTGGATCGACCAACGGCACGGTACTCGAATCGGGTGCAGGCGACGGCGATATTGTGATTGAGCCGCCGCGCGACCAACGCGAGCCCGGCAAGATCTATCCCCCCGTGGAAATCGCCAACAGCGACAGGCTCCATCTGGGTCTCTACACGACATTCCTTGTCATTGTGGACTAGCACGGACGGCGATCGGAAGACGGTCGCCGTCCGTCTTTCGTCTTCTACCTTCTGCGTCGTAAACGACAATACTCAGCGGTATACGTGGGCAGTGCGGCTATCATGGTGCTTTACCGATATCCGCACTGCTCACGTATACGCGCGGCAACCCATGCCAGACAAAGGAACGCCATGGATACTACCGATAGCGCCTATGGCGACAAACTCATCCGTCTTGACACGTTCGACACCGCCGTGGCGGTCGACCCCAGCGCCGAGGACGACGCCAAGCGTCGGTTTATGACGCTTATTCTCCAGACGGCCCACCGCAACAACGGCAACATCGGACACGTGCTGCGCGCGACCAACACGAGCGGCGAGGTCTTTGCCGTCAAGCTACTCAAGGACAACGCCATCCTTTCCGGCCAAGCCCCCGACCGCTCCGCCGAGCAATCGGCAGCGCACCTGGCCAGCACCGCCGCGCTGTTCGAGGAGTACCGTCATCTGTGTACCGTCTCGCACCTGCGCGGATTTCCGCGCGTCTATGGCTACGGATCGTGCGAGGATGACCCTCTCATCCTCATGGAGTGGGTCGAGGGCACCTCGCTCAAGCAGGCGCTGCCCCTGCTTCCGCACGACGCCTCGGGCGGGCTGGCCACCCAGATGGTCGCCGCCGTCGGAAACGCCGTGCTTCGTGCGCTCTTGATGACCCAAGGCCTCGTGAATCCGGTCATCCATCGCGACCTGTCGCCTGCCAATATCATGTTCCGCACCACTAGCCGAACGCTCGAGCAGCAGATTGCTGATTGTTCCTTTGACCCCTGCCTCATCGACATGGGCTCCGCGACCATGGCTCTCGGCGACGACACGATCACCCGGCGCGCCGACATCTGGCGTTTTGCCACGCCCGCATACGCCGCGCCCGAGATGCTCACGCAGGATATCGAAGGCATCGCGGCCCTTCGCCGTTCGCCGGCAATCGACGTCTATGCGCTTTCGAGCATTCTGTACCAGCTCTACAGCGGTCGCAAACCGTTTGACTTTGAGTCGACGGACGCCGCTGCAACCGGCTCGTTCTATCTCGTAAAGACCAAGACCAAGCCGGCACCGCTCGAGCCGCGCTGCGAGGGCGATGAGGCGCTCGTCCAGATCATCATGAAGGGTCTCTCAGTCGAGCAGTGCGATCGTCCCACCGAGCAGCAGATGCTCGAGGTGCTCTCGGCATACCTCACCGACGCCGAATCCGAAGGCCGCGAAGGTGCAGGAGACGAGGCCGCAATTGATATCGATTCTGGCACGCACCTTAAGGTCGACGTCGCCGGCGAGCGCGCACGAGAGATCCTGAATCAGGCCCGCCACGATGCCATGACCCGCCGCCGCTTTATTATCGGCGGCGCTATCGCAGCCGTTGCGGGGCTCAGCGTTATCGGGGCGGCAACCCATGGCTTTGGCATCCCCGACTACCTTGACGGCATCCGCGGTTCACTTGACGACTACACCTGGGATCAGCTGCAGGAGATTTCGCTCAAGATTAAGGCCGCCGAGACCCGTAGCGAGGCACGCGAGATTGCCAAGCGTTACCACCTGCTCGACGCTGATGGGCATATCCCCTATCCGTGCACCAAGCGTGTCACGCTCACCAACGGGCTGGAGGTCGGCGCGCAGCTTGTGGGCATCCGTCACGATGAGCTTCTGGACGGTACGGGCAAGGCCGGGCTGACGTTTATGTTCGACGCGGGTATTGCCGAGCGCAACGCTGCAGCTGAACCGCCGAGCGCCGGCTGGGCAGATTGCGAGCTGCGGAAATGGCTCAACGGCGACGGCCTTAAGCTGCTGCCCAACGAGTTGCGCGCACTCATTAAAGGGGTCAAGAAGGTCTCGAACAATGTGGGCGCCGCCAACAGCGCATCGTGCCTGAGCGAGTTGCCCGCAACCCTTTGGCTGCCCGCCATGGTCGAGCTGTGCGGTACGCAACCGTCCGATTCGTTTGCCGAGGACTATCACTACCTGGCAGACATCTACAACGGCGAGGGCAAGGAGTATCAGCTCTTCCGCGAGCTCAAGGTAAGTCCGTATACCACGAACGAGATGCTGGTTCGCCAGTGGAAGGGCAAGGACACCTGCTGGTGGGAGCGCACGGTGAGCCCCGACTCATCGGAGACCGAAGGCACGCTCTACATAAACCGTGTGGGCCACGACGGCGACGCCTTTACGTACGCAACGCCTGCGGACAAGCCAAACAAACGAACCTGCGTGATCCCCGGATTCTGTATCTAGAGAGCGGACGTCTTGCCGTGACGGGACCCCTCCCCGGCAATTGTCTCGATCTGTAACGGTTAGAGGTCATATTTGCTGCTAGATGTTACAGAACGAGACATTAGCTTGCCGAGAACTTCGACTCATAAATGTGACTCAAGTGTGTCGATATTTTCTTGCCAATGTTGCGCAACAGAAACCCTTTCGGCGGTCGTAACGTACGAATTGTCATAGGTACCCCTTCAACGATTGGGAGAAGAAATGGCAAAGTACGCACCTAAACACTTGGAAGTCTCAGTCGGCGCCGAGCCCTATCGCGCATTCGCGGGTCACAAGACCGCGCGACTCGCCGTCACCGCAGCCACCACCATCGCAATGACCGGCTCGTCGTTGCTCGCCCCGTTCTCGGCATTTGCCAACGATCTGAGCGACACCACGGCACAGGCCGCAATCATGTCCCCGCTCGCCGCCCACGCCGGCGAGGCGGCAGGCTCCGCAGTAAAGACGAACGCCCAGAAAATTGCCGACTTGCAGGCCGCAATCGACGCCGCAAAGGCTGCCGAGGCAGAAGCCAAGTCCGACTACGACACGGCGGTTGCCCCCTATACCGAAAAGCAGACGGTCCGCGACAACGCCCAGACTGCCTACGACGCTTCCGTCTCCGACAATTCGCAGGCAGAAGCCGCCGCGCGTGCCGAATACGCCCGTCAACTCGATGAAAGCGTCAAGGCGGCCAACAGCGCCAGCGCCACGTTAAAGGATGCCCAGAGCAAGCTCGACACGGCCAAGGCCGATGCCGAAAGCAAGACGAAGGCACTCGACTCCGCAAAGCAGGCGGCAGCCGACGCACGGGCCAAGCTTGAGGAAGCCCAGAAGGCAGCCGCCAACGCAACGCCGGAGGAAATCAAGGCCGCCGAGCAGTCTGCCGCAGATGCCCAGAAGGTTCTTGACCAGGCAAAGGCCGCAAAAACCGCTGCCGACTCCGCACTCGCCGATGCCCAGCAGGCTCGGAGCGCCGCGCAAAGCGCTTACAACGAGGCGTCAGGCACGCTGGCTTCCGCTCAGCAGGCAAAGACCGCCGCGGATGGTAAAGTAGTCGCGGCACAGGCAGCGTATGACAGCGCGCAAGCCGATTTGGCAGCCGCAAAGGCAGGCGCCGAGGGCCCGGAGTATGACGCCGCTCAGGCAAAGGTCGATACCGCCCGAAGCGCACTCGATCAGGCGAAGCAGCAGCAGGCGACTGCCGAAGCAGGTCTTTCTCAGGCAAATAGTGACGTTGCATCCAAGCGGGACGCCCTCACCGGTGCCGAAAGCGAGCTCGAAGCCAAGAAGCAGACAGTCGCAGCAGCCGAAAATGATGTAACGGCAGCCCAGGCGAAAGCCGATGCGGCGCAATCGGAGTTGACCTCGGCAAAGCAGGTGCATGCTGCCGAGCTGGAGAAGGCAAAGGCCGCTCAGAAACAAGTCGACCAGGCAAAAGCCGAGAAGGAGCAAGCAGACAAGGCGCTCGAAACTGCCAAGACAAACCAGGCGGCCGCCGATCAAGCCGTTGTCGATGCACAGAAAGCATACGATACGTGCAAGGCGGCAGCCGATAAGGCTACGACGGCGGAGGCGCAGAGCGTCATCGGCTTTTACCAATTCATCGGTGCCAACGATGCTGCAGACATCATCTATAAGCAGAGCGACTTAAACCCAACGACCATCGGCGATAAAAAGGACGGCACGTCACTCGACAACGCCAAGCTTTCGTTTGGCAAGCTGCGCGAGATTAATGAATATCGCAAAAGCGTCGGCCTTAGCGAGCTTAAGGTGACGGCCGAGCAGATGGCAATTGCTCAGTCGAACTCCAATTACTCAGACGCCATGTTAGACCATTCAGACTATGCGCGATTCGAAAATGCCGCATGGAACTATGACTTGAAAAGAAATGTCGCACACCAGTGGGTTGATGAGGAAAAGATTATATTTGACCAGGCCGCAGCGAAAGCCGGCCTTGGCGAAATTGCCCCCAAAGATGCTTGGGATACTTTCTGGAGCCACGGCACCGAATTCGGAGAGCAAAAGGTAGGCTTTGGCACCGTCGGCCACTATTTGAATATCGTACAGCCCGACGCCAAAACCATGGGATACGGCATTAATTCTCGAGGAACTCATCTCTCATATACCTACATCTTGGAGGTTGACGACAACTACGGTTCGTACGAGAAAGAATATTCAATCGATGAACTCGAGAGTCTCTTTGATCAGTATCAGCTGAGTCTCTCCAAGGCCAGCGAAAACCTTGCCGCTGCAAAAGCGAACCTTGAGCAAAAGCGCAGCACAGCGGCATCGAAAGACGATGCCGTAAAGGCAGCAGAGACCCTCGTCGCTCAAAAGCGAGAAGGCGTTGATACCGCGAACAGCAACCTTGCCACCGAAAATGGCAACGTGGCAGGTGCCGCTGCCGAGGTCGCTCAAGCAGGGCAGAATCTCGCCAAGGCAAACGGAAAAGTTGTCGAAGCCGAAGACCAGGTTAAAGCCGCCCAAAGCAACGTGGCGCCCGCAGAGCAGGTCGTCAACCAGAAGCGCGCCGAGCTTAAGGCATCGCAAGAGCAAGCCGCTCAGAGTCAGAAGAAGGTTGATGACGCCAAGGCAGAGGCTCTCTTAAAGCAGCAGGCTCTGCAAGATGCAAGGAAGGAACTTGCCAAGTATTCTGCCGATGTTGCTGCGGCCCAGGAGAAGGCTGACAAGGCCCATCAAACGCTCGATGAAGCCACGGCGGCTCAGACGTCTGCCCAGAGCGCTCTTGAAAAGGCGGAGCGCGACGCGGCTGCCAAGAAGCAGGCCCTCACTATCGCCAAGGACGGCGTCGAGGCCAAGGCAGCGACCGCGGAGCACGCCGCGAGCGATCTGACCACGGCGGAAAACGACTTTGCTTCAAAGCAGGCACATGCCGATGCGTTGAACAACGCGGCCGATAATCTCGCCACGGCCGAGGCAGCCAAGAAGGACGCCGACGCAGCAGTGACTGCGGCCGAAACTGCTCTTAGTGCGACGAATGATGCCGTAGCGAACGCCGAGCAGGCGGTCGAGAATTCTCAGGCCGCACCGGACGCCGCTGCCGCCGCTCTCGGAAAGCTCAAGTCCGTCAATGTCGAAAACGGCATCGCAACCGGCTCCGATGCAAACGCGAACGATACACTCAATGCCCTCTTTGCCAAGTGCGTCGCCGCCAAGCAGGCAGAACATAACGCAAAGGCCGCACTTGATGCCGCTCAGGCAGACCTTGATGCTGCGACGCCCGCCTACACCGCGGCGCTCAATGCCTACAACGAGGCGAAGGCAAAACGCGTAGCCGCCGAGCAAGCCCTGAAGGACGAGATCGCCCGCCAGGAGCAAGAGGCAGCGAAGGCCGAGCAGGCCAAGATCACGCAGG
Organism: Collinsella sp. CLA-ER-H10; assembly: GCF_040092475.1. Lineage (NCBI taxonomy): Bacteria > Bacillati > Actinomycetota > Coriobacteriia > Coriobacteriales > Coriobacteriaceae > Collinsella > Collinsella sp. CLA-ER-H10. Next base: position 86,995 of record NZ_JBBNLM010000005.1, read on the forward strand.
CTGCCGCTAAGCCGGTTGCTGGAAAGCCGTCTACCGGCAACGCCAAGACGGCCGCCAACTCGGCACTTCCCACCACGGGCGACAAAGCTGCGCTCGCCGGTGAGACGTTTGTCATCGGAGGCGTCGTGCTTGTAGCCGCCGGCGTCTTCCTAACCGACAAGAAACGTCGTCAGGAGTAGGGATTTCGGGAGGACGGCTTCTCCTCCCTCCCACTGCTTCGCAAACCCTGCTCAGCATGCGCCGGGGTGCCCATCTCGCGGGCGCCCCGGCGTTTTACGTTGTATAGCCGGGGCATCTGCTCCGAGATTGTCTCGATCTGTAACAACTAGGACCCAAATATCGGTCTTACTGTTACAGATTGAGATGTTCGGGTTACCCTCGAATGGTTTGTCTCGATCTGTAACATCTAGCAGGCAAAACAGTCCCCAGATGTTACAGATTGAGACGTTAAGTTGTGGCTCGATGTAATATCTAGATCTGTAACAGTTACTCGACAAAAACGGGTCTAGTTGTTACAGATTGAGACATTAGACCGGCTACGGTCCGCCGACCTGGCTATCACCTCGGCCAATAACAGAATGGCATACATTTCAATCTCCACTGTATACCCCCAGGGGGTATGGGTGTATAGTATCAGCAGGTTAACAATTCCAACACCAAATTACAGAAAGGAGAAGCCATGGCTCAGGATAAGTTTGACGTGGGCGGTATGACGTGCGCCGCGTGCCAAGCGCACGTGGACCGTGCCGTGAGCAAGCTCGACGGCGTCCAAAGCGTCGCGGTCAATCTGCTCGCCGGCTCTATGCTGGTGGACTACGACCCTGCGCAGGTCTCCCCCGACGACATCTGCACCGCTGTCGACCGCGCGGGCTACTCGGCCTCACCCATCAGCACGGGCACCGACGCTGTCCAAAGCGGAAGTGCGCAAGCCAGGTCCGGCGCCGCCCATATGGAGTCACCGACCAAAAAGTTGGAGGCCGCCGCCTCTGCCATGCGCACCCGCCTCATCGTCTCGATCGTATTCCTCATCCCACTGTTCTACATAGGCATGGGGCACATGCTAGGCTGGCCGCTGCCCGGCATCTTCACCGACCACACCCACAGCATGACGCTCGCGCTCACCGAGCTCGTCCTGCTCATTCCCATCGTCTACGTCAACGACGCGTACTTTATCAACGGGTTTAAATCGCTCGCGCACGGCGCGCCCACCATGGACGCCCTTATTGCCGTGGGCGCCACCGCCTCCATCGCCTGGTCGCTCTACGCCATGTTCATCATGGCCGACCAGCTAGCCGCAGGTCAGGTGCACGAGGCCATGATGACGAGCATGGACAACCTGTATTTTGAGAGCGCTGGCACCATCCTGTCGCTCGTCACCGTGGGCAAATACCTCGAGACGCGCAGCAAGTCCAAGACCGGCGGCGCTATCGAGGCGCTCATCGACTTAGCACCCAAGACCGCGACCGTCGTGGCAGAGGACGGCAGCGAGGCCACCGTCGACGTCGATGCCATTCTGCCCGGCCAGGTGCTGCGTGTGCGCCCCGGCGAGTCCATCCCCGTCGATGGCGTGGTGCTCGAGGGCAGCTCGGCCGTGGACGAGAGCGCGCTCACCGGCGAGTCCATCCCCGTGGAAAAGACCGCCGGCGACACCGTCAACGCCGCCACTGTCAACCGCACCGGCTCGTTTGCCTTCCGTGCCACACGCGTGGGCGCCGACACGTCGCTCGCCAAGATTATCCAGCTCGTCGAGGACGCCAACGCCACCAAGGCGCCCATCGCCCGCATGGCCGACAAGGTCGCCGGCGTGTTCGTGCCCGTGGTATTCGTGATCTCGGCCATGACCTTCGTGGCGTGGATGGCACTGACCGGTAGCGTGAACGAAGCGCTCACCTCCGCCGTCGCTGTGCTGGTGATCAGCTGTCCGTGCGCATTGGGTCTGGCCACGCCCGTCGCTATTATGGTCGGCACCGGCAAGGGCGCCGAGATGGGCATTCTGTTCAAGAGCGCCGAGGCGCTGGAGAATCTGCGCAGCGTGGGCACCGTGGTGCTCGATAAGACGGGAACGGTCACTCGCGGCAAGCCTGCCGTGACCGATATCGTGGTAGCCACGCGCGCCGACGGATCGCCCGCCATGAGCGAAAAGGCGCTACTCAAGCTGGCCGCCGCGCTGGAGCGCTCAAGCGAACACCCGCTGGCCGAGGCGATTATGGCCGAGTGCGAGACGCGAGGGATTGTCGCGCGCGCCGTCGAGGACTTTGCCGCCGTGCCCGGGCGAGGCGTTACGGCGCGCGAGGGGCAAAACGCCATTGCCGCCGGCAATATGCGCCTGATGAACGAGCTGGGCGCGAAGGTGCCCGCGGGTCTTGCCGAACAGTTCGCCGCCGAGGGCAAGACGCCGCTGTTCTTTGCCAAGAACGGCGAGCTCGCCGGCACCATTGCCGTGGCTGACGAGGTCAAGGAAACGAGTGCCGGAGCCATCGCCGCACTGCGCTCGCTTGGCGTCGACGTGCGCATGCTCACCGGCGACAACCGAGTCACCGCCGAAGCAATCGCCCGCCGCGTGGGGCTGAGCAGCGAACAGGTCATCGCCGACGTCCTCCCCGCCGACAAGGAGCACCACGTACGCGAGCTGCAGGATGCGGGCAGCAAGGTCGCCATGGTGGGCGACGGTATCAATGACTCCCCCGCCCTGGCGCGCGCCGACGTGGGCCTTGCTATCGGCACCGGCGCAGACATCGCCAAGGAGGGCGCCGACGTGGTACTCATGCGCAGCGACCTCATGGACGTCGCCCGTGCCATCGAGCTGTCGCGCGCCACAATTCGCAACATCAAGCAGGACCTGTTCTGGGCGCTGTTCTACAACGGCATCGGCATTCCGCTGGCGGCGGGCGTGTTCTTCCCCCTCACCGGTTGGCAGCTCTCGCCGATGTTTGGCGCCGCGGCCATGAGCCTGTCGAGTGTCTGCGTCGTAAGCAATGCGCTGCGCTTAAAATCCTTTAAGCCAAAAGTGGCAAAATAGGCTCACCATTAAGTCCATCTAGAACGGGTTTTCCAGACGCCCGAGATTGACCCGAAAGAGGAGCGACGCGCACTTTGGTACGCGAGCGACGGCTTGAAGGTCAAGGTCGGGTGCCTGGGAAAGCCGACACAACAGGGAGGAATACCCATGCGTTACACAATCAAGACTTCCGGCCTCATGTGCGGCCATTGCGACGCCACCGTCGAGACGGCGTTGCTCAACGTGGCCGGCGTGACCGACGCCGACGCCGATCACGAGACCCAGACCGTCCAGGTGGAGTGCGCCGACACCGTGACCGTCGAGCAGCTCACCGCCGCTGTCGAGGGCGCCGGCGAGAAGTTCCACGCCCTTTCGGTGACCGCCGCATAGCAGTCGCTGCCTACTGAATCCTCAGAAGTTGCGGTGAAATACGGACTGTTGTGCCGCCCTAGGCCTTTAAACGGTCCGTATTTCACCGCAACTGACGGGGACATCCGGAAGATCGACCAGAAACGAGGACCCGACATGATGGCAGACCATAAATCGGTGACCCGCATGCTCAAGACGGCACGCGGCCAGATCGACGGCATCTTGCGGATGGTCGAGGAGGACCGTTACTGCGTCGATATTTCCACGCAGCTCATGGCAACGCAGGCGCTCCTCGCGCGCATTAACGCCGACGTGCTCAAGGCGCATATCGAGGGCTGCGTGACTTCGGCAATCGAATCGGGCGACGAAGACCTCAAAGCCGCCAAGCTCGCCGAAATCGAACGCGTCGTCGACAAGCTCTCCAAGTAATAGGGGCATTGGGGACAGATTTCTTTGCACCGTCTTGGTATTCCGGGGACAGGTATGTTTGCACCACATTGGTGCAGATTAACCTGTCCCCCTTGCTCTAAATCGGGTATAAAGGCGTGCAGCATATCGAACGAAAGGCAATTTGCATGAATGACTTTATGAAGGGTCGCAATGGTGCCGATGAACTCACCATCGTGATGGGTTTTGCCGGCATCGTCATCGCGATGATCGGATCGATAGCCCGCATCCAGTGGCTCAGCTGGATTGCCATCGCCGTAATCGTGATTGGCGTGCTGCGCGGCCTGTCCAAAAATATCGACGCACGTCACAAGGAGAACGAGGCCTTTGTCGCCGCGACTGCAAACGTACCCGGCTTGGGCAAGTTTGTAGCTAGCTTGGGCGGCGGAGCTGCAGCGGCCAACGCCTCGCGCGCAGCCGGTACTAGCAAGGAAGACTTTGAACGTGCCAAGCGCACAGCCAAGAAGATGTGGAAGGGCCGCAAGACCACGGCCTATCTTAAGTGCCCCAACTGCGGCCAGATGCTCTCCGTTCCCAAGGGCAAAGGCAAGATCCGCGTCACCTGCCCCAAGTGCCATGCCAAGATGGAGACGCGCTCATAGCTGCCATACTATGGGACAAATAAAAGCCGAGGCCTCGCACTGGGACCTCGGCTTTTTCTGATTATGACAAAAGGATTGTCCCTTTGTCGCATCGCCATATCGCGCGCTTACGCCACGCCATCGCGGGCAAGCTCCTCGGCCAACGCCTCGGCAGGCATGGCCATAATCGCGTCGAGCTCGGCGTCCACCTCGGGAATACGCTTCACCTTGAGCTTGCGCACCAGATCACCGCGACACATCACGTGCGTCGGATCACGCAGTGCGCACAGGTCATCGAGCGGGTTCTCGCGCGTCACCAGAATATCGGCGGCCTTGCCGCACTCGATTGTGCCGGTCTCGCCGCCCAGCCCCAGCAGCTCGGCATTGACCTGCGTGGCCGTATGCAGCGCGAAAGCGTTGCCCACGCCGACATACTTGGCAAAATAGGCCACCTCACGCCACATGTCGTACTGCGTCACGAACGGGCAGCTCGAGTCCGTGCCAAGGCCCACCTTAACGCCAGCTTCCAGTGCGGCACGGGCGCTCTCGATGATGCCCGAGCACACGATGTCACCGTTCTTCTTTTGTGTATCGGTCGAATGGGTCTTTTCCGGGTCGAGCAATACAAACGGCAGCGCCGGGCTGATAGTGCAGGTAACGCTGGGCGCACGCCCCTCGAGCTGCGTGCCCGCGGCGCCGCGGTACAGTTCCAAGATCTCGGGAGTCATCGGGGCACCGTGCTCGATCGTATCGACGCCGGCCTCAAGCGCGGCCTTCACGCCTTCGGTGCTCTCGACATGAGCCATAACCGGCAGGCCCACCTCGTGCGCCGCCTTGCACGCCGCCGCGGCAACCTCGACCGGCATACGCAGCACACCCGGCTCGCCCACCTCGGTAGCGTCGAACACGCCGCCCGTCACGAACAGCTTGATGACGTCGGCACCGCGCGCATACAGGTCGCGCACCTGTTCGGCTGCCTCGGCGGGACTGTTGGCCACCTGGGCGAACAAACCCGCACCATGGCCGCCCGGCACCGTGACACCCGTTCCCGGCGCCACCAGGCGAGGACCTTGATACTTGCCGGCATCGATAGCATCGCGCACGGCAAGATCGGCAAACAGCGGGTCGCCCGCGCCGCGCACCGTGGTCACGCCACTTGCCAGTTGTTGTTGGGCGCTGCCCTTAAGAATATGGCGCACGATGGCGCGCCCCACGGGATTATCGAGCTTCTTCATCAGCGCGCCCGCATCGCCCGCCGAAACCGGCTTGCCCGAACCGCACAGATGCACATGCATATTGATGAGGCCTGGCATGAGATACGCACCTGCCAGGTCGATAACCTCGGCACCCGCAGGCGCCTGCGCCACAGCACTCGGCCCCATCCACGTGATGACACCGCGCTCAACGGCCACGGCCATATCGGGCTGCGGCTCCATATGTTTCGAGCCATCCAGGACGGTCGCATTGATAAACAACGTGGAACGATCGGCAGACGCCATATCGAGCTCCTCCCCCTCAGAAAACTTGAACATCTGTCCATTATTATCCAGCGCGGCAGGATTGCTGCGGACATATCGGTTAACGGAGGGAAGAGGGGATGTGGGGGGACGGAATACGTTGCAGCCCCACCCCAGCAACATCAGGGGAATGTCTCGATCTGTAACAGGTACAGGGTTATTGGGCCCCTTGATGTTACAGATCAAGACATTCGGTCGACGTTTCACCGGTTTGTCTCGATCTGTAACAATTACGAACTCAAACAACTTCTAAACGTTACAGATCGAGACAAAACCTCTCAGCGCCCATACCACTGGCGTCTCCATTCCTCAGCCAGATCGGCCCGCTGTTGAATTCCCGCCAGTCTCATCTTTTCAGCCAGCTTCCCCGGGTTCTTGAGTTCATCAAACGTAAACCGAAGCACCTTGTGCCCGAGCATCGTCAGATGAGACTCTCGCTGACGTTCTGCCACGAATGGGTCGACCGACCCCCGATCCCCACCATCCTGCAGGGTATACTTTCCCTTCCCGTCGAGCTCGCCGATGACACACGTCCCGTTCTCGAGCCGCCAAAAATAGTCGACGCGAAACACCTGGCTCGAATCGAGCGGGTCGCGAAACTCCACCTGCAGCTCCGGAACTGGAAAGCCGTACGCAATAAAGAACGCTCGGAACCGAGACTCGCCGCCGTTTTCGGACAGCCCGTCCGCATACGACGCAATCACCTGTGCCCTGCGATACCCTCGCCTGCCCTCGCAATCGGCGCGGAGGCGCTCGCACAAATCCCAACGTGATACGCCTTTCGCCCGCAGTGCAGAATCGGCAATCGCCAACCCGTAGGAGAACGGCGCACGCAGTAAGCAATCCTCCACCGTGCGCCAAAACGACGTCACCCGCACGCCATCAACACGCTCGAGCGCGCCCGCCATCTGCGGACGCAACAACCTGCACCCGCCGCTCAACGTCACCGAACAACCCGTCTTAACAAGAAAGCGCGGCCCGAGCAGATCATTCGGCACCTCCAGACCCCACAAAAGCGCCGCGTCATAGCCCCAAAACGCCCAATCGGGATGAAATTCCGCAAGCCCTTTGATAGTCCTCAGCGCTCGCTCCGCCGGCGTCAATGCATCCCAATCATGCTGAAAACAGAACAGGTACGGCTCGGGCTCCGCGATATCGTCGGTTCCAACATGGCGTCGCAGCCACATGAGCTCGGTATTGTCATGCGTTGCGAGCAGCGCACCTTGCTTGGCCGTCTCCGTGAGCCGCGCGAGCATTCTATTCCGCGCCAACGTGTTGCGAGTCGCATGTTTGTGTTTGAGAACGGTATTAGACACTTTCGTCACCACCACGTCAGACAAATGGACCATCGTCACCGTTGCCTCCGCTGACAAATGTCTTGATCTGTAACAGGAAGACAGTCTTTGAGCCTCTAGTTGTTACAGAACAAGATCTTTCGACAGCCGCCAACCTTCCGTCTCAATCTGTAACAGTTACGGGCTCAAACAGCCGCTAAACGTTACAGATTGAGACAAAGCCAGGGCTGTAGGGCGACACCAGTCACATCCCCTACTCCCATTCTTGTTCGTAGATGTTGAGGGACTTTACGTAGCGCCCCTGGGCGCCCATGATGTCGCGGACCAGGCGCAAAAAGAAGCTGATGTACGAGGTGTCAAAGCCATCCTGCAGGTCCTCCGGATGCACCGCACCCGGCCCATCGACTGCCGTGTCACTCAGGCGCGCGATGTCGTACAGATAGAGCTGTCCCGCCGTCAGCCAGACATCGTCGACGCAAGCGAGGCGCACCGCAATCGCGCCGTCGCTCCAATGCTCCTTTTGCACGATATGCGGGTCGTAGACATCAAAGCGACGGTCGGTGCGCGTATCCTTCAGCGCAACTATGCCGTTCGCAGGATCCTTGTCCAAAATGCCAAAGCGCGAGAAATACTGCGTGTCGCGTACCTGCTCGAGCCGCTTGAGCGAGGCAGGCGAAAGCGATGCCGGCGGCTCGTCAACATACAGCTCGAGCAGCGTCTTGCCATGGCGATAGGAGCGCTCGAAGAGCAGCCAATCGGTAAACGCCATGTTGTAGGCCATGATTTCGTTTTGCGAAGGCTCGGTGCAATAGCTGAGCCACGGGTCGACAATGATCTCGAACTGTTCGCGCGCCGGCTCCAAAAACTGGAACTTCCGCAGCATCCAAAAATGGGCTATGTCGGCAATATCGTTGCCGACGGCTTCGGCTAGCTGCGCTCGGTCTAAAGCGTGGTCAGTCATGGCATCCTCCTCAAACTGATAGACCTCAATTTGAGCTTACGAGGAGGGTGGTCGGCCACGACCAGCGCGGGCAAAATAGGCCTCCGGCTGCAAACCAGATGCTGACCAAACACTTGACGAAAAGCTTGACCGAAAATGCGCACTGCAACAAAACCGCAGGTAAACATAGACGGCCAACCCGCCCTTTTGAGCCAGATACCCACAGCCACCACAGAAACAACAGGTGACCACAGCCCAAGAAGTCGACAAATAAACACCCGTACGTCGACAAACGAGCAAATCGCTCGCAAAGAGTGTCCCCAACGACTAGACAAAAAATGACTAGTCATTGGGGACGTTCTTAAATGACTACTTTACAGCTCCAGCGCCTCGGCGACTTCGGCAGCGCAGGCCAGGGCGTCGGCCATGGCGCTTACCACGAGCGAACTGCCATTGCGAGCATCGCCGGCCACGTATACCGGTGTGGCGCCCGCGGCGACGCCGTCGACACGGGCCGCAAGGTGCGAGCCCTCGGCAGCCATCACCGGCAGCGGACGACCAGCGGTGGCAACAGGCACGCCAACGGCGTCGAACACGCCATGCTCGGGACCCGTAAAGCCGCAGGCGATGAGCACCAGCTGGGCCGGCACCTCGTGCTCGGAGCCCGCGATGCGCTCGGGCTTGCCAGCCGACCAATCCAGATCGACCACACGCAGGCCCGCGGCCGCGCCCTTCTTGTCCAACAGTACCTCGAGCGTATCCACACCCCAAGCGCGCATCTCGCCGCCCATGGCAGCGATGGCCTCCTGCTGGCCATAATCGGTCTTCTTCACGTTGGGCCACTGCGGCCAGGGGTTGCTCGCCGCGCGCGCATCAGGCGCCGCCGGCAAGAACTCAAACTGGCGCACGCTGCGCGCACCCTGACGTACCGCGGTGCCCACGCAGTCGTTACCGGTATCGCCGCCGCCAATGACCACAACGTCCAGGCCGCGCGCGTTCACCGCGGGCTCGCCGCCATCGAGCACCGAGACGATCGAAGCCGCCAGGTAGTCCACGGCATACACCACGCCCGGGGCATCAATGTTCGCAGCCGAAAGCCCACGCGGAGCACGGGCGCCGGCAGCCACCACGACGGCGTCAAAGTCGTCGAGCTTGGCGGTAACCTTGGAATCGCTCACGTCGGCACTCAGCTCGAACACAATGCCCAGCTCGCGCATGAGCGCCACGCGACGCTCGACCACGGACTTCTCGAGCTTCATGTTGGGAATGCCGTACATGAGCAGACCGCCCGGGCGGTCGTCGCGCTCAAACACCGTCACGCGGGCGCCACGACGCGCAAGCTCCCATGCTGCCACCAGACCAGCGGGACCGGAACCCACCACGGCAACCGTGGGTGCACCCTCCCCTGCCGGCTCAAAGCGGTGCGGACCGCCGTTGGCCCACTCATGGTCGCTGATCGCGCGCTCGTTGTCATGAATCGTCGTGGGCTGGCCATCGACCGAGCCCAGGTTGCATGCGGCCTCGCACAGCGCCGGGCACACGCGACTCGTGAACTCGGGCATGGGCGAGGTGAGTGACAGGCGCTCGGCAGCCTCGTCCCAACGGCCGCGGTACACCAGCTCGTTCCACTCGGGAATCAGGTTGTGCAGCGGACAGCCGCTCGGACGTGCCTTGCCAAAGCTCGCGCCCATCTGACAAAACGCCACACCGCACATCATGCAGCGGCTCGCCTGGGCACGGCGCGCATCGTCGTCGAGCTCCACGTACAGCGGATCGAAATCGCGGCTGCGCTCCTCCACGGGGCGCAGCTCGTGGGTCACGCGATCGATATCAAGAAAAGCACCGGGCTTACCCATGGCACTTACGCCTCCTTCTTGGTCGAAGCAACAGAGCTGGCGGCGGCGGGCACAGCGCCAGCGACACCACCCGCCACATCAAAGCGAGCGACATCGGCGGCGTCGGCGCGACCGGTCACAATGTCAAACGCCAGCTCCTCGGCCTGCTCATGCGTCTTGCCGACGGCCTCGGCGGCGGCGACAATCGCCAGCACGTGCTCGTACTCGGTCGGAATGACCTTCACAAAGTGCTTGCTCATCGTCTCAAAGCTGTAGAGCAACTTAATGCCGCGCGGGCTCTGCGTCGCGTCCACGTGCTCCTGGACGAGCGCACGAATCTGCGCCAGCTCACCGGCCGTCGGGGCTTTAAGCTCAACGCTCTCGTGGTTCACACGGGCATCGAGCGTGCCGTACTGGTCAAAGACGTAAGCCACGCCGCCCGTCATGCCGGCGGCGAAGTTCTGCCCGACCTCGCCCAGGATGAGCGCCAGACCTCCCGTCATGTACTCGCAGCCATGGTTGCCGCAGCCCTCGACCACCACCGTGGCACCGGAGTTGCGTACGCCAAAGCGCTGGCCGGCCAGGCCGTTAATGAAGCCGCGGCCACTCGTAGCGCCAAAGAACGCAACGTTGCCCACGATGATGTTCTCGTCGAACTTGTAGGTCGCATGCGGGTTGGGGCGCACCGACACCTCGCCGCCCGAAAGGCCCTTGCCAAAGTAGTCGTTGGCGTCGCCGCACACGTTGAGCGTAATGCCGCGCGGCAGGAAGGCGCCAAAGCTCTGACCGGCCGAACCATCGCAATCGATGGTGATGGAGCCGGCGGGCAGGCCCTCGGGATGCGCCTTGGTCACCGCGTTGCCCAAGATGGTGCCCACGCAGCGGTTGACGTTGGCGATATCGGCGCGGAAGCGAATCGGACGCAGGTGCGCACGGGCATCGGCCGTATAGGGCACAAACAACGTGGAGTCGAGCGTCTTTTCGAGCTCGCTGTCCGCAGCCATCTGCGGCAGGAAGTGACGACCGTCGGCACCCGGGATGTGGGCACCGAACTCGCAGGTCGCGCTCGCCAGCACGGGCGACAGATCGAGCAGGTTGGCCTTGCGGTTGCCCGGGACCTCAATCTGGCGCAAGCACTCGGGATGGCCGACCATCTCGTCGACGGTGCGGAAGCCCAGGCTCGCCATGACCTCGCGCAGCTGCTCGGCAACAAAGAGCATAAAGTGCTCGACGTGCTCGGGCTTGCCGCGGAAGCCGCGACGCAGGCGACAGTTTTGCGTGGCGATGCCGGCCGGGCAGGTATCCTGCTGGCAGTCGCGCTGCATAAGGCAGCCCATGGAGATGAGCGGCATGGTCGCAAAGCCAAACTCCTCGGCACCCAGCAGGCAGGCGACGGCGACATCGGTGCCGTCCATGAGCTTGCCGTCGGCTTCGAGCACCACGCGTGAGCGCAGGCCGTTTTGCAGCAGCGTCTGCTGGGCCTCGGCAAGGCCAAGCTCCAGCGGCAGACCCGCGTGCCAGATAGAGTCGCGCGCAGCGGCACCCGAGCCGCCATTGTGGCCGCTGATCAAGATCTTGTCGGCGGCACCCTTGGCCACACCGGTGGCGATGGTGCCGACGCCGGCCTCGCTGACCAGCTTGACCGACACGCGTGCGCCGGGGTTGGCGTTCTTAAGGTCAAAGATCAGCTCTGCCAGGTCCTCGATAGAGTAAATATCGTGGTGCGGCGGGGGCGAGATCAGACCGATGCCGGGCGTGGACTGACGGACCTCGGCGATCCAGGGGTAGACCTTCTTGCCGGGCAGGTGGCCGCCCTCGCCGGGCTTGGCGCCCTGGGCCATCTTGATCTGAATCTCGAAGGCGCTGCACAGGTAGCGGCTCGTCACGCCAAAGCGCGCGCTTGCCACCTGCTTGATGGCGGAGTTCTTGGAGTCGCCGTTGGCCAGCGGGGTCTCGCGACGCGGATCCTCGCCGCCCTCGCCCGAGTTGGAGCGTCCATGCAGGCGGTTCATGGCGATGGCCATGCACTCGTGTGCCTCTTTGCTGATGGAGCCGTATGACATGGCGCCGGTGTTAAAGCGGCGGACGATGTTGAGCGCGGGCTCCACCTCGTCGAGCGCCACCGGAGTGCGGCCGCTGGCATCAAAGTCGAGCAAGTCGCGCAGGCGCACGGCACGGCCCGTGCGGTGCAAGCGGGCGCTGTACTCCTTAAAGGTATCGTAGCTGTCCTCGCGGCAGGCGGTCTGCAGCAAATAGACGGTCTGCGGGTCGATAAGGTGATCCTCGCCGCCGAGCGGGCGCCACTTGGTCAGACCCAGCGTGGGCAGCTGATCGGGAGCCGGGCTCTTAAGGATAGCGAGCGCGGCGTCGTAGCGCTCATTCTGCTCGCGCTCGACGTCCTCGACACCCATACCGCCCACACGGCTCACCGTGCCGGCGAAGTACGCGTTGACAAACTCCGGAGTGAAGCCCACGGCCTCGAAGATCTGCGCCGAATGGTAGCTCTGCACCGTGGAGATGCCCATCTTGGACATGATGGAAACGATGCCGGCGGTCGCAGCCTTGTTGTAGTTGGCGATGCCCTGCTCGGCCGTCACGTCCAGGTCGCCGCGTGCCGCCAGATCGCGGATGCACGCATGTGCGTTGTACGGATAGATGCCGCTCGCGGAGTAGCCCACCAGTGCCGCAAAGTCGTGCGGAGACACGGCGTCGCCGCACTCCACCACGATGTCGGCAAAGGTACGCACGCCGGCGCGGATCAGGTGGTTGTGCACGCAGCCCACGGCGAGCAGCGACGGCACGGGCACCTCACCCGCAGCGGCGCGATCGCTCAACACCACGATGTTCACGCCGTCGCGGACCGCAGCCTCAACATCCTCTGCAAGCTGCTTGAGCGCAGCCTGCAGCGCGCCCTCGCCGGCGTCGCGGCGGTACACGGCACGGAAACGGCGGGTCTTAAAGCCCACGCGGTCGATGGCGCAGATACGCTCGAACTCCTCCTCGCTCAGCAGCGGACGCTCCAAGCGCACCAGCTGGCAGGCCGTGCGGGAATCCTCGAGCAGGTTGCCGTGGTTGCCCAGGTAGAGCGTGGTCGAGGTGACCATATGCTCGCGCAGGGCATCGATCGGCGGGTTCGTGACCTGGGCGAACAGCTGATAGAAGTAGTCGAAGAACGAGCGCGTCTTCTTGGACAGGCAGGCCAGCGGCGCATCGATACCCATCGAGGCGAGCGGCGCCTTGCCCTGCTGGGCCATGGGACGCACGACTTCGTCAACATCATCCCAGTGATACCCGAGCTTGGCCATGCGCACGGCGGCGGGCACCTCGGTATCCTCGGCGGGCGTGGGCGCGACGGGCTTGTCGAGCGCGTCGACGGTCAGCGTCTCCTCGGCGATCCAGTCGCGATAGGGCTTTTCCTTGGCGTAACGGGCGCGCAGCTCGTCGTTGTAGATGACGCGGCCGCGGGCAAAATCGACCTCGAGCATCTGGCCCGGTCCCAGGCAGCCGCTCGTCAGGATGTTCTCGGGGCTCACCTCGATGGTGCCCACCTCGCTTGCCAGCATAAAGCGACCGTCGCGCGTCACATGGTAGCGGGCGGGACGCAGGCCGTTACGGTCGAGGGCGGCACCCAGCGTGCGACCGTCGGTAAAGGCGATGGCCGCCGGGCCATCCCACGGCTCCATGAGCATGGACTGGTAAGCGTCGTAGGCGCGGCGCTCCTCACTCAGGCTGTCGTTGTGGTCCCACGGCTCAGGCAGCAGCATGGACGCGGCACGCGTAAGCGGGCGACCGTTCATGACCAAAAACTCAAGCACGTTGTCCAGAATCGCGGAATCGGAGCCCTCGCGGTTGATGATGGGCATCACGCGCTCAAGATCATGCTGCAGCACGGGACTGTACAGGTTGGGCTCGCGGGCGCGGATCCAGTTGACGTTGCCCTTGAGGGTGTTGATCTCGCCGTTATGGATGATAAAACGGTTGGGGTGCGCGCGTTCCCAGCTGGGCGTGGTGTTGGTGGAGTAGCGCGAGTGGACGAGCGCCACGGCCGTCTTGACGGCGGCGTCGTTGAGATCGATGAAGAAGCGGCGCATCTGCGTGGCGACCAGCATACCCTTGTACACGATGGTGCGCGAGCTCATGGAGCACACATAGAAGATCTTGTCGCGCAGGGCAAACTCGACGTCGGCCTTCTTCTCGATGGTGCGGCGGCACACGTACAGACGACGCTCGAAGGCATCGCCGGCGGGCGTGTCGTCCGGACGGCCCAGGAAGGCCTGCAAGATGGTGGGCATGCAGGCGCGGACCGTCTCGCCCAAATCGTGCGGGTCGACCGGCACCTCGCGCCAAAAAAGCAGCGGCACGCCGGCCTCGGCGCAGCCCTCCTCAAACACGCGGTGGGCATCCTCTACGCCCTTGTCGTCCTGCGGGAAGAACAGCATGGCCACGCCATAGTCGCCCTCTGCCGGCAGAATCTGGCCGCACTTTTGAGCCTCTTTGCGGAAAAAATGATGCGGAACCTGGAACAGGATGCCGGCGCCGTCGCCGGTGTTCTTCTCGAGTCCCGTACCGCCGCGGTGCTCCAAGTTGACCAGAATGGACAGCGCGTCGTCCAGAATCTGGTGATGGCGCTCACCGTTGACATCGGCAAGCGCGCCGATGCCGCATGCATCGCGGTCGAATTCGGGGCGATAAAGGCCCTGCTGCTGAGCGGAATCTGCCTGCATCGCGATCCTCCCCTAGGTGTTAGACAGTCAGTTGACTAGGCATACTAGGTGCATCGCCGGCCCGTTGTGTTTCCCGCCCGTTTCGAAACAATCGCGTAACGCACACCCTACGAGTGGACACCGCCGACCTCAAGGACGGCAACAAGGGCCCCAAGTTCGACCTGTAAGCTCACCGCTTCAAACATCTCAATCTGTAACAGTAAGACCCAATTTCCATCCCTAGTTGTTACAGATCAAGACATTTCGGCAACTCCTTTCCCCATCCTATTCAAATACAACAATTTTGTTAGTCTCGGTTAACCTTTAAGCCTAAAACGGGTACCCTTTACGGCGTCAAACAAACGGCACGCAGGAGTGCACCATGCTCAACCATCTCAAACAACACTTTGGTTCCCGGCGCACCGGTGGTCACGGAGGCCTAGACATTGCGCGGCATATCGGCCCCGGGTTGCTCGTGACCGTCGGCTTTATCGACCCGGGCAACTGGGCCTCCAACATGGCCGCCGGCTCGCAGTTTGGCTACGCGCTGCTGTGGATCGTCACGCTGTCCACGATCATGCTCATCGTGCTGCAGCACAACGCGGCGCACTTGGGCATCGCCACGGGCACCTGTCTTGCCGAGGCCACGACACGCTACCTCCCCCGCATCGTGGGACGCGCAGTACTCGCCAGCGCCTATCTCGCGACCATCGCCACCGCCATGGCCGAAGTCCTGGGTGGCGCGATTGCCCTTCAAATGCTCTTTGGGCTGCCCGTGCGCGCGGGCTGCGTCATCGTGGCGGCAGTATCGATGGCGATGCTCATGACGAGCTCCTACAAGCGCGCCGAGCGATGGATCATCGCCTTCGTAGGCGTGGTAGGACTCTCGCTTTTGGCTGAGCTTACGCTGCTCAAGGTCGACTGGCCGATGGCCGCCGCAAGCTGGATCACGCCCAGTATGCCCACCGGCTCGGCCGCGATTATCGTAAGCGTCCTAGGAGCGGTCGTTATGCCCCACAACCTCTTCCTGCACTCCGAGGTCATCCAATCCATGCACTTCGAAGGCCAAGGCAAGCAGGTTATCGAGGAACGTCTGCGCTACGAGCTCTTCGACACGCTCTTTTCGATGGGCGTGGGCTGGGCGATCAACTCGGCCATGGTCATCCTGGCCGCAACGACCTTCTTTGCGCACGGCATGGTCGTAGACGACCTCGCCGTCGCAGCGGCCATGCTCTCCCCCATTCTGGGCCCGGCAAGCTCGGCCATCTTTGCGGTGGCACTGCTGTTTGCGGGTATATCGAGTAGTGTGACGGCGGGCATGGCGGCGGGCACCATCACCGCAGGCATGTTCGACGAGGAATACGACATCCACGACCGACATTCCTCGATCGGGGTGGCGGCTTGTTTCGTCGGCGCAGCGGCGGCGTGCTTGGTCGTCCCGAATCCTTTTGAGGGTCTCATCTGGAGTCAGGCGCTGCTGTCGCTTCAGTTGCCGATTACGGTCTTTGTGCTCATACGACTCACCAGTTCGCCCCGCGTTATGGGCAAATACGCCAACTCGCGCCCGCTCAACGCGCTGCTCGTAGGGATCGGCGTCATCGTGACGATTCTCGACATCGTGCTGCTAACGGGGATGTAATTGGGATGGCGTGACTGTCCAGATATAACGTCTCAATCTGTAACACGTGAGACCGTTTTAAACCGTCAGATAAATCAAAAGGGTCCCGGCCGAGAATTCGACCGGGACCCTTGGACAGAGCTATATGTTGTTGCAAGTCGTGTGTCTACGAGCTACTCCTCGACAAGCTCAAACTCATCGGGGCCGACGCCGCAGACCGGGCACACGTAGTCCTCGGGCAGCTCGGGCATGTCGACCTCAACCTCGTAACCGCAAACGGTGCACACAAACTTATACGTCTTCTTCTCCTCAGCCATGATGTTCTCCTCTCGAACGTGACTGCTGGTGTACTTACTTATTAGTATATATTCTCAATAGTATAATGCAAGTATTTTTAGAACATTTCTAGCCTTGATACGACGAGGCTTTGGGCGGCGTCTTGCCCTTTAGCACCTTGTGATAGTAGTCGTACGTCAGCGGCGTCTCGTCGCTCAGGCGCTCGGCATCCTCGACCTCGCCAATAAACAGCAGATGCGTGCCCACATCCACAGTGTCGATCAAACGGCAGCTAAACAGGGCCGCCGCATGCTCGGGCACATAGGGCATGCCCAGAGCCGTCTCGCGGGTCTCGTATTTGGCAAACTTGTCATAATCGCTGCTGGTGCGGAACCCAAAGTTACCGATGTAGAGCATGTCGGCGGTCTGATCGATCACGGTCAGCGCGAACGCTTTGGCCGATGCGATGACGCCCGAGGTGACATTGTCCTTGTTCACGGCAATCGAGATGCGCGGCGGGGCGGACGTCACCTGCACCGCTGTGTTGATAACGCAGCCGGCACGCAGCCCGTCGGCCGCGGCACTCACCACGTACAGACCGCTCGGCATGGTAAAGAACGCAGTTTTGTCCATAACGATCACTCCCCTAGCTCGGGTTGGAACCTCATGAATGTATGTACCCACAAAAAAGGCGGCACCCATAACGGACGCCGCCTTTGAGACATATGTGTCAGAACAGTAAGAAAGATGAGACGCCCGCAGTTGCGGTGAAATAGGGACTGAATAGCCCCTCAAACAGGCAAAACAGTCCGTATTCCACCGCGACTTATACAGAGTGCCTAGCGGTTGCGTTCCTTAAGGGCGCGGTCGATCTCGCGTTGGACATCACGCTTGGCCATGTCCTCGCGCTTGTCGTAGAGCTTCTTGCCGCGACCCAGACCCAGCAGCAGCTTTACGCGGCCGTCGGTATTAAAGTAGAGCTCCAACGGAACCAGCGCATAACCACGGTTGCGAAGTTTGCCGTCAAGAAAGTCGATCTCCTTGCGGTGCAGCAGCAGACGACGCCGACGGTCGGGATCGCGATTCCACACACCACCATGGCTATAAGGGTGGATATGCAGTCCGACGAGCCAGCACTCGCCGCCACGGATCAACGCAAAAGTGTCAGTGATCTGACAGGCGCGCTCGCGAATCGACTTGACCTCGGTGCCACTCAGTTCAATACCGCATTCGAACGTCTCATCGATAAAGTACTCGTGATGCGCCGAGCGATTCTTAGAAATGAGCTTGCGTTCACGCTTACTGGGCATCGCCGGCCTCCTTGGCGCCATCGGTTCCCTTGTCGGCACCTGCGCGCTTTGCCTTGCGCTCGGCATTGAGCTCGGCATCGCTCTCGCGCACCAGTTTGATAATCGCCGCGCAGGCCTCCTCGCCCACCAAGTCGCGAGCACGCACCGTCAGGCGCGTCGCCTCCTGCTTGTCGCCGTCGCTTGCAGCATCGGTCGCACACATGATCAGGCAGATGGCGATCTCGGCCGAAGGTGAGGTCGGCACGCCCTGCAGGGCGAGCTCACCCATCACGTGGTCGTCGCTCTCATCGGCGGCATCCGGATAGGTGGTATGGATCTTGTTGAGCAGGCGCGTCGTATGCGCATCGTTGGGCGCCAGGCGCAGCGCCAGACGCGCGCAGCCCACGGCAGCCGAAACGTTCTCGGTCTCGGGCTCCAAGAAGTACTGACCTAGATTGGCGTAAGCGCGGGCGGCGCACTTGCCATCGCTTGCACGCTCCAGCACCGAGAACGAGAGCGATGCCCATTCCTGCTTGTCTTCGAGTGCGCGGAACAGCTCGGCCAAATCCAAGCGATAGTTGCAGTTCATGGGGTCCCAACGCACGGCCTGCATCAGGGCATTGCGAGCGCTCACATAATCCTGCTGGCGAATGTAGGCAAACGCCATGTCAGAGTACAGGCGGTCAAAAGGCACCTCGACCTGCACGAGCTCGCGCGGATCCTTCTCCACGCGGCGATAGGCCAAGCGCTCAAACTTGCTATCGAAGCTAAAGTATTGGCGCTTCTCCTCCGTCTTGCACTCGGCGTCGATATACTCCTCGGCGAGCTCCACCAGACGCTCCAGCAGCGGCGTCGCCGTAGCCAGGTCGCCCTGCGCCAGATAGTTCTCGGCATACGTGATGTCTTGCAAGCTGATGGGCAGATCCATGGCTACTCCTCGATCTGAGCGAAATACGGCAGGCGCCGTATATACGGTCAATACACAAAACCCGGGTCTCTTACGAGGCCCGGGCGTTCAATTTTGGTAGCCCGTACCAGATTCGAACTGGTGATCTCCGCCTTGAGAGGGCGGCGTCCTAAACCGCTAGACGAACGGGCCATATGTAGCAAATGCAATGGCTGGGATGGAGGGAGTCGAACCCCCATTGACGGAACCAGAATCCGCTGTCCTGCCATTAGACGACATCCCAATGACTGCATCGCTGCGCTCGGCTGTGCCTTTGCGCAAGAAAGAAATATACGGGAAGTCTCGCCGTGACGCAAGCCCCAATTTTGACTTTTTTGAAATTCAGTCAAATTGGCCTTATTTAGTCCAACCCGTGAAGGACCTGTGAAGCCGACCGCTGTACACGAGGGGCAAAACGCCGCGAGCGGTAGCCGTCAACCGTTGGCAGATTCTACCGCGAAAACGATAGCACCAGGCAACACAATCGAAGTATCAATGATCGCGTAGATATCGAGGCGCCATGGACGAAGAGCTTGATTACCTATGGGAGACCCTGGGCCTCGAGATCACTGCTGACCTTTGGCCCGAACGGGACAAAATCCATCCCACACTGCGCCCCGCCATTACTGTGGTGCAGGCAAAATACCGCCGTGCATCCTTTTTGATCATGCGGATGTCATGGCACGCGGGACTCCCCGACCTTAAGCGAATCCAGGCAAGCCTCGTCGAGCTGTCCGGCATGCCGACCGTCATATCCGAGGCGCACCTGGAGCAGCGTCAGCGCGAGCGACTGCAACAGCAGCGGATTCCCTTTATCTGCCCTGGCGTTCAGGCATATCTGCCCTTTATGGACGAGGAGTACTGGAGCGGCAAGCCCAACAAGCACGTAAAGGTCTACGATCCGCACGAATGGGCACAGCTGGCGGACTGACTGGGGCAGGCCCGCCGGCGGAAAGTGCGTCCCAGATTTCAAGCTCAAACTGGTCCCCACTTTCCCGTTGAGCCCTCAACCGGAAACCGTGTCCCGCAATCGAAGCTCAGAATGGGACGTGCTTTCCGCAACCGGCCACTTTGGGAAAGTGCATCCCATTCTGGAAGCGAATTCCGGGATGCACTTTCCGCAGCCGCTACAGCAACGCCTCGGCCCAAGCCGCTTCCCTAAAGCCGGGAATCGCAAAGTCGTCACCCACCAGCAGCGGACGCTTGACCAGCATGCCGTCGGTCGCCAGCAGCTCGTAGCACTCCCGATCCGTCATGCCCGCATCCAGACGCGCCTTCAGGCCCAGCTCTCGATATTTCATGCCCGACGAATTAAAGAAGCGCCGCACCGGCAGCCCCGAACGAGCAATCCAGGTCGCAAGCTCATCAGCCGTGGGATTGTCCAAAACGATATCGCGATCGATATACTCTACCCCATGTTCGTCCAGCCATGCCTTGGCCTTCTTACAGGTCGAGCACTTGGGATATCCAACAAACAGTACAGTCATGGGAATCCTCCGAATATAGATCGGCCAACGCAGGCACACGCCACACGAGGCGCCTTCGTATGATGGGCCAATAGTAGCCCGCGGGTCACACTTTAAACGAACCGTACCCCGAATCCGCGCTTGATAAACGGCAGCAGTTCCATTGCCTCGGGCGTGATATGGCCCGCAACGTTCATGCGCTCGTCACCGGGAAGATCGACCCGCGCAATCTCAAGCTCGCCTTCGTAGCGCCCATATCCGCTATTGCTCACAGCGATCGACCCCGCCTTTCGCGGCAGGCCGGCTCCGGCATCCGTCGGCACGGAATCCGGCTTAAGCTTCGTACGTGACTCCTGAGACCTAAAGATGAGGACACTCGAGTCGGGCCGATCGTGATGAATCTGCCCGCGCACATAGGCATAACCGGGCTCAAGCTCGCATTGCAGGTCCACGTATCCGGCGGAAACTTGAGCAAACTGCGCCCAGCCCGCATCGGAAAGATCGGGGTCGCCGACCAACACAATGTCGCAATCGGCGCCATGTGCAAGCTCAAGCATATTGAGAGCAACCTTTGACGCGCGACCGCGCTGCGCCTCGACCGTCGGCAGTCCCTCGAATACCGGCCCGCGAACGTTAGCATCACCCGGCACAAAAGCCATGATTTCGAATCCAAGCGCCGCAAGACGAAGATTCGTCCGAGCAACATCTTCAAGAGCTAAACCGGTATAAGGCTTGGGGTAAAAATTGTGGCAGGCGGCAAAACGAGTCACATCGGCGCCGGCTTCACGCCACGATGCGATTTCATCAGAACTCACCGTCGATGCATTGACCACAATGCGAAATACACCGGACAGCTCCGCGACCCGCTGGGCGCTAAAACCATAGTCCAAACGAAGGTATTCCAACCCCAAATCGCGCAGGTCCTCGATGCGCTCAAGCCCGAGCAAATCGCACGTGCGAGGCCCCACATCGGCAATGAGCGCAATGCCGCGGGCGGAAAGCAGCGACAGAACATGACGGACTTTATCTGCATACGCCGCTCCCCCATCCTCGGGAATATGCAGCGAGGTGAACGCATAGCGCGCACCCGCCGCGGCACCGCGCTCAATCGTCCGCTCAATATCCTGCAGAGGGCTGGAAAGATAAATCGAAATACCCGTCTTCACGCTTCAACGCTCCTTTAAAAAAGGCCGGCGGAGCAGCTGGCCCCGCCGGCACAACCATAACATCAAGAAATCTGCTGCGCGCCGCGAACCCCGAGCAACACGGCTCGCGATATCAAACTACTCGCCAAAGAACTCGTTGATCTTCTGCTCGTCGACGCCAAAGAACCACGTCAGGACAAAGCCGGCGGCATAGGCAAGCAGCATAGCGGCAACGTAGCCGAGTTGCTGGCCAGGAACGACGATCAGCAGGCCAAACAGACCGGAAACGCCCTGAGAAACCGTGCCGATGTGAAGCAGCGCCGCGAGCGCGCCGCCAAATCCGGCACCCAGGCAGGCCGTCACAAACGGACGAACGAGCGGCAGCGTAACAGCATACATCAGAGGCTCGCCCACACCCAGGATTCCAACGGGAATGGACTCTGCGACGTACTTCTTGAGCTTGGCGTTCTTGGTCTTAAAGTACAGCGCCAAACCGGCACCGACCTGGCCGCCACCAGCCATCATAAGGATGGGAAGCAGGTAATTGATACCCTTGGTAGCGCCGTCGGGATCGTTGAGCATAGCGTGGATCGGCGTGAGCGCCTGATGCAGGCCGACGGAAACCAGCGGCAAGAAGCCTGCCGACAGGATATAGCCGCCCAGGACGCCCAGCTTCTCGAAGATAAAGGTCAAAACGCTAAAGATGGCAGTCGTCAGCCATGCGCCAACCGGCTGGATGACGAGCATCAGAGCAAAGGCGCCGATGATGAGCACCAGCAGCGGGGACAAGAACGTGTCGAGTGCGTTGGGCATAACCTTGCGAATCTGACGCTCCATCCAGGCAAAAAATGCGCCAGCGATGAGAGCCGCGATCATGCCGCCCGCTGCAGGGTTGTACTGCGCACTGGTGAGCGGCAGCAGAATGGCAGTGGCAGGATCAGCCGCGCCAGGCGCAAGCAGGGGCATGGCGCTGTTGGCGATACACATCATGCCGGCGATGCCACCCAGCGCAGCGGAGCCACCAAACTCACGTGCCGCGTTATAGCCCACCAAGATGGGCAGATAGGCAAACAGGGCCCAGCCCATGGAACGAATGCCCTGGTACCACCACTCGCCTGCAAGCGCGCCTGCCGTCGAGACGTTAATGACGTTGCAGATACCGTTGATGAGGCCAGCCGCAATGATGCCGGGAAGCAGGGCGACGAAGACATTGGAAATCTTCTTGAGGAAGGCCTGAACCGGCTTGGACTCGTACTTGGCCTTCTGCGCGGCCTTGTTTGTGGCCGCAGCGTCAACCACGCTCTCGTCAGCAACGCCTTTCGCAAGGCCGGTGAGCTTGGAGAACTCCTCGAGCACCTTATTCACCTTGCCCGGACCCAGCACAATCTGCATCGTGTCGTCCTCGACCAGGCCCATCACGCCGTCGAGTGCCTTAATACCCTCCGTGTCGACGTTGCCCGTGTCTTTGACGGTCACGCGCAGGCGCGTCATGCACGCCGCGTTTGCGAGCACGTTGTCTTTACCGCCCAAAAGGTCCAGCAGCTTTTGAGCCAGCTCTTTGTTCGTCATAACTCCTCCTTGTATTGGGTATCTCGTCTGGATGTCATATCAGCTCACGCCGCGCACCTATTGGGCATCGGCATTGCTCTTCTCATGGCCACTCACCGCAGCACGAACATGGCCTCGCGCCCGCTCAAGAGCTACCACAGCCTGCTCGGCATCGCAGTCCAGCAGTACCGAGACAATAGCGGTTTTTACGTGGCCGCCGGCATCTGCAAGCGCCTGAACAGCGCGCTCGCGCGTGCAGCCGGTCGCCTCCATCACGATGTTCTGGCCGCGCACCACCAACTTCTCGTTCGTCTGCTGCACATCGACCATCAGGTTTTGGTATACCTTGCCGATCTTGACCATGGCACCGGTCGAAATCATGTTGAGAATGAGCTTTTGAACCGTTCCCGCCTTGAGCCTCGTTGAGCC
Organism: Collinsella sp. CLA-ER-H10; assembly: GCF_040092475.1. Classification (NCBI taxonomy): domain Bacteria; kingdom Bacillati; phylum Actinomycetota; class Coriobacteriia; order Coriobacteriales; family Coriobacteriaceae; genus Collinsella; species Collinsella sp. CLA-ER-H10. The sequence goes on from NZ_JBBNLM010000005.1 coordinate 110,397, forward strand.
GGTCAGCACCTCGGGACCGGGCACGGGCTCAATGGCAAGATCTGCGCTCTCCCCGATCTTCGACCCTTGGTTGCAGGCAATTGCAATGGTCTTGCACCCAGTTGCCTTGGCGTACGCAAGGCCGCCCACCACATAAGGAGTACGGCCGCTTGCCGCCAGGCCAACGACAAGATCCTTGTCCGAGAGTCCACGCTCCCGCAGGTCGTTCGCGCCAAGCGCCTCGCTGTCTTCGGCACCTTCGACAGCCTTGATAAACGCCGTCTCGCCTCCGGCAATGAGCCCGACAATCAGATCGGGTGACACGCCAAACGTAGGCGGACACTCCGAAGCGTCGAGTACGCCCAGACGACCGCTGGTGCCTGCGCCCATGTAAAAGACGCGCCCGCCGCGCTCGAGTGCCTCAGCAGCCCAGTCGATTGCCATGGCAACCTGGGGCAACACTTTCGTGACCGACTGGACGGCACGAAGATCCTCATCGTTCATCGTCGTGACGATTTGCAGCGATGTCATCGTATCGAGGTCCATTGACCTTTGATTACACTGTTCGGTCGTGAATTTTGTTAAATCGAGCATTTCATTCACCTCATCTTTCCTGTTTCTCGATGTAGTTTTGTTTAATGACATGCGTCGCCCGTTCGTAGTCGCTGGCAACGTAAGCAGCGTACAGGGCATCGACAACCATAAGCTGGGCCATACGCGAAGCCATGGCACCGCTGCGGACCAAGGGTTCACTCGCAGCGACGCCGAGCACGGCATCGGCCATGGTGGCAAGCTTGGATGATCCATCTACTTTGGTAACGGCCACAACGGGACAGTTGTGGCGTTGAGCCTCGGCGGTGCAGTCCAGCACCTCTTGCGTCAAGCCCGAGTAACTAAAGGCGATTGCCATATCGCCCTCATGCATGTTCTTGGCACATAAGAGCTGATCATGCCAGTCGTCGTACAGATGGCACTCTTTGTCGACACGCATGAGCTTTTGCGCCAGGTCATGCGCGACCAAACGAGAAGCACCAATACCGAACAGATTGACCGCGCGTGCCCGCTTAAGACGGGCCGCGCATCGCTCCAAGACGGTGTAATCGAGCGTTCGTGCCGTCGCCTCGATCGTGCGCACGTTGCTTTTCATCACCTTCCCCACGATACGTTCGACGCTGTCATCCATGGAGATGTCCTCGAGAGCTACGTCTTTCTTGTCACCTAAGAGCGCCAGCTCGGCAATCAGTTCGCGCTGGAACTCCTTGTAGCCCGCAAAACCCAAACGCTTGCAAAAGCGCAAAATGCTCGAGGGCGAGGAGAACGTGACATCGGCAAGACCGCGGACGGACAGCCCGACCACCTCGTGCGGATGAGCGCTTACATATGCGATGACGTTGCGTTCCGCCGGGCTCGCGCTGAGCTCACGCTCGCGAAGCCGCTAAAGCAATCCGTTTGCCATCTCAAACACCTCCGTTGAGTAGAATTAAAGACCAACGAACGATTCGTACCGGATACAAACAGCTTTTGCGGTACATTGTGCCGCATCGTGGCGCACAAAGGGCGAGCGTTCTACCGCTCGCCCCTCAAATCCGACCGCTCGGAAATACGCGCGACACAAAATAATTCAACGAGGTCGCATTATCAGAAACGGGTTTGTTACCGGCTAGCGCCTCGCATGGGCGCCGATCGGCCGAGTCGCATGGCGCACCAACGCCGCTGCCAGCAATACCAACAGCATGGCGGTGACATAGCCCGCAGCATCGAATCCTAAATCGATAACGTCGAAATGCCTGCCGGGAACAAAGATCTTATGCACCTGGTCGCCAACGGAGCAGGCAGCGCAAAAGAGAAACACAGGCACGCAACGGGAACACACACTCCATGGACGCCTGGAAAAGCAGACCACGATCACCGAGGCGAACAATCCGACGAAGAAAAACTCTACGGTATGGGCGACGCGACGGACGTTTGCGCCTACCCACATGCGAATGGAAGCAAGTCGACCAGGCTGGACCGTCGAGGCAGCCGGATTGGTACTCTCAGTCATGCCGTCCCCCGCCTGAGTTTCACCCGTGATGCCGGTAGCCTGAACGCTCGCAGCCTGACCCTCCACCACGCGCGCGGTGGACTCGCTCAGCAACGACGTCTGCACTGCGTTTTGCTCCGTCAGCACCCAGATGCCCGCCAGCGTTGCGGCGAACAGAGCGATCGCGGTCCACCCGATTATTTTCTTCATGTGCGCCAAAGGCCAACCTCCGTCTTTTTAAATATGAGCGAGTGTAGCCCCAAATGACATCGTCACCGTATCAAAATTTGAATCGCAACAGGAAGCGACGAAGCGACGCAAACCCCTACCCCGCCTCGCGCATCCAGCGATCGAACGTCCCCACGCACACGCCCAGGCACTTTGCTGCCTGGCTGCGGGTAATATCGCCCGCCTCATAGCTATCGCGCACCAGCTCAAACTGAGGAGGGCATGGCTTGCGAGGTCGACCGAAACGGACCCCTCGCGCCCGCGCCGCTGCAATTCCCTCCGCCTGGCGCCGATGGATATTCTCGCGCTCCACCTGCGCCACGTAGCTCAGCAGTTGCAGCACAATATCGGCAATCAGGGTGTTGGTCACATCCGGCGCGCCGCTGGCCCTGGCGCGCGTGTCAAGCAATGGCATGTCCAACACCACAATGGCAACCCCGAGCTCCTTGGTAATGCGTCGCCATTCCTCAAGAATCTCGGAGTAATTACGACCAAGTCGGTCGATAGAAAGCACCACCAGCACGTCCCCGTCTCCCAGGACGTGCAACAGCTCGCGATAATGCGGCCGATCGAAGTCCTTGCCGCTCGCATGGTCGGCATAAATATTCGCCGAGCCCACGCCATAGGCGCCCAGCGCATCCAGCTGCCGATTAAGGTTCTGATCGCGCGAACTCACCCGCGCATAACCGTACACCGTCGCCATCTCATCCCCGCTTTCTTGTAAACCTGCCAAAAAGGGACAGGTTTATTTTGGTAGGTTCTACCTCTCAAATAGCAGGTAAGCGGGCGGCCGAGCAGACGGCAAGGTAGCCACGATTCAAATGCGGAGGGCGGTCCCGAAAGGCCGCCCTCCGCTCCCCCACCATCGGTCGGGATTTGGCTAATGGATAAGCTTGAAGTCCAAGTGCCCACGCGTGGTATTGACACGTGAGACCTCGATAATCACGCGCTGCCCCAGCTCGTAACGGGTGCCTGTGTCGGCGCCCGTCAGAGTAAGCGCGTCCTCGTCGAACTCGAACCACTCGTTGCCCAGGCTCTTAATCGAAACCAAGCCTTCGACCTGCGTCAGGTCCAAGCGCACAAAGAGGCCCATGCTGCTAACCCACGAGACGGTTCCGGCATAGCGCTCGCCCAGGCGATCCTCATAGTACTGGGCAATCTTGATCTTTTGCGTCGCATGGCTGGCGGCATCTGCCGCGCGCTCGGCATCGCTACATGCGCGGCAGATCTGCGGCAGAATGCGCGGCAGCGACTCGCGCCCCTTGCCGATCAGCCACGGCGTACGGACCAAGGCGTCCTTGCCGCCGAGCTGCTCATAGGCCAACTGCAGTTTGAGCACGCGGTGCACCACCAGATCGGGGTAGCGACGGATGGGACTCGTAAAGTGGCAGTAGCACGGCGCGGCGAGCGCAAAGTGGCCCTCGTTGCGCGGCTTGTACAGCGCGCGCTGCATGCTGCGCAGAAGCAGCGTGTTAACGAGCGGTGCGTTGGCCGTACCGGCGGCAGCATCAACTGCAGCCTGCAGCTCATCGGGGCTCCCCAGGGCAATACCGGCAGCACGGCGATCGTCGATGATGCCTAGCTGCGCCAGCGCAACGGCAGCACCGTGCAGGCTATCGGGGCTCGGATCCTCATGCACGCGATAGCAGGCCTCGATATCACGGTCTGCCAGCCACTCTGCAACGCACTCGTTGGCGAGCAGCATGGCTTCCTCGATAAGCGACGTGGTACACGAACGCTCACGCGCCACAATCTGCACGGGCACTCCGTCCTCATCCAATAGAGCGCGAATCTCGGCCGTGTCAAAATCGACTGAGCCGCGGGCGCGACGAATACGACGGCGAAGTTCGGCGAGTTCGTTAGCGGCGACAAGAAAATCGCCGAGGTCGATGTTGTAGCCGCGGGCGGCCTCCTCGCACGCAAGGCCGCGCTCAAGCGCTTCCTCGCGCGAGGTCTCGGCAGCCGCAACATCCTCGGCTGCACCCTCCAGCACCGAATACTCAACCGCGCCGGCACGCACCAGCAGCGCCTCGGCGCCGTCATAGTCCATACGCACACGCGAGCGAATCACACTGGGGTATGGATCGTAATGCCGCACGCGACCCTGTGCATCGAGCTCGATATCGACGGTAAACGCAAGACGGTCCTCGTCAGGGCGAAGCGAGCACAGGTCACAGGACAGGCGTTCGGGCAGCATGGGAAGCACACGATCGGCCAGATACACCGATGTCGTACGATGGCGAGCCTCAAGATCGATATGCCCGTCCCAAGCCACATAGTGTGAAACGTCGGCGATATGCACACCCAGCTTGTAGCCACCCACGGGCGTGCGCTCCAGCGAAATGGCATCGTCAAAGTCGCGCGCGTCGACCGGGTCGATCGTGATGACAAAGCGGTCGCGCAGATCGCGGCGGAGCGGGTCCCTAAGCGCCGCGGACACATCGAGCGAAAGCCCCTCGGCCTCGTCTAGCGCGGCCTCGGGATAGCTATCGGTATAGCCGTAACGCGCCATCACATATTGAACGCCCAAATCGGGCGCGTCATCTCCGCCAATGCGGCGTTCGATCGTCACGGTGCCCGATTCCAGGCGCGTCGGGTAGGTCAAAATGCGCGCGACAACGGCATCACCCGGGTGGACACCCAGACGATCCGCCGAGGTATCCTCGGGCAAAATGAAGAAGTCGGCCTTCAGGCGCGAATCGAGCGGCTCAATCACACCAAGCGGACCGGCGGTCTGGTACGTACCCACCACGCTTATGGCTGCACGCTCGACCACGCCCTCGATCACGGCGCGCCGCTCACCGTGCGGGCTGTTCTTAATGCTCACGGCAACGGTATCGCCATCCATGATCTCGCGCTTACCGCGGCCCATGACCTTGTAGTCGCCGTTTTCGGTTACAACGTAGGCGCTATGCTCATGGAGCTGCACGCGCCCGGTCAGGCTCGGACGGCGTTCGCTGCGCACCGGCCCGCGCTTATTGCGAGCTCCACGCTTATGCTTGTTATTGCGCCCCATGGCGCCTCCTAACTATCGATTGCGAACTCCAAAGAGTCTACCCAAATGATTCGCTTTCCTGCCGTCCCCTAGGAATCAAAAAACGGGCCGCCCCATAAGAGACGACCCGTTGGAAGGGATGAATTCCAGGCATGCCTACACGCGCAGGTAGCGGCGCATGGCAATGGCAGAACCAAAGAGACCGATAATCACGCCGACCAGAATCAGCGCAGCATAGGTCACCAGGTAGTACTGCGTCGGCAGGGCAAACGACATCCAGCCGATGCTCTCCTGCAGACGCGGAATCATCAGATTGCGCAGCAGCTCCAGAACGCCGATGGAAAGCAGCGAGCCCAAAATGGCCTGCAGTACGCCCTCGGTGATAAACGGGCCGCGAATGAAGCCGTTGCTGGCGCCGACCAGACGCATAATCGCAATCTCACGACGACGCGCCGTGATGGACAGGCGAATCGTGTTGTTGATGAAGATGAATGCGATAAAGGTCAGAAGGCCAACGAGCACCACGGCGGCGATGCGGATGTAGTTGGTCACCTGGAACAGGCGGCTCACTTCCTCCTGGCCGTACAGCACGCTCGCGTTGACGTCGCCGTCATCCGCGATCTTCTGGAAATCGGCATCCTTCTTGAGCTTCTTGGCCGTGCTCTCGACCTGAGACGGATCGTCCATCTCAATCGCAAACGAGGCGGGCAGCGGGTTCTGGCCGTCGAGCGCGCTCATGGTGGCGTCGGCGTTACCCGACATCTTGCTCGTGTACTCGGCCAGCGCGTCGTCCTTATCCTTATAGGTCACGGACTTGACGTTGCTCCACGTCTTGAGCTCGGCCTCAAAGGCCTGGACGTCTGCCTGATCGGCGTCATCGCTAATAAAGGCATTAATGACAACCTGATCCTCGACGGTACCGATCACGGAGTTCAGCATCGCGGAACCCATAATGAACAGGCCGATGATAAACAGCGAAAGGAAGATCGTGATGACGGCGCCGAGCGAGGTAGTCCAGTTACGGAAGAAGTGGCTGATTGCCTCTTTGAAGGAGTAGCCCACGTTAGTTGGTGCCATAGTTGCCGTAACCTCCCCTCTCCTGGTCGCGAATAACGTGGCCGCCCTCGAGGGCGATCACGCGACGGTGCATGCTATCGACCATCTCGCGGTCGTGCGTGGCGACGATCACGGTGGTGCCGGTGCGGTTAATACGCTCGAGCAGCTTCATGATGCCCAGCGAGATCGCCGGGTCGAGGTTGCCCGTCGGCTCGTCGCAGATCAGCAGCGGCGGACGGTTGACCATAGCGCGGGCGACGGCAACGCGCTGCTGCTCGCCACCGGAAAGCTGGTCGGGCAGCGAGTCCATCTGATCGGCCAGGCCGACCAGACGCAGCACCTCGGGCACCTGGCTGCGAATGACGCCCTTGGGCTTGCCGATGCACTGCAGGGCAAACGCCACGTTTTCGTAGGCGGTCTTTTGCGGCAGAAGCTTAAAGTCCTGGAACACGGCGCCAATCTGGCGGCGCAGGAACGGAACCTTGCGGTTCTTGATCTTCATGAGGTCCTGACCGGCAACCAGGATGCGGCCGCTCGTCGGCTTGACGTCACGGTTGAGCGTCGACAGCAGCGTGGTCTTACCCGAGCCGGAGTGACCGACCAGGAAGACGAACTCGCCCGGATAGATCTCGATGTTGATGTCGTCGAGTGCAGGCTTGTTGGGCTGTGCCGGATAGATCTTGGTGACATGCTCCATAAGGATGACGGGCTCGACACCGGCCTGCTTGGCCATCTTCTTGCGGCTGGCCTGCGGATCGATGGGCGCAAACACCGACGTAAAATCGGGGTTGTTGAGCGCGTTATCGAGGCTTGCGACCTCGGCTGCCTGATCGCTCTCGACCACCGGGGCAGCAGGCTGCGTGGGGTCGGGAATAGCGGCAAAGAGACCGGACTGCGCAGGCTGAGGAGCCGGCGTCGCAGGGGCCAAGGGGTCGGGAATGCCGGCCATGGTAGGCTGCGGCGTGGCGGCACCAGCCTGAGGCTGCTCCACGCGAGCGGTCACGGCCTGAACGGGCTCAAAACCCGCCGTGCCGGAAAGCGCGACATCGCTGGTTGGATTGTAGGCAAAGGGATCGGATGCCGGCTGTGCCTGATCTGCCGGCTGAGCGGGGGCCTGAGCAACAGGCTGGCCCTCTGAATCCGGAGTGGCGAAACGACTGCCCTGGACGCCTGCCTGCGTCTTGGGGGCATCATCGCCCGCACCGGAGGTACGGAAGTGGTTACCCACTGGTGCTCCTTATCGTCGTGCGTTTAAACTACATGAGCGCTTTGTATTTTAGCAGTATTAGCTTTGCTGCACATAAGAAGCATGGCGTGCTTAGGGATCCCGTCGGCCGGGCACAGGGCTACTCTCCAAATCGTCCTCGGACATGTCGGAGCCCCCGCTGCGCGCTTCGCGCTGCGGGGGCTCCTCCGTCCTGCGGAAAGATTTGGAGAGTAGCCCTGTGTCCGGCCTGCGGTAACTAAGGGGTCGCCGTGTTTTACTTGGGGTGCTGCATATACAAAGTTGGAAGGGTCTGAATTGCGCTTTGTCGATATATGCCCTTTTCCCTGATGGGACCGTGCTTGAGGGGCGTCTTCATAAGTTGCGGTGAAATAGGGACTGTTTTACCAGTTAAAAGGTCTAATCAGTCCCTATTTCACCGCAACTGAAACAGGGGCGCTCTCCAAGAGAGCGCCCCTGCCGGGTTTCCATAGTTCTGGCGAAGCAGTCCTTGAGATCCGCCTTGCCTTATGCCAAGAACTCCTTGGTGGTCGCCACGATGTTGGCGGCGTCCAGGCCATACTTGTGCAAGAGCTCGGCACCCGGGCCGGACTCGCCAAAGGTGTCGTTGACGCCGATCTTCTTGAGGGGCGTCGGGCACTGCTCGCACAGGACGTCGGCAACGGCGCTGCCCAGGCCACCGATTACAGAATGCTCCTCGACGGTCACGACGTGGCCGGTCTTGGTGGCGCTCTTGACGATCAGGTCGGCATCGATGGGCTTGATGGTGTGCATGTTGATGACCTCGGCGTCGATGCCCTCGGCAGCGAGCTGCTCGGCGGCCTCGAGAGCCTCGCCGACCATCAGGCCGCAGGCGATGATGGTCACATCGGCGCCCTCGCGCATGACAATGCCCTTGCCCAACTCGAACTTGTAGGTCTCGGGGTCGTTGATAACCGGCGAGGCCAAACGGGCGAAGCGCATGTACACCGGACCGTCGCACTCGTAGGCGGCGCGCGTCACGGCGCGGGCCTCGACGTCGTCGGCGGGAACAATCACGGTCATGCCGGGGATGACGCGCATGAGGGCGATATCCTCGCAGCACTGGTGCGTGGCACCATCCTCGCCCACCGAGATACCGGCGTGCGTGGCACCAATCTTAACGTTGAGGTGCGGGTAGCCGATGGAGTTACGGACCTGCTCAAAAGCGCGGCCGGCTGCGAACATGGCAAAGGTGCTCGCGAAGGCAACGCGGCCGGTGGTCGCGATACCGGCGGCGACGCCCATCAGGTTGCTCTCGGCGATACCCACGTCGAAGAAGCGGTCGGGGCAGGCGGCCTTGAACTTGCCGGTCTGCGTGGCGGCGGCCAGGTCGGCGTCGAGGACCACAAAGTCATCGTGCTCGTTGGCGAGCTCGACGAGGGCCTCGCCGTAGCTTACGCGCGTGGCGATTTTTTTGACGTCTGCCATCCTAGAGCTCCTCTCCGGCGGCCGTGAGCTCTGCCATGGCCTGCTCAAACTGTTCATCGTTGGGGGCCTTGCCGTGCCAACCAACCTGGTTCTCCATAAAGGACACGCCCTTGCCCTTCAGGGTCTCGGCGATAATGGCGGTCGGCTGCCCCTTGGTGGCGCGAGCCTCGGCAAAGGCGGCGCGGATCTGGTCGAAGTCGTTGCCGTCGGCGAGCTCCACCACGTGGAACTTGAACGCGCGGAACTTGTCGGCGAGCGGCATGGGGTCGTTGACCTCCTCGACGGGGCCGTCGATCTGCAGGCCGTTGTGGTCGACGATCACGCAGAGGTTATCGAGCTGCTGGTTGCCGGCAAACATGGCGGCCTCCCAGACCTGGCCCTCCTCGCTCTCGCCATCGCCCAGCAGGGCGTACGTGCGGTAAGTATCGCCCCAGTGCTTGGCGGCAACGGCCATACCCACGGCGGCGGAGATACCCTGGCCGAGCGAGCCGGTGGACATGTCGACGCCCGGGGTGTCGTTCATGTTGGGATGACCCTGCAGGTGGCTGCCGATATGGCGCAGCGTCTCGAGATCCTCCTTGGGGAAGAACCCACGCTCGGCGAGCACGGCGTACAGGCCCGGAGCGCAATGGCCCTTGGAGAGCACAAAACGGTCGCGATCGGCCTTGCGGGGATCGGCCGGGTCGACGTTCATTTCCTCAAAGTACAGATAGGTCATGATGTCGGCAGCGCCGAGCGAACCGCCCGGATGGCCGGACTTGGCAGCGTGCACGCCGGTGACGATGCCCTTCCTTACCTCGTTGGCAACCTTTTTGAGCTCTTCGTCGCTCATTGTGCCTTCCTTTCATCCTCATTAGACAAAATGCGCACGGCACGGAAAGGTAGTCCCAACACAGCCGCAATGCACGTACGTCATTCATTATGCTGGAAACTGATGGCTTTACCAGAGTTTTTATCATTATTTGAACAATTTAGCAGGCAGAACCGCTGATGAAACGGTTTATCAATGTGAACGTCTTTTGGATGGAACGCAGTCGACCCTACGCGCTAATGTCCTTGAATCCCTCGCCGAAGGCTTCCGTAACGTCAGCGACCGTCACAATGGCGTGAGGATCGCGCTCGCGCACGATCGTCTTGAGGGTATTGAGCTCTCGACGGCTCACAATGACCATAATCACCGGCTTCTCGGCACCCGAATACATGCCAGTCGCCTTAAACTTGGTACAACCACGACCCAGGCCATACATGATATCGGCAGCGATATCAGGGAACTTATCCGAGATGATGAGTACCATACGGCGTTTGTTGCCGCCATCGACCACGGCATCGATCACATAGCCGCTAATGACCATCGAAAGGCCTGCATATAGTGCGTTTTCGATTGAAAAGACCGGAGCCGACAGCGCACACACGGCAACGTCGATTGCCATGACGGTCGAGCCCACCGGCAGCGAGGTGTTACGCGAAATGATTTGGCCAATCGTGTCCGAGCCGCCGGTGTTGGCGCCGGCACGCAACACCATGCCGTAACCGATGCCCGTAATAATGCCGCCCCACATGGCGGGAAGCATCAGGTCCGCATCCGCCAGAGGTGCTACAAACGGGGCGAACAGATCGGTAAAGAAGCCCAGCAGCACAAAGCCCGTCGCGGTCTGCACCACGTAGAACATGCCGCCCTCGCGCATAACGACCAGCAGCAGCAAGGCGTTCATCACGATGGTCTGGATACCGACGGGAAGCGACACGCCTCGCGCCGCGCCGACCGCCTGGATAATGGTGGCAAGGCCCGTAACGCCACCGGCGGCAAGACCATTGGGAATCAAAAACAGGTCGGTCGCGATGGCGGCCAAGGCACACCCCAACATGATCTGGGGCAGGTCGTGAAAGAAGTTCATCGAAAGAATGCGCTTGATGTCCAGACGATATGCCATGCTGCCTCCCTCAAAAAAGCGCACCCAAACGGATGCGCTTTGAACTTCTTCTTGTATTCGATTCTACCGATTCGCCGGACAAAAACCACCCCTGCGCAGGGTTTATTCTGGATACAAACCCGTCCAACCGTTGGGCTTAGCATCGGTTTGAAGCCGCCCGATGTTTTAGACCTCCGAGCCTTCTGCATCGGCGTTGCCGGTGGCCCAGCGATGGTAGCCAATAACAAACGGGTCCAGGTCGCCATCGTCAAGAACGGCCTCGACATTGCTGGTCTCCACGCCCGTGCGTAGGTCCTTGACCATCTGGTACGGGTAGAGCACGTAGCTGCGGATCTGGTTGCCAAAACCAATCGTGGTCTTGGGTCCGCGAATCTCATCGAGCGCCTCGGCACGCTTCTCGAGCTCAATCTCGTACAGGCGAGCCTTGAGGATCTGCATGCACGCGGCCTTGTTCTGGATCTGGCTGCGCTCGTTTTGGCAGGTAACCACAATGCCGCTGGGGAAATGCGTCACGCGCACGGCGGAGTCGGTGGTGTTGACACCCTGACCGCCCGGGCCGCTCGCGTGGTACACGTCCACGCGGATGTCATCGGGGCTGATCTCGATGTCGATATCATCGGGTAGCACGGGGATGACCTCGACGCCGGCAAACGTGGTCTGGCGGCGCTTCTTGTCGTCGGTGGGGCTAATGCGAACCAAGCGGTGGACGCCGGCCTCGGCGCGCAGCATGCCAAATGCGTCCTTGCCCTCGACGGTAAAGGTCGCGCGGTCGATGCCGATGACCTCGGCCGCGGGACAGTCGTTGATGGTGACCTTCCAGCCGCGACGCTGGCAGTACTTCATGTACATCTTAAAGAGCATGAAGGTCCAGTCCTGGGCCTCCAGACCACCCTGTCCGGGCTTGATGGTCACAATGGCATCGCCGTGATCGAACTCACCGGTAAACCAGCTCGAAAGCTCAAGCTCATCGATGGCACGGGCCAGGCGCTCAGCCGTGGCTGTAGCCTCCTCGCGAAGGGCGACGGCATCGGGGTCATCCCCCATCTCCTCGGCAAGCTCCAGCGCGGCGCGGGCATCGGAAAGCTCGCCCCGCGCGGTATCCACGGCAGCGATATCTTCCTTGGTACGCGCGATCTCCTCCATGGTGGCACGGGCGGCGTCAGCGTCATCCCAAAAGCCAGGGGCAACACTTTTGGCCTCGAGCTCGGTCACGCGCGTGCGCTTTTCGTCCAAATGGAGATACGACTCGACCTCACCGAGCCGGTCCGCGAACGCGTCCAGCTCGGCGGGCGTTACCTCTAAAGCCTCAGCCATTAACGATTCCTGCCGTGGCAGTACTTAAACTTCTTGCCGCTACCGCAGGGGCACGGGTCGTTACGGCCCACGTTGACGTACGGATCGTCGCTCTCGGACTTGCGATAGGTGGTCACCTTGCCACCGTTGTTGACGGCAGCCGGTCCGCCTTGGACAGCCGTGCGGGCCTGCACCTGCGCCTGCTTGCGCAGCACCGAGTCGCCGTTGTCACCATCGACCTCGGCAGGACCGGAGAAGCGCGCGCCCTCGAGCGCAGGCTCCTCCTTGTGCTCCACGGCACGCGGGGCAGCCTTGATCTCGATGCGCAGAACCGTGCGCAGGTAATCCTCATACATGGTGTCGACGAGCATCTGGAACGCGCCGTAGGCCTCGGTCTTGTACTCGACCAGCGGGTCGCGCTGGCCAAAGCCGCGCAGGCCGATGCCGGTCTTGAGGTAGTCCATCTCCTGCAGGTAGTTCATCCAGCGGGTATCGATGACGCGCAGCATGACCTGGGTGTTGAGCTCGCGCATCAGGTCCTCGCCCAAGCGCTCGGCCTTCATGTTGTAGCACTTCTCTACGTAAGCCAGGACATCGGCAGCCAGAGCCTCATAATCCTCGTCGGGGAACTTCGGCGTATCGATGTGGCCGGTGAGCTCCACAACCCACTTGCGCAGGCCCTCCAGGTCGCGCTCACCATCGTGACTGTCCTTGGTGCAGAACTCCTGCACGCAACGGTACACGGTGTCGTGCATGACCTCGGTGATGTGGTCGGTCAGGTCCTTGCCGTCCAGAATCTTATTGCGCTCGGCGTAGATGACCTGACGCTGCTTGTTCATGACGTCGTCGTACTCAAGGACGCTCTTACGCATGGAGAAGTTGATGCTCTCGACCTTGTGCTGGGCGCTCTCGACGGCCTTGGAGATGATCTTGTGCTGGATGGGCATGTCGTCGCCCATGTCGGCCGTGACCATCATCTTGGAGACGCGGTCCATCTTGTCGCCGCCGAACAGGCGCATGAGGTCGTCCTCGAGCGACAGGTAGAACTGGGTCTCGCCCGGATCGCCCTGACGGCCAGAGCGGCCGCGCAGCTGGTTGTCGATACGACGGGACTCGTGGCGCTCGGTGCCGATAACGGTCAGGCCGCCGGCGGCAAGCACGCGCTCGCGCTCGGCCTTGCAGGTCTCCTTGGCCTCGGCGTTAAACTGCTCGAGCTGCTCGGGCGTCACGTCCTCCATGGTCAGGCCCTCGTACTCAAGGCGCTCGCGCACCAGCTCGTCGGGGTTGCCGCCCAGCAGGATGTCGGTACCACGACCGGCCATGTTGGTGGCGATGGTCACGGCGCCGTAGCGTCCGGCCTGGGCAACGATATGGGCCTCGCGTTCATGGTGCTTGGCGTTGAGGACCTCGTGTGCGATGCCGCGCTTGGTAAGGGCGGCAGACAGCTTCTCGGAGCTTTCGATGGAGACGGTGCCCACCAGGACCGGCTGTCCCTTGGCGTGACGACGCTCAACGTCGTCGGCAACGGCGTTGTACTTGGCCTGAATGGTGCGGTACACCAGGTCCTCGTGGTCCACGCGCTGCACGGGCTTGTTGGAGGGGATGACCTCGACGGGTAGCTTGTAGATCTCGCGGAACTCGGCATCCTCGGTAAGTGCCGTGCCGGTCATGCCGGAGAGCTTGTCATACAGACGGAAGTAGTTCTGCAGGGTGATGGTGGCCAAGGTCTGGTTCTCCTCGCGTACGAGCACGCCCTCTTTGGCCTCGATGGCCTGGTGCAAGCCCTCGGAATAGCGGCGGCCTTCCATGATGCGACCAGTGAACTCGTCGACGATCTTGACCTCGCCATTAGTGACCACGTACTGCTTGTCGCGGTGGAACATGTACTGGGCCTTCAGCGCCTGCTGCAGGTGGTTGACCAGCTGGCCGGAGAGATCGGCATAGATGTCATCGATACCCAGGCGGCGCTCAATCTTCTTAAGGCCGCGCTCGGTGGCGGCGATGGTGTGCTTGGCCTCGTCCATGACGTAGTCGCCCGTGGGCTCGACGTCCTCGGTGGCGGTGAGCATGTCGTGCGACACGTCCTCGCCGCGCTCAAGGCCGCGCACGGCACGCGCGAAGTCCTTGTAGGTGCTGGCGGACTTGGTGCCGGCACCCGAGATGATGAGCGGCGTTCTGGCCTCATCGATCAGGATGGAGTCGACCTCGTCGACGATGGCGTAATGGTGGCCGCGCTGAACGCGCTGCTCGGGGCGGGTGACCATGTTGTCGCGCAGGTAGTCGAAACCGAACTCGGAGTTGGTGCCGTAGGTGACGTCTGCCTGGTAGGCCGGGCGCTTGAGTTCGAGCGGCATGTTGTTCTGGAGCAGACCAACGGTCATTCCCAGGTACTTGTAGATGCGGCCCATCCACTCGGAGTCGCGCTTTGCCAGGTAATCGTTGACGGTAACGACATGCACGCCCTTGCCGGCGATAGCGTTGAGGTAGCCGGCCAAGGTGGAGACGAGCGTCTTGCCCTCGCCGGTCTTCATCTCGGCAATATGACCCTCATGAAGCGCCATGGCGCCGATGAGCTGTACGTCAAAGTGACGCATGCCCGTGATGCGCTTGGAAGCCTCGCGCACAGTGGCAAAAGCCTCGGGAAGCATGTCGTCGAGCGACTCGCCGTTGGCGTAACGCTCGCGGAACTTATCGGTCTGGGCGCGGAGTTCCTCCTCGGTCATCTTCTCAAACTGGGGCTCAAGACCGTTGATCTGGTCAACGATCTTGTAGTAGCGCTTAAGGTCCTTATCGGATCCAAAGGACAGCAGCTTTGACATGAATCCCATGTGGTTTTCCTTTTTGGCCATCGCCCACGCCGTGCAGCTGCGGGCGAGTTAAACACAGATGATTGTACTTTAGCCAAACAAGGCGCGGCCTATACGGTCGACCTCGACCGCCACGTAATAACTACGACCAACCTGCCAAAAGGGGACTGGTTTATTTTGGCAGTTTTTATCTGGGAAAACGCTGTATCTCTGCCATTTGGTGCAAACGAACCCGTCCCCTTCGCACCAATCTGGTGCAATGGGGACGGGTTAGCTTGCACCAATAAAGGAAAAGGGCCGCGCACCCAAATGGATACGCGGCCCTTTAGCCACGAATGCGAGCGATTCCTCGGCGAGCTATTTACTCAGCAGCCTCGGTGGTCTCGGCCTCGGCAGCGGCCTCCTCGACGGGAGCCTCTGCGGGAGCCTCGGCGGCCTGCTTGGCAGCCTCCTCGGCAAACTTAGCAGCACGCTTGGCCTTCTCGGCAGCCTTAGCCTCAGCGGCGGCCTTGCGAGCGGCCTCGGCCTCAGCAGCCTTGGCAGCCTTGGCAGCCTTGGCCTCCTCGGCCTTCTTGAGCTGGGCGGCAGCGGCGCCACCGAACTTGTCGGCGAAGCGCTGGACGCGTCCACCGGTGTCGACGAACTTCTGCTGGCCGGTGTAGAACGGGTGGCACTCGTTGCAAAGCTCAACCTTCATCTCGGACACGGTAGCGTGCGTCTTGAAGGTGTTGCCGCAGGAGCACGTCACCGTGCACTCGACATACTGGGGATGGATACCCTGCTTCATGGTAGGACTCCTTATTGGTCAGGCGCTGGTTACCGATCAGCGCATAAGGCGTCTTGGTTTCCGACCAAGACAACAAACTCGGCTATGGTACCACGGCGCCGCGTGTCCCACAAAAGGTTCACGGTCTTTGTGCAACGCGGCGTGGCCAACCGCAGCGGACACGCACCCTGTCGCCCCTTCGCCCATGTTGCAGACGTGTAACGCCGCAGTAAGCACACCCCTTTTGGCGCCAGACGGGTACAATGATGAACACTGTACCGTAGCGGAGCGCCCCGCGCGCGCCGCAACCACGCGAAAGGGTTTCCCATGGCCGAGATCTCGTCCTCCCGCATCGTCATCACCGTCCTTGGCAAGAACCGCCCCGGCATCGTCGCCGGCGTCACCCGCGTTCTGGGCGAGGCCAACGTCGACATCCGCGACATCACGCAGTCCATTATCGAGGACATCTTCACCATGACCATGCTGGCCGACACCGCCGAGTCCAAGCTCGACTTCGCCGAGCTGCAGAAGGCCCTGGCCGAGGCCGGCGAGCTTTCGGGCGTCAACGTGTCCATCCAGCGCGAGGACGTCTTTAACTTTATGTACCGCCTGTAGCGAACAAGCCGCTCGGGGCAGCTTGACGTCATATCGTCCAAGCGCGCGGCCCCAAAGCGGACCGGAGAGGAGCGCGCATGGCCTACGACGCCAAGAAAATCTACTACCGCTTCGACGATCACCTGAGCCGCCTGGTTCTGGATTACGAGGCGAGCCGTCAGATTTCGCCCGAAAGCGAAAACCTCTACCACGGCCTGCCGACCGCCCCGTACGACGAGGGCCTGTTCGTAGAGCATAACGTCAAACGCGGCCTGCGCAATGCCGATGGCTCGGGCGTGGTCGCGGGCCTTACCCGCATCTCGGACGTGCACGGCTACAACAAGGTCGACGGCAAAGTCGTGCCCGACCAGGGCAAGCTTACGCTGCGCGGCTACAGCATCGAGGACCTGGTCAACAACGCCCAGGCCGAGAATCGCTATGGCTACGAAGAGGTCGCCTACCTGCTCATCACGGGCTCGCTGCCCAACAAAGAGGAGCTCGACGGTTTTTGCGGACGTCTGGGCGCTTTTAGGCACCTGAGCGATGAGTACGTCAAAGAGTTCCCCATGACCACGGTGTCGTCGAGCATCATGAATGTGCTTCAGCGCGCCGTGCTGCTGCTCTACGCCTTCGACGCCGAGCCCGACGCCATTACGCCCGAGCACGAAATCGACGTCGCCATCTCCATGCTCGCCCGTCTCCCCCGCATCGCCGCCTTCGCGCATATGGCCTCGGTCGCCAAGCGCCGCGGCTCCGAGGTTCATGTACCGCACCCCACGCCCGGTCTCTCCACCGCCGAGACCATCCTGCAGGTGTTGCGCGGCGGCATGGCATTCACCCGCGACGAAGCCATGCTGCTCGACGTGATGCTCATGCTGCATGCCGAACACGGAGGCGGCAACAACTCCACGTTTGCCTGCCGCGTGCTGTCCTCCTCGGCCACCGACCCGTATTCCGCCTACGCCGCGGCTATCGGCTCACTCAAGGGCCCGCGCCACGGCGGCGCCAACGCCAAGGTCGTGTCCATGCACGAGGACATCCGTGCGCACGTCTCCAATTGGGAGGACGAGGACGAGGTCGCAGCCTACCTGGGCAAGATCCTCGACAAGCAGGCCTTCGACGGCACGGGTCTCATCTACGGTATGGGCCACGCCGTCTACACGCTGAGCGACCCGCGCGCCGAGGTCTGCCGCCGTTACGCGCGCACGCTTGCCGCCAAGAAGGACCTGGGCGAGGAGTTCGCGCTCATCGAGCGCATCGAGCGCCTGGCACCGCAGGTGATGCGCGACCACGGCATGACCAAGCCCATCTGTGCCAACATCGACCTGTACACGGGCTTTATCTACAAGATGCTCGGCGTACCCGAGACGCTTTTTACGCCGCTATTCGCCGTCGCCCGCATGGCCGGCTGGTCGGCACACCGCATGGAAGAGCTCTTCTGCGCGCACCGCATTATCCGTCCCGCGTATCGCCCGGTTATCGAGCCGCTGGAGTACAAGCCGCTCGCCGATCGCTAGGACGCGGACCGTTATAGAACCCGAGCGTGGCCAGGGCATCATCGCCCTCGGCCACGCTTTTTATGCCAGCAGAAAGGGCTGCATCAAATGATTGTGTTTTCCGATATGGATGGAACGCTGTTGACGAGCGATAAGCAGATGAGCGATGCCACCTGGGCGATGCTCGACGAGCTCGCTCGACGCGGGATTGAATTTGTGCCCTGCACGGGACGTCCGCTGTCGGGCATCTTTGAGCCCATCCTCGCTCACCCCACCGTACACCACGCGGTCTGCGCCAACGGTGCCAGCGTCTGGCAGCTCGACGCCGGTACGCCCACCGACGCCTCGCGCGCCACGTGCATCTTGAGCCGTCCGCTCGACCGTGGCATTGCCCACCGCATCCATCGCATTGCCGCCGGCCACGATGTGACCTTCGATATCTTCGCGGATGGGCAGTGCTTCCTCCCCCGCTCGCTCTACACGCGCCTGGACGAATTCTGCGGCGGCGACCCCCACATCGCGGCTTCGCTCAAGCGCACACGAACACCGATCGACATGGATATCGACAGCAAGATCGACGAGGTCGAGACGCTCGAACGCATCGCCATGTACTGGCATGACCCGGCCGATCGCGACGCCATCGCGGCGGCGCTCGACACGCTCGAAGGCATTGAGGTCACGCGTTCGTACGCCATGAATATCGAGGTCATGGGCGAGGGCGCCACCAAGGGGACGGCCCTCACGTGGCTATGCGAGCACTTGGGCGAGCGTCTCGCCGACGCCTGGGCGTTCGGCGACAACATCAACGACATCCCCATGCTGCAGGCAGCGGGCCACGGCATGGCCATGATCAACGCCGAGCCCGAAGATCGCGAGGCCGCCGACGCCATCACCGAATACGACAACGACCACGACGGCGTCGCCCGCACCATCATGGCCGCCCTCGCCTAGTCGTTGGGTAGTCATTGGGGACATTCTTAAACGACCAGTCACTGGGGACACTCTTCGCAAAAAACTGCAAGGACTGTCCCCCACTGTCGGCAGAAAAAGAACGTCCCCATCTGCCGGATTAGGAGAAACTCTCCAGCACGCGACGGAGCTCACGTTGGACGGCGTGGTCACGGTTACAACCCACCACGCGATCGGCCACCGCCTTGAGCGCGGGGCGCGCATTTTCCATCGCGCAGCCCGTGCCGACAAAGCGAATGATCTCGTAGTCGTTCATCGAGTCGCCAAACGCCATGACCTCGTCGCGTTCGACGCCATAGTGCTCCATGAGCTGCTCGATTCCCGAGGCTTTCGACACACCGGGCTGCATGGCATCGATCCATGCGTTTCCAGAAGGCGCAAAGGTAAAGAGCTGGCCAAGCTCGCGCTGCAGTACGTAGGCACTGTCCATAACGGCACAGTCATCGCAAAAGATACTCGCCTTGATGATATTTACGCTGGGATCGGGCAGCTCCCAAATGCGCTCGGCATTGGGAAGGTCCTTATCGACCTCACGCACGAACTTGCACTCGTCATCGAGCAGGAAGGACTTGGTTCGGTCAAAGAGCGCAAGATGCAGATTGGGAAACGTCCTGACGGCTTGGGCGAGCCTTCGAATCGCCAGGTGGGAATACACCTCACGGTCTACCATCTTACCGTCGGCGTAGACCTGGGCGCCGTTAGCGGCGACAAAGTCCATCTTGTCGCGAACGGGCGCAAAGAACTCACACAGGCGATCGTAGCGACGACCTGACGATGCGGCGAAATGCACGCCATGCTCGTGTAGCGCCAGAATCAGTTCGTAGGTCTCGGGAGGTACCTGGCCGTTTTCGTCAAGCAGTGTGCCGTCCATATCGGATGCAATCAGTTTAAACATAGAAAAGCTCCCTTCGGACTTGTTGGAATCGAACGTGTATCCGATTCCAACGTACCCAAAGGGAGCTCAAATAAGACTCCGCGGGCGTAAACGTTACAAGGACCTGGCAAATAGCTCACACATGCCAGAGGTCCTACGGTCGCGGCGTCAGGCAGTCCGCCATAAGAGTGTCCCCGATGACTAGTCGTTTAAGAACGTCCCCGATGACTAGTCGGCGTAGGTGAAGGTTGTGACGTCGAACATGCCCTCGGGGCGGATGCGGAGCGTCGGGATGACCGGCAGGGGCAGGAAGATAATGCCCATGATGGGGTCGAGTGGCGGCTCAATACCCATGGCGCGCGCCTTGACCATAAAGTCGTCGTGCTGCGCGGCAACGTCCTCGGCCGTACCCTCGCTCATAAGGCCACCGAGCGCCAGCGGAATGCGCGCCACGACCTCGCCGTTGCGCACCAGCACGTGGCCGCCCTGGCCCACGGCCTCAACGGCAGCCATCATATCGGCGGCGTTGTCGCCCACCACGCACACGTTGTGCGAGTCGTGGCCGATCGTGGAGGCAATGGCACCACCGGTGATGGTAAAGCCACGCACCCAGCCGCGACCGATATGCTTGCCAACCAGGCCCAGGCCAGCGGGGCCGTCGCCGTCGACGCCCTCGGCCTGCAGCGACACGCCGCGGCCATGGCGCTCGATAAGCATAATGCGACGCAAGTCCTCGGCGCTCTCGGGGCGGGCCATACCCGTGATAGCCATACCCGGGATGACATCGATAACGGCCTCGCCCGGCTTAAAGGCATAATCGAATACGTCGAGCGAAAGCTTCGGCAGCTTAACGGAACCACGCAGCTCATCGGCAAGCGCTGCGACCTCGGCCGTCTCGGGTGCGACCTCGCCCACAAAGGTGCCATCCTGCGCCACCAGGGCACCGGCGGCATAAACACGATGCGGAGCCTTGGCAAACGTCAGGTCATCGAGCAACAGCAGGTCGGCGCGCTTGCCCGGGGCGATTGCGCCGCGAAGCTCGTGCGGGTCGCGGCAGCCGTGGTCCAGGCCAAATGCCTCAGCCGTAGAAAGGGACGCCATGGAGATGGCGACCACGGGGTCGATACCGGCCTCGATAGCCACGCGGCAGGCATTGTCGATCATGCCGGTCGAAAGAGCATCGGAGGGAGCGCGGTCGTCGGTCGCAAAGCAGCAGCGGCGGGCGCGGGCAGGATTCTCCAGCAGCATCGGGGACAAATTGGCTAGGTCGTGGCTGCACGTGCCCTCACGCAGCATCACATACATGCCGCGGGACAGCTTGTCGAGTGCCTCCTCGGGAATCGTCGACTCGTGGTCGGCGATAATGCCCGCTGCGGCATAGGCATTGAGGTCCTTACCGGCAACGAGCGGCGCGTGGCCGTCAACCTGCTTGGACGGCGTCTGGTTGGCAGCATCGATGCGAGCACAGGTCTCGGGGTCGGCCATAAAGACGCCCGGCAGGTTCATCATTTCGCCCAGACCAAAGACATCGCCCGGATGCTCGGCAAAAAACGCCTGCATATCGGCAGCCGAAATAACGGCACCGGCTTGCTCGTCGGGCAGCGCGGGCACGCACGAAGGCATCATGTACTTGATGGAGATGGGTGCGCGGCGGCCGTCCTCAATCATAAAGCGCAAGCCGTCAAGACCGGCAACATTGGCAATCTCGTGGCTGTCGGCAATGGCGGTGGTGGTACCGCGCGTCGCGGCCATGCGAGCGTACTCGGCGGGACGGATGTTCGAAGACTCGATATGCAGATGCCCGTCAATAAAACCGGGAGCGAGATAGCGCCCTTGGCAGTCGATGACCTCAGTTGACTCGTAGGCGCCAGCGGCATCGTCGCGACCATCGTAGAGCACGCCGACGATCACACCGTCCTTGACGGCAACGCTACCGGGCGCCACACGCTGGCCATACACGTCGACGATCTGCGCATTGGTAAACAGCGTGTCGACGGGCACGCGCCCCTCGGCAGCATCGATCACAGACCTCATGACCTCAACGGACATACATACTCCTTTAACCGTAGAAAACAGCTGCGGAGCGGACAGGCCTTCACCGCAGCAAGCTAATAGCCATTGTATGCCCAAACGATGGGCCAACAATACGCCCCTCCGCTTAACGGCACACGCCGCTTGGCGCAATGAGGGCAGGTTACTTTGCACCAATGGCAAGGAGTGTCCCAAAGTGCCGGTACAAAAGGAACGTCCCCAAGTGCCAACAACGGAAGCGCCGATGTTTTGGCAACGACAGACACTATGACCCAATCCGAGGGCACGGAAACGACAGGAGCCCCCGCTCGTGACCGCGGGTCGGGGCTGCGACAATGTTGTTGAAGTGCCAGAGGCGCAGCCGCGCCGCAACGAGGTTGGGAG
>NZ_JBBNLM010000060.1:0-555 GCF_040092475.1 Collinsella sp. CLA-ER-H10
CGACTACGCCAACTGCAAGGCCGCCTTCGAGAACGACGAGAACGTCACCGTCATCGAGATGACCACCGACGACGCCTGGTTCCGCGACACCGCCGCCACCTACGTCATCGACGGCAAGGGCGAGAAGCGCGCCAACCACTGGCACTTCAACGCCTACGGCGGCCTGGTCGACGGCCTGTACTTCCCGTGGGACAAGGACGAGCAGATCGCCCTCAAGATGGCCGAGCTCTCCGGCTGCCGCCGCTACCGTCCCGACGACATGATCCTCGAGGGCGGCTCCATCACCGTCGACGGCGAGGGCACCCTCGTCGTGACCGACCAGTGCCTCCTGTCCCCCGGCCGCACCTGCTCCGCGGTGCTCGAGGAGGAAGAGGACCCCGAGTCCATCTGGCCCAAGTACCGCAAGAAGTTCGAGCCCTGGAGCGAGGAGCTTCGCGAGTACATGAACGAGCACCTCAAGGACTACCTGGGCGTCGAGAAGGTCATCTGGGTCAAGGAGGGCATCGACCCCGAGGAGACCAACGGCCACATCGACGACGTCGCCACGTTCATCGC
>NZ_JBBNLM010000061.1:0-539 GCF_040092475.1 Collinsella sp. CLA-ER-H10
TCCGCGAGCGCCTCAATCGAGGACTTCGCGTGGTTCCGATTTCCCTCAATGTGTCGCGCGTAGACATTCTTGCCTGCGATGTCGCCGAGCATATGGGGTCGCTCGCCGCCCAGTACAACCTGCCGCCCGAACTCATGCACATCGAGATCACCGAGACCGCCTATACCGGAGAGTCCGAGGCCGTGGATAAGCTGACCGCGGATCTGCACACCCGTGGCTTCTCGACCTACATGGACGATTTTGGCACCGGCCAGTCCACGCTCGCGATGCTCAAGAACGTCAACGTCGACGTCATCAAGCTCGACCGCACCTTTGTGCCCACCGACCGCGATCAAGGCCGCAGCACGCAAATCATTTCATCGATGCTCGAAATGGCGCAGTCGCTCCATCTGCCCGTCGTGGTCGAAGGCGTCGAGACAAATGAGCAGGCGAACATGCTACGACAAATGGGCGCCCGCTACGCTCAGGGCTTCCTCTACTACCGCCCCATGCAGGCGAAGGATTTTGAGGCATTGCTCGATGGCGGCAATAACAACTGA
>NZ_JBBNLM010000062.1:0-513 GCF_040092475.1 Collinsella sp. CLA-ER-H10
CGAGGCCGAGAACAGGCAGGTCAGGTTCCTGGCCGCCCGGATATCGGAGGCCCTCGACGAGGCCGGGGCCCTCGAGGCCGAGACGGCGGCGCTGCTCGAGGGCGACGAGACCTACGCGTGTCTGCTCACCGTGCCCGGCATCGGCCCGAGGACCGCGGCGCAGCTCGCGGTGTCGGTCGACATCGGGAGGTTCCCGGACCACGACCACCTGGCCTCGTACTGCGGCATAGCCCCGAGGGTGAGGAGCTCCGGCACGTCGGTGAGGTCGGTCAGGGCGTCCAGGCGCGGCGACGCGAGGCTCAAGTCCCTGCTGATCTTCTCGTGCAACAGCCTGGTGAGGTCCTCGGGGCGCTACGGCGAGTACTACCGGGCCTGCAGGGCGCGGGGCATGGGGCACGGGCGGGCGCTCAAGGCCGTCGCGAGGAAGCGGCTCAGGGCGATATACGCCGTGATGCGCGACCGGGTGCCCTACCGGGAGTAGCCCCGACGGTTGACAAAACTATAGGAACACCC
>NZ_JBBNLM010000006.1:0-125136 GCF_040092475.1 Collinsella sp. CLA-ER-H10
CGCCTTCGCGCGCTCAAATTGGACATTTTGGCCATCGAACAGCACTACCGCCACGGGACACCTTCTCGCAAAGACAGCAACGTCCCCCTTACGGCAGTCGCTGCAGCACTCGCCTTACTCCGAGATCGTCGAGACCCCCCAAATCAGCTTTGGCTGGTCTGAGTATCCTTGGATTGGCAAAGAGGGCACCCAGTACGAGGCTTTCAGGGATAAAGATATCAATAACAATGGGGACAACGATTGCCTGACGTTGCCGGCGCGCGGCGAGTGGTGGGAGCGTTCGCTGCATCCGCAGTATTCTGTGTTCTTCGGAAGCGTCGGAAACGACGGCTTTCCCGGGAATAGCAACTTTGCGGCGGGTTCGAGTTTCGTCTGCCCGGCTTGGTGCTTCTAGACATTTTGTCCTATAAGCCGACATATGGATATAGGCCTGCGCAACCCCGCGCGGGCCTTTCTTTTGGCAAGCATACGAACAATTTGGGGTTCGGGGGACAGGTTATCGGGCTGAGGAGAAATGGGGCCATACAGCGGCTCTCAGAGCGTCTGCCGCACTCTCCCTCCATTACCCCTGCGGCGTCCTCGTATAGAGCCCGTCCTGCTTGGCGTTTCGTTGCAACAGCCCACTTGTCCACCGATCAAGTGAACTACTGGAATAAATACAGCGACACGCTTGTTCGTTACAGTCGCTATATCTGCGTAAATCGCCGCGATAAATACAGTCTGTACTCGACTGTATACCAGCTACGCGTATGTAGATTCATATCGCGTTAATAAATCGGTCCAAGCGTGTGCAAAACGCGCAAGTAGCCGCAAAAGGCGATTATCGCGCAGGGTGATTTTTGGCACCCTGTTGATTAATCAAAATTAAGCAATTGCTTAAAACAAAAAAGGTCAGGCACTAAGTGCCTGACCTGCAAACTTCTGGTCGGGACGACTGGATTCGAACCAGCGACCCCTTGACCCCCAGTCAAGTGCGCTACCAAGCTGCGCCACGTCCCGAAGCCTTTGTTTGTTGCTGTGCTCTCGCTCGCAACAGGGAATATATTAACCCGAAACTTTGCCCTTGTGCAAGAACTTTTTTAAATATTTTGAAGCAAGTCCAAAATTGTATCTGCGAGCTGGGGTTTTGTTAGCACGGGAAGTTCTTGCGTGCCCGCTTTGCTCACGATCCAGGCCTTGTTGGTATCGGTTCCAAAGCCCGAATCGGCGCGCGAGACATCGTTGGCGATAATGGCATCGCAACCCTTGCGCGCAAGCTTGCGCTGCGCGTACTCCACGACGTTATCGGTCTCGGCCGCAAAGCCGATCACGCACCGCTCTCCCTTTTGGCGCGAGAGCTCGGCCAAAATATCGACCGTCTCGACCAGTTCGATGCGATCCAGGCGCTCGTTGGCCTTTTTGAGCTTATGGTCGGCAGGGGTCGCGGGGGTGTAGTCGGCGACAGCGGCCGCACAAATGGCCGCATCAGCCGTCTGAAAGGCGCTCAGCGCTGCCTGCAGCATCTCTTCGGCGGTCTGCACGCGCACGCACTCCACGCCGTGGGGAACATCGAGCGATGTCGGCCCCAGCACAAGCGTGACCGCAGCACCGCGGCGAGCGGCCTCCCCCGCCAGGGCGATGCCCATCTTGCCCGACGACCGGTTTCCGATGAAGCGTACGGGGTCGATCGGCTCGTGCGTGGGGCCGGCGGTGATCACGATTCGCTTGCCCGCAAGGTATTGCGGGACGGGGTTCAGCACCTCGCAGATGGCCTCGACGATGTCCTCGGGCTCGTTCATGCGTCCCGTGTCCACGTCGCCGCAGGCAAGGTAGCCGCTGCCGGGTCCCACCACATGGACACCATGCTCGCGCAGCGTGGCCATGTTGGCCTGCGTCGCCGGCGCCTTCCACATGCCGTTGTTCATAGCGGGTGCGATCACGATGGGTCGCGGCGTCGCAAGCAGCGTGGTGGAGATGAGGTCATCGGCGATACCGTTTGCCATCTTGGCGATGATATTGGCCGTCGCGGGCGCCACGACCACCAGATCGGGCTCCTGCGCCAGCGAAATGTGGTGGATGGGGTCGGAGGGATCGTCGAATAGGCCCACGGCAACGGGCTCGTTGGTGAGCGCGCGGAAGGTAAGCGGCCCCACGAACTCCGTGGCATGCTCGCTCATAACGACCTTGACGCGCGCGCCGCGCTTTTGCAGCAGGCGCACGATATTGCACGACTTATAGGCGGCGATCCCGCCGGTAATGCCCAGCAGGATCGTTTTTCCCTCAAGTTGCATTGAATTGTTGGATGCCGTCATCGTTTAAGCTTCCTTGCTCGGGAGTACCAGGAGGCGGTGGCAGTACGGGCAGTGCGTAATTGACCTACCGTCGTGGTTGAGGTCGCTCATGGACGATGCCTGCAGCGCGGTGTGGCAGACTGTGGGGATGTTGCCCTGGATGGTCTCGACGGCCAGGCCGCGGAACTGCTTGAGCAGACGCTCGTAGTCGGTGAGCACGTCGGCCGGCAGCGTGGCGGCAAGCGCGGTGCGTTCCTTAGTGGCGGCGTCAATCTGAGCCTGCAGGTCGGCAGCCTTAGCGCGGGCGGCCTTGGTATCGGCCTTCACGCCCTCCTCGAACTTGGCGATAATTGCCTGTGCGCGGGCCTCGCGGTCGAGCGCCTCCTTATGGGCGACAACGACGTCCTTGCGGGTGTGCTCAATCTTGTCCAGACGCTTGGCCAGGGTTGCGAGTTCATTCTCCAGGTCCTGAACCTCACGGTAGTCGGAACCGTCGACGTGGCGCTTCTTGGCAGCCTCAATGGCGTTGTTGGTCTGAATCTCGGTGGTGTTGAGATCGTCGAGCTCAATGTCCAGGTCCTTGCGCTGGGCGTAGAGCTTGGTCATCTCGGCTTTGAGCTTAACGTAGGTCTTACGCTTGGAAGCGAGCTCCTTGAGCTCCGGCATATTGGCAAGTTCGCTCTTGTTGCGGGCGAGCTCCAAATCGATCTGTTGCAGCTTGAGTAGCGTAGCGCCGGCGCTCATAAGTTCTCTCCTTTTGTCACAGTCCACCATTGGCAAGGGTTCAGTATTTTAATCGCATGACGGGGGTCGACCCCGGCGTCAACTGCAGAGTTCATCAATATATCAACGAACGGCTCCTCGGAGCGGTCGTGGCCGAGCAAGATCACCGGTAGCCCACGCAAGGCAAGGTCCTGCGCCACGTGATAGCCTGCCTCGCCCGTCACGACAACATCCGCACCGGCGGCGATGGCGAGCTCTCCAAAGTCGCCCAGGGAGCCGCCCAAAATGGCGACGGTGCGGCACGGGCGATCAACTTCGCCCCACACACGCGGGTCGCTGCCGAAGGCTGTGGCAGCACGGGTGGCAAGATCGCGCAGCGTGCACGGGTCGTTGAGCGTTGCAAGCGCGCCCAGGCCGGTCGGCTCGGGGTCGTCCACGTGCTCCAGTGAGCTCACGGGTACGGTACCCAGCAGCTCACTCAGGCAGACGCGGGCTTCGTGCGAGCGGTCCAGGTTGGTGTGGAGCGAGATAATGCTCACGCCGCAACGCGCTGCCTCGTAGAGCGCCGCGCTGCATTGGGGGCGTGCGGAATCCGACGGACAAAACGCCTCGGGCGCCTTGATGTATATGGGATGATGCGTCAGCAGCACGTTGGCGCCGCCTTCTTGGGCGCGGCGAACATTAGCTTCGGTCGCATCGAGCGCGCAGGCAACGCCGGTGATCTCCGCGGCCGGATCGCCAACGGAGAGTCCTACGTGATCCCAGCCCTCGGCGTCCGCCTTGGGGTAGCGCGCCAGCAGCCCACGTTCAAGCTCGGCGACGATCATGCGGCACCCACGATCGAGAGCAGCGTCTGGGCAAACTCGTCCAGGTCGACAGGGTTCACACGGTCATCAAACGAGATACGCAGAGCGCCCAATGCCTGCTCGCGACCAATGCCCATGGCGCTGAGAACATGGCTCGGGTCCATGCTGCCGCTCGAGCATGCCGAGCCTGCCGACACCTCAAAGCCGGCGGCGTCGAGCTTGATGATGAGCTCCTCGGAGTCCATGCCGTCAATGTAGATCGATACCATGCCGGGCAGACGGTCGGCTTGCGCGTAGTCGCCCATGGTGGCGTGAATGCGCGGATGGGCCGTAAGCGTGGCGTAGAGCTTGTCGGATAAGGCCTGCAGCGTTGTACGCTCCTGGGCCACGCGGGGCGCCAACGTGCGGGCGGCAGCGGCAAAAGCCAGCTGTGTACGCAGGTCCTGCGTGCCGGCACGACGACCGGCCTCCTGTCCGCCGCCAAAGATGCGGGGTCGCAGTGGGGTGCGGGTCTTAACGTAGAGCGCGCCAGATGCCACAGGACCGCCGATCTTGTGAGCGGCAACGGTCATAGCATCGACGCCCAGCTCGGTGACATCGAGCGGAATATGCAAGTAGCCTTGGATGGCATCGGTATGAAACAGGGCGCCGGCAGCATGTGCGGCGGCGGCCAGCTCGCGGATGGGCTGCACCACGCCGGTCTCGTTGTTGGCAACCATGATGCTCACGAGCGCCACGTCGTCGCCTAGTAGCTCGACAAGCGTGGCGGGCTCAATGTAGCCCATGCGGCAGGGCTGCACCAGGTCGACGCTAAAGCCTGCGGCACGCAGCAGCGGCAGGTTGTCCAGAATCGAATCGTGCTCGATGGCAGATACGATCACGCGGTTACGCTTACGGTCGCGCTGACGTGCACCCTCGGCAAGACCGAGTAGCGCCAGCTGGTTGGCTTCGGTGCCGCCGTTGGTCAGAACAATCTCAGACGGGCGAACGCGCGCGCCAAAGCTGCGGGCGATCTCGCGACGTGCAACCTCCAGACGCGCGGCAGCCTTGCGGCCGAGCGAGTGCAGCGAGTTGGGGTTGACGCCCGCTAGCTCGCTATCGTCGTACTCACGCTGCGCAAGGCGCGCCTCGGCGCGCATGGGCGTCGAGGCGGCGTAGTCAAGATTCACGGGTATGCGGTTTTGACCTGCGGTCATAAGGGTTTATGCCTCCTGTGCAGCCTCGTTGCCCAGCTTCTGCAGCAGCGCAACCTCGGCAGCGGGATCTTCGGACTTAAATACGGCAGAACCGGCCACCAGGACATTTGCGCCGGCCTTGACGACCTCGGCAATGTTCTTGGAAGAAATGCCACCGTCGACTTCGATGAGGGGCGAAACGCCGTGACGCTCGCACATGGCCTTGAGCTCGTGGAGCTTAGCGATGGTGCCCGGGATAAAGCTCTGGCCGCCAAAGCCTGGGTTCACGCTCATGAGCAGCACCATATCGACGACGTCGATGATGCTCTCGAGCACGCACACGGGGGTGGCGGGGTTGAGCACCACGCCGGCCTTAACGCCGCGCTGTTGCAGATGGGTGAGCGTGCGGTGCAGGTGCGTGGAAGCCTCGTAGTGCACGGTGATCATATCGGCACCGGCGTCGGCGTACCAATCGACCGTCTCATCGGGGTTCGACACCATCAGGTGCGCGTCGACCGGTACATCGGTGGAGCGCTTGACGGCCTTAAGGATGTCAACGCCAAAAGTGAGGTTGCCGGTAAAGTGACCGTCCATAACGTCGAAGTGCACATAGTCGGCGCCGGCGATCTTGTCGAGGTCGCCCTTGAGGTTGGCCATATCGGCCGAAAGGATGGACGGAGCGATTTTAATGGAACCCATGGTAGAAGCCTTTCTGCGCTAGTCGGTGAGTCCGTAGAACTCTTGGGAGGGTACGCGGTCGGTAAGAATCTCGAGCGCCCTATCCAAAGTAACACCGTTGTAGAGCGTTTGCTCCACGGCAAAGGTGAGCGGAATGTCTACGCCCAGTGAACGGGCAAGCTCGCTCACGCTGCGGGCCGCGACGGCGCCCTCAACAACCATATGCGTGCGCGTCTGATACTCGTCGAGCGACACGCCGTGGGCAAACTCGTAGCCAAAGGTGCGGTTGCGCGAATGCTCCGAGGTGCAGGTGGCAATGAGGTCGCCCATGCCGGCAAGTCCCATGCAGGTCATAGCTTGACCGCCGCGGGCGTGCACCAGACGGCTGATCTCTGCCAGGCCGCGCGTCATGATGAGGGCGAGCGTGTTGTCGCCCGCACCGGTGCCGGCGGAGATTCCGCATACGATCGCGATGACATTTTTCATGGCGCCGCAAACCTCGACGCCGGTCATGTCCTGCGACAGGTAGATGCGGAAGGCCGTGGATAGGAGCAGGTTCTTAAAGGTCTCCCCTACCTGCGCGTCTTTGCTGGCGATGACGGCGGCAGAAAGTCCGCCGCGGCAGATCTCCTCGGCATGGTTGGGGCCCGAGAGCGCCGCCACGCGCGTCTCGTTGCCAATCTCGCTGGCGATGACCTCGCTCATGAGCAGGCCGGACTCGGGCTCAATGCCCTTGGTGAGGCAGAGCACCGGGGTATCGGCGGCGATAAAGGGCGCGGCCTGGTGGCACACGCTGCGAAGGTGCGTCGAAGGAACGGCGAAGATGATGGCCTCGGCGCCGTCGAGTGCCTGCACCAGGTCCGTGGTGGCGACGACGTTGCCGGGCAGCTTGTAGTCCACAAGGTAGCGGGGGTTGCGGTGCTCGCCATTGATGCCGGCGGCCGTCTGCTCGCTGTGGGCCCACATGGTCACGCGCTCGGCTCGCGCGGCGGCAAGGCCGGCGACGGCGGTTCCCCAGGAGCCGGAGCCAATCAGCGCAACATTCATGACTCTCTCCTACTTATCGTCGGGCTCGGTGACGCGCTTGGTAAACGAGAGCTTGGACTCCTTACCGGTCATGAGCTTTTTGATGTTCGCACGATGGGCCCACACCACGGTGATGCCGATCAGCGCCATGCAGAACTTGAGGCCCAGGCTGCTGTACGGAAAGACCGCGCAAGCAGCGATGGGAAGACCGATGGCAGCGGCTAGCGAGCCCACCGACACGTACTTGGTTATGGCGACGGCCACGATAAACATGCCGAGCAGCGACAGGCCAATTGGCCAATACCAGGCGAGGATGACGCCCAGACCAACTGCGATACCCTTGCCGCCATGGAAGTTAAGGTAGGGCGAGAAGATATGCCCCCACACGGCTGCCAGGCAGATGACGCCGAGCATCCAGTCGCCGGCGGCACCGGGGGCCATAATGCTCACGGGGAAGCCATAGCCCAAGTCGGCAATGAGCGGACGCGCGATAAGGACGCAGATGGCGCCCTTAAGGCAGTCGAGCAGCAGCGTGAGCGCGGCCACCTTGGGGCCGGCCACGCGCAGTGCGTTGGTGGTGCCGATGTTGCCGGAGCCAGCCTTGCGAATGTCGGTGTGGTTGAACACGCGGCCCAGGATCAGTCCAAACGGAATCGCCCCGATAAAGAACGAGACCACGGCGCAGATGGCGGTCAGAAGAATCGGATTATGCATCCTTTTGCTCCTTCTTCCTAAAGAAGAGTCGAATGGGCGTGCCGGCAAAGTCGAAGGTCGAGCGCATACGGTTCTCCACATAGCGCTGGTAGGTGTCGTTGACCAGGTCGCTGTGGTTGACGAAGAACGTGAACGTCGGCGGGTTGACGCCCGTCTGGGTCACGTAGTGCATACGCAGGCGGCGCTTGCCGTCCACCACGGTATGACCGAACTCGCGCAGGTCGGTGAGGAACGTGTTGAGGCGCGAGGTGCTGATCTTCTGCGAGCGCGTCTTCTCGGCAGCGTCTACCATCGCCCAGATCTTCTCGACGCTGCGGCCAGTGAGGGCAGAGATGCGCAGGTACTGGGCCCAGGGAGCCATGACGCCCAGGCGGCGGTCAACGGTCTCCATGCAGGCCTCGCGCTTGCGGTCGTCGTCGAGCAGATCCCACTTGTTGAGCAGCACCACGATGGCGCAGCCGCGCTCGATGGCCAAGCCCATGACTTTCTGATCCTGCTCGGTGACGCCCACGGAGGCGTCGACGACAAGCAGTGCCACGTCGGCGCGGTCGATGGCGCGCAGGCCGCGGACCATGGAGTAGTACTCGATGTTCTCGTACACGGTGCTCTTCTTGCGAATACCCGCGGTGTCGACCATGCGGTAGTGCTTGCCGTCGCGCTCGACGACGGTGTCGATGGCATCGCGCGTGGTGCCGGCGATGTTGGACACGATGGAGCGGTCGGCGCCCAAGATGCGGTTGAACAGCGAGGACTTACCGGCGTTGGGGCGGCCGATGATGGCCACGTTCAGCGCATCGGGGAACTCGTCGGCGACCTCGTCCTCCTCCTCGGGCAACAGGGCCACGATGTCGTCGAGCAGGTCGCCCGTGCCGTGGCCGTGAAGGGCCGAAAGCGGCGTGGGCTCGCCGATGCCGAGCGAATAGAACTCCCAGATGTTGTCATTCTCGCGATCGGGATTGTCGAGCTTGTTCACCAGCAGAAAGACCGGCTTGTCGCAGCGCTTGAGCATGCGGGCGACCGACTCGTCCTCCTCGGTGACGCCAGTGCGGCCGTCGACAACAAACAGGATGACGGCGGCTTCCTCGGCGGCGGCAAGCGCCTGGTCGCGGATGGACGTGGCAAAGACGTCGTCGCTCTTGAGCGGCTCGATGCCACCCGTGTCGACGATGGTGAACTCGCGGCCGTTCCAGTCGGCCGTGTGATATGAGCGGTCGCGCGTGACGCCGCGCGACTCATGGACGATGGCGTCCGAGGTCTGGGCCAGGCGGTTAACGAGCGTGGACTTGCCCACGTTGGGGCGTCCGACGACGGCGACGATAGGTTTCATCTGCTCTCCTTTATTGGGTAGGGTCAGCGGGAATAGTTGAATTGGCGGGCGTTATGCCAAGGATGTGCTCCAGGGTATCGAGCAGCTCGTGCGGCATAGTCGATACCACATGGACCTCGGCGCCACGACCGGTAAGGCTTGCGAGTAATTCGTCACGATGATACTCGTCAAGGGTCATACCGTCGGCGTTGAACATGAGCTTAGGCACAAAGAGCATAACCCCCGACAGGTCTTGCGGGAGCTGCTCCAAGATGTCGCAGGCGACGATAAGTCCGGTCACGTCCACGTTGCCGCCAAAGTAGCGGTTCTTGATGGCCGTGACAGTGCCGGCGAGTCCCTTAGGCGACTCCACAAAACGCGCCACCGTATCGCGCGCGCTGGCACCCGAGAGGCACAGCAGGCGCTGGCCACGGGCGGCGATTGCCTCGCGAACGCGGCGCAGGCGCTCGGCATCGGCGGCGAGCACGTTGTCGGTCTCGTCCAGATAGGAGCGGATCATGCCGATGCCGTCGTAGTACTGCGGGTAGCCGTCGTAAAAGTCTGCCTCGGGCGGCTCGATGCCGGCGTCCAGATAGAACTCGTCGCTCATCTGGAAGGTATGGCGGCCAAAGCGTTCGAAGGCGCGGTCCTGGTAGGGTCGGATCATGGCAATCGTCTCGCGCGCCAGCTCGGGTTTGTCGCTGTAGGACCAGCTAAAACGGTTCTGATGCTTGGTAAAGCCGAGCGGCACAATGCCCAGGCTCGTGATTTGCTCGTGCTCCTCGCAGTAGCGCAGCGTCTTTTCCAGCTCCTCGCCGTCGTTCATGCCGGGGCACAACACGATCTGTGCGTGAATCTCGATGCCGGCGGCCATGATGGCCTCGAGTACGTCCATGCCGCGCTGGGCGTTACGGCCCATCATGCGACGGCGGACGTCGGGGCTCACGGCGTGAACCGACACGTTCATGGGGCTCATGTTGCGTTGGATGACGTTTTGAACGTCCTCGTCGGTGAGGTTCGTGAGCGTGACAAAGTTGCCTTGCAAGAAACTCAGGCGGTAGTCATCGTCGCGGATGTAGAGCGTGGAGCGACCGCCCTTGGGGAGCATTGTCATAAAGCAGAACACGCATGCGTTTACGCAGGTGCGCATGCCATCGAAGATGGGACCATCGAATTCCAGGCCCCAATCCTCGCCGGGAAAGCGGTCGAGCTCCACCGGGGTGACGGTGTTATCGCGCGGGTCGAAAACCTCGAGCTCGACGGCATCGTCATCGGCCTCCCAGAGCCACACAATCATGTCGGTGAGAGCCTCGCCGTTGACCGTAAGCACGCGCATGCCCGGCTCGATACCCACATCCCATGCGGGCGATTCGGGACGCACGTTTTTAACGAGCGCGCCCTCACCCGGCTCGGGGTCGCGGCTGCGCCCGTAATCGGCCACCTCGGTGGCGTATGCGGGTACGGTCTTGTCCATGATTAGCGGCAAAGCTCCTTGATGCGCTCGACGGCGCGTTCGATGTGTTCTTGCGGGGTGGAGGCTCCGGCGGTGATGCCGATGTGGCGTGCGTTGGCAAACCATGCGGCCTGTAGCTCAGAAGCTTCCTCGATATGATGCGTACGCTCGCAAGCTTTGGCGCAGATCTGCGCCAGACGGCGGGTGTTGCCCGAGTTCTTTCCGCCCACCACGACCATGCAGTCGCAGCGGTTGGCAAGTGTGGCTGCTGCCTGCTGACGCTCACTCGTGGCGGCGCAGATGGTGTTGATCACACGCAGCTCCTGCACGCGCGGGGTGATGGCAGCCACGACCTCGGCCAAGTTCTGCGCAGTCTGGGTGGTCTGCACAACGAGGCCCACCTTGCCCTTGAGCGGCAGGGCGTCCGCATCGGCGGCGCGGCTCACGACCTGCGCGTCATCGCCGGCATGGCCCAGGATGCCCTCAACCTCGGGATGGCCCGGCTCGCCCACGACGAGCACGCGATAACCCTCGCGTTTCAGGCACTCGGCTGCCACGTGGACCTTTTTTACGTAGGGGCAGGTGGCGTCGACCACGTCGAGGCCGCGCTCGCGAGCAGCATTGATTACCTGGGGCACCACGCCGTGCGCGCGGATGATCACGGTGCCCGATGCGGCATCGTCCAGGGTGTCGGCCAGCCCGACGCCCGCCTCGGCAAGCTCGCGCACCACGATGGGGTTATGGATAAGCGGGCCCAGGGTATGGACCTGAGCAGTCTCCCCCGCCTGCGGGGCGGCCGCCAATGCCATATCGAGCGCGCGTTGCACGCCGTAGCAGGTGCCGGCGTGGGCAGCGATTTCGATGGTGGGGGCGTCTGCCTTTCCGGCCACAGCCTCGGCAGTGTTCATGACTTCCTCGCCCATGGCTAGAACCTACCCGGGTGCTCGGCGCACAGGTCATCGCGCATGGCGTAGACGCGGCTCATGGCTTCGGACTCAAACCAAGCCAGGCGCTCCTTGCGCTTGAGCTCGGCCGGTGCATCGGATAGCGAAATGGCCTTGCCGGCACGGATCCAGCACTTTTTGGGGCGCATGATCTTTTTGCCCGCAGGCGTGATATCGGACCAGCCGCAGATGGCGAGAGGGTTGACGGGCGCCTTACCCATCTGGGCGATAAGCGCAAAGCCGCCGCGGACCTCGGGCTTGATTTCGCGCGAGCGGATGCGCGTGCCCTCGGGGAAGATCAAGACGTCCTCGCCGCGCTGCAGCGCATGCTGAGCGGCGCGCAAGCACTTCATGTCGGCGGTGCCGCGCTCGACGGGAATACCGCCCACACGGCTAAAGGCCCAGCGCACGATCTTGCTCTTGGCAAACTCGGATTTAAAGATGGGACGAATGCGGCGGCCACCAAAGAACAGTGCCGTTTCTACGGCCAGCAACTCGGCCATCGAGGTGTGGTTGCAGATGATCACGCTGCCGCGGCCTTCCTGTCGCTCGAACAGCAGGTCGGCGTCCTCGACCTTCCAGCGCCACATAAGCTTGGAGAAGGCCCACAGGATGCCCATGACCACGAAGACGGTGCCGCGGATGAGAGCGGGGAACTCAGCGTAGGGGGCGTTGTAGTAATCCTCGGGCGTCTGTTTAAACAGGCGCATGGGCTACCTCCTTTGGTTGATAAGGTCCTCGATAATCGAGACGACCTCGTCGATGGTGTGAGCGGTGGAGTCGACGTGCACGGCGTCCTCAGCGGGCACGAGCGGCGCGACCTCGCGGCTGCTGTCGAGCTTGTCGCGTTGCTTGAGTGCGTCGAGGGTTTCGTCGACCTCGGCCTCTAGCTGCTCGGTGGTGAGCGGCTGGACGTCGTTTTGGTGGCGCTGCAGCACGCGGCGACGGGCGCGTTCGCGTGGGTCGGCGGTCAGGAACACCTTGACCTGTGCGTTGGGGAACACGACGGTGCCGATGTCGCGACCCTCGGCGACGATATCGCGGTCCTCGGCGGCGCGGCGCTGGTGGATGAGCATGGCGGTGCGCACGCCCGGGTAGGCCGAGACCTTGGATACGTTGGCGTCGACCTGCGGGGTGCGGATGGCGGCTGAGACGTCCTTG
The DNA here is from genome assembly GCF_040092475.1 of Collinsella sp. CLA-ER-H10. Taxonomy (NCBI): domain Bacteria; kingdom Bacillati; phylum Actinomycetota; class Coriobacteriia; order Coriobacteriales; family Coriobacteriaceae; genus Collinsella; species Collinsella sp. CLA-ER-H10. The sequence goes on from NZ_JBBNLM010000006.1 coordinate 12,257, forward strand.
CCGTCGATGGTCAGGCGCGTGTCCTCGCCGGTGCCGTTGGTAAAACGAATCTCGATCTGCTCGGCGAGGGCGTCGATAGCCGCTTCGTCGTCCAGATCGATGCCGCGATCGAGTGCGGCGAAGGTGACGGCGCGATACATGGCGCCCGTGTCGAGCTTGTTAAAGCCCAGCTGGCGGGCGATCTCCTTGGCAATGGTGGACTTGCCGGATCCGGCGGGGCCGTCGATGGCGACGATCATGTAATGCTTCCTTTCGGTGGTTGACGTGCTGGTATGGAACGCGGGCGCTGCGGCTTGGCGGACTGGCTAGCCCGTGTAGCGCTCGCGGTAGGTGTTGCGCTTGGGCGCGGAGCCGTGGCTGCCGTGGTGACGCGTGCGGGTCGCGGGGTTGACCGCTGTCGCGTTGGGGTCGCCCTGCTTGGAGCTGGCCTGCTTGGGCGGGATGCCGCCGGCCTTGAGAATCTGCACCTCGCGGTCGGTGAGCTCGCGCCACGAGCCCTTAGCCACGTCTTTGAGCTCCAGGCCGGCAAAGTTGCAGCGATGCAGGCGGATCACCGGATGGTGAATCTTGCTCAGCATGCGCTTGACCTGGTTCTTGCGGCCCTCGCGGATGATGACCTCCACGGCGGTGGTGCCGGGCTTGATGCCTTGCGGGGCTACGGCCTCGGCCTCGCGCGCGTTAATGACGCGGCAGATCGCCGGTTGGCATAGGCCATCGTCGAGCTCGATGCCGCGACGGAGTGGTTCCAAGTCGCGATCGGTCAGGTGGCCGTCCACGAGCGCCTGGTAGGTCTTGTAGACGTGCTTGCTGGGGTGCAGCAGATCCTGCGACAGGTCGCCGTCGGTGGTAAAGAGCAATAGGCCCGTGGTGTCGCGGTCTAGGCGACCCACCGGGAACAGGCCCGGAAAGCGGTCGCGCGGGACCAGGTCGGCCACACAAGGGCGCTCCTGCGGATCACTCATAGTGGTGAGGTAGCCGGTCGGCTTGTAGAGCATCAGGTACACGGCGCCCTGGTTGAGTTTGACGGGCATGCCGTCGACCTCGATATGGTCGCGGTCGACGTCGACCTTGGTGCCCAGCTCGTTCGCGACCTGGCCGTTGACGGTCACGCGGCCGGCGGTCATCAGGTCCTCCGAGCCGCGGCGGCTCGCCATGCCCGCGCGTGCCAAAAAGCGCTGCAGGCGCATGGTGTGCGGGTAGACGGGCTGGGCGCCGCCTGCGGGCGCCGTAGCGCCCGCGGCGCGTGCGGTGCGCGTCTCCCCTGCTTCGTTAGTCCTCGTCATGCAAATCCTCCGAGGTCTCGTCGACGACCAGGGTCTCCAAGTCCTCGACTGCCTCAACATCTTCAACATCGGTATCGATCAGTTCGCGCTCTTCGTCCAGGTCCTCGGCCTGCTCCTCGAGCGTAGACTGAATGCTGCGGCCGCTCAGGCGCTCGCGGATAAACTGGCGCGACTGCTCGTCGGGGGCAAACTGCTCCAGATCGGGCAGGTCGCGAGTGGAGCGCAGGCCGAACTTTTCCAAAAAGGCGTTGGTCGTGCCGTAGATGATGGCCTGACCGCGCTCGGGGTCGCGGCCGAGCTCGCGCACCAGGCCCTTATCCACGAGCGACGCGATGACGCCGTCGGAGTTGACGCCGCGGATGCCCTTGACCACCTCGCGCGTGACGGGCTGGTGGTAGGCGATGACGGCCAGGGTCTCAAGCGCCGCCTGAGACAGCTTTTGCGTGTCCCAGCTCAGCACGTAGGCCTCGACCACGTCGTGGTAGGCGGGGTGCGTAAACAGGCGCCAGCCACCGGCGACCTCGCGCAGCTGAAAGCCGCGGTTGGCCTCTTCGTACTCAACCTTGAGCTCGGCCAAAAGCGACGCGCACTCGCCCGGGGCGATATCCAGCGCAGCTGCCAGCGCGGGTGCGCTCACGGGGTCGCTCGACACCAGCAGCAGCGCCTCGAGGGCGCCTTTGAGGCTGTTTGCCTCCAGCGTGGAAAGGGTTGACATGGTTGCCGCTCCTATTCGGTGAGCTCGGGGCCCTCGCCGGGCACGTATGCCTCGGCGCCCTCGACGCGGTTGATTTGAATGGTTCCAAAGATCTCGTCCTGGCTCAGCGTGAGCGAGCCGCGTTTGGCAAGCTCCAACATGGCCAGGAAGGTGACGACGAGCTGCTCGGTGGTGGCGTCGCCGTCCAGCAGCTCGCGGAAGGTACAGGTTTGGTGCGCCATGGTAAAGCGGTCGACCGAGGCCACCGTCAGGTCGAGCGGCACGCGATGCGGTGCCACGTGCTCGGCTTCCAGCAGGAAGGTCTGGCGCTTGCCGTCCAAGTCGGCGCAGATGACGGCGAGGCCGCGCAGGGTAATGCCGGCCAGGTAGTCGGGCATAAGGCCCAAAAACTCGGGGTCGGGGCCGGCCACGCGCGGATGCATGCGGCTCTCGGCCTGCATGCGCGCGCCGAGAGCCGCCGCCGCGCCCTTAAACTGCTTGTAGGCAATCAGGCGCTGAATCAGGACCTCGCGCAGGGCGTCGCCGTCGAGCGCGCTAAGTTCCTCGAGGTCTTCGTCGTCCTCGTCATCGTCGTCGGTCTTGTGCGGGGTTTCCTGGGGCACCAGCGAGGCGGCCTTGATGTCCAAAAGAGTTGCCGCGACCAGCAAAAAGTCGCTCGCCACGTCTAGATCCAGCGCTTCGATGCGCTCTGCCTCGGCAAGGTATTGCTCGGCCACCTCGCTGATCGAGATGGCGCCGATATCAACTTTTTGGCGGGTTACCAGCTGCAGCAGCAGGTCGAACGGTCCGCTGTAGACCTGCGTCGACACGCGATACGACATCTTCGACCTCCTTTGACGGCGCCTTCGCGGCGCGGTTTGGGTGCATATTGCGACCGTTTTGCACGATCGACCTGTAAGTTTACCCTAGATGCCGGCGATTGCGAAGTTGAGCAGCCACTCGGCCAGCGGATACACGGTAACGTCGAAATAGCGTCCGATTACGTCGATGCCGGTCCACATGGGCAGCAGGTACAGCACCAGGATGAGGATGGGCATGGCGTATTGCTGCAGGCGATAGTAGTTGGCGAGCGCCTTACCTTTGAGGAACGGCACGATAATCGACGAGCCGTCGAGCGGCGGGATCGGGATGAGGTTGAAGAACGCGAGCGACAGGTTGACCACGATAAACGTGGCGCCAAAGTTCATGATTTGGGACGCCACGGCAAAGGACATGCTGGCATAGAGGTTGCCGTATGTCGCGTGCATGAGGGCGGCGGCAAGGCATGCCAGCGCGATGTTCGAGGCGGGGCCGGCCACGCTCACCAGGACCTCGTCGCGTTTGGGGTGCTTGAGGTTGTTGAGGTAGACGGGCACGGGCTTGGCGAAGGCGAACACCGGGCCGCCGGCGGCGAGCATCAGCAGCGGTAGAAGGATGGTGCCAAACGGGTCGATGTGGTTGAGCGGGTTGAGCGAGACGCGGCCGCGCGAACGGGCCGTCTTGTCGCCGAGTGCCCATGCCGTGGCGGCGTGCGCACTCTCGTGGATCACGATGCCCACGATGACGGCAACGGCGCTGGCGAGCAGGTTCATGAGGTAGCTGCTGGACATGTCACTCCCCTAGCGGATGCGGCGCGAGGCGCGCGTGAGCAGGTGGTCAATCACAAACAGGATCACGGCGACGATGGCGTAATCCAGGCGGAACACGCCACCAAAGGGCGATGTGATGACGCCGTAGCCGGCGATGGCGCTCGGCAACGCACGCGAAAGCTCGACGACAAAGCCCACGATCTGCAGCTTGGCGGTGAGGCCGCTAAAGCACAGCAGCACGGTCATCGCGCTCATAAAGATGCCGCAGATGCGGCACGCGATGGCGATGATGCTCATCGCCACGGCGGTGGCCTTACGAGAGTTCACGCGCGGTCTCCTCTTCGATCTGGGTGGAAAGCTCCAGCCATTCGTCCTCGAGCTTGGGCAGCTCTTGCTTAAGGCCGTTATATTCCCCCAGCGCGGCGTTGAACTTATCCTGATCGGCATAAAGCTCTTCGCTTGCCATCAATTCCATAAGCTCGTCATAGCGGGCGCGCTTTTTGTCGAGCTCTGCCTCGATCTTCTTGAGCTGGTTGCGCACGCCCTTGAGCTTTTTGTTGAGCGCGGCGCGGGCCTGGGCCTCGGCGCGCTTTTGCTCCTTGGTCTTTTTGCCCTCGGCCGGCTTTGGTGCCGCGGCGGGGCTGCTGTCCTGGGCGGCGTTGGCTTTGGTGGACTTGGCCGCGGCAGGTGCGCTCTCCCCTGCTGCCTCGGCGGCGGCGCGGGCAGCGAGGTCCTCGCGTTTGAAGAGGTAGTAGTCGTAGTCGCCATCGTAGACCGTGACCTTGCCGTCGCGGATGTCGATGATGCGGTTGGCCACAGCGCGCACCAAGTGCTCGTCGTGGCTGATCAGCACAATGGTACCGGGGAAGTTTTGCAGGGCGTTCTCGAGCATGTCCACCGAGTCGATGTCCAGGTGGTTGGTAGGCTCGTCCAGGCACAGGAGCGCCTCGGGCGCCACGAGCATCTTGGCCAGGGCCAGACGCGCCTTTTCGCCGCCGGAGAGGACTCGAACCTGCTTCTCGATGGAATCGTTGTCGCTAAACAGGAAGGCGCCCAGCAGGCTGCGCTGCTGCGGTACGGTCCACTTGGGCGTGACAGTGTCGATCTCTTGCAGGACGGTGTTGGACTCGGTCATGCCCTCGAGCGCGTGCTGGGCATAGTAGGCCACACCCACGTTGGTGCCCAGGTCGCGCGTGCCGGTAGTGGGCGGCTCCAGGCCGGCGAGGATCTTCATGAGGGTGGACTTGCCGGCGCCGTTGGGGCCGACGAGCGCCACGTGCTCGCCGCGGTAGAGCTTAAGGTCGATGTCGCTGTAGATGTGCTTGTTGCCGTAGGATTTGGATACGCCCTCCAGGTCCACGACCATGTCGCCCGAGCGCGGCGGGTCGGGGAACTTAAAGTCGATGTGCTTGTGGCCTTCGGGCAGGATGACAAGTTCCTTTTTGATCTGCTCGATCTTGCGGATGCGCTCCTGCGCCTGGGCGGCCTTGGTGGGCTTGTAGCGGAACTTGTCGACGAAGACCTGCATGTGGGCGATGTCGCGCTCCTGCGCGGCGCGCTTGGCGCGCATCTGCTCCAGGTTGTCCTCGCGCTGCTTGAGGTAGCTGCTGTAGTTGCCGGTGTAGGTGGTCACGCGGCGGTTCTCGAGCGCGGCGACGTGGTCGACGCAGGCGTCCATGAAGGCGCGGTCGTGGCTGACGATGAGAACGGCGCCGTCGTAATTGGCGATAAAGCCGCGCAGCCACTGGACGCTCTCGAGGTCCAGGTGGTTAGTGGGCTCGTCGAGCAGCAGCAGGTCGGGGTGGCGCAGGAAAAGCTTTGCCAGCGCGATGCGCATCTGCCAGCCGCCGGAGAACTCGGAGCACGGGCGCTCAAAGTCGGTGACCTTAAAGCCCAGGCCGGACAGGATCTTGCGGGCGTTGCTCTCGAGCTCGTAGCCGCCCAGATGCTCAAAGCGGTCCTGGACCTGGCCGTACTCGTTAAGGAGTGCATCGACGTCCTTGCCCTGCTCGGAGAGCTCGGTGATCTGGGCTTGCAGTTCGTTGGCACGCTCGCCCATGCGGCGGATTTCCTTGGCCGCCGCCATGACCTCGGCGAGGATGGTGGTGTCCTTGTGCTCCAGGTTGGTTTCCTGCTCTAGGTAGCCCACCTGGCAGTCCTTGGCGTACTGGACCTGGCCGGCGTCAGGGCTGTCGATGCCCATGATGATTTTGAGCATGGTGGTTTTGCCGGCGCCGTTGGGTCCCACGAGCGCAAAGCGCTCGCCGGGGTTGATCTGGAAGGACGCGCCGCTAAAGAGGACGCGCGCGCCGAAGCTTTTTTCGATCTTGTCGACCAGGAGGATCATGGTGCCGCCTTTGACCTTGTGTGCCTATATGAAAAAAGGCCCCAACTTCCGTTGGAGCCTCAATCAATGCTCGGGTGGAGACGAGGGGGATCGAACCCCTGACCTCTTGACTGCCAGTCAAGCGCTCTCCCAGCTGAGCTACGTCCCCGTGCGAAGAAGTACTATACGGGAACTCGGACGGCGATGCAAGGACAATTTCGGAAAAACTTTCTGCGGCGGGGGCGAGGATGCGGGACGGACTCGAGATCGAGGGGCCCTCGACGCCCGATCCGGCCAGCGGGGCGCGCCCCGCTGGCGGCGGCTACGCCGCCGCCCTCCTTCCCGACGCCCGCCCGGCCGCCCCCGGGGACCTCCCGCCACGGATGCGGCCCATCTACTACGTTTGGGCGGCATCCCCCGACCATGGCGTCACGGGCAAAAATAAAACCGCAGGTAGACGGCTTGCGGTTTTCGCGAAATACGGGGTATGGTCGAGGGGCCGGGGCTAAACGTAGTAGATGGGCCGGTTTCGTGGCGGCGGCATCGCACGAAGCCGGCCGAGGACGCCAGGAAGTGAGCAGGCAGGCTATTTGTAAGTGAAAACCACTGCGATGAAAAGAAAACAGGCCAGACATATTGCCTGACCTGCTGAATAACCTGGTGGGCCCTCCGGGATTCGAACCCAGAACCCAGGGATTATGAGTCCCCTGCGCTAACCGTTGCGCCAAGAGCCCTTATAAAGTAGCTGTCGCGGTTGGGGCGGAAGAACAACTTCCAACGTTTTGAACCACGACGTGAAATACTACCATGCACGCGGCACCCGTTCAACGCACGATCTTGTCGACCAGGAGGATCATGGTGCCGCCTTTGACCTTGTGTGCCTATATGAAAAAAGGCCCCAACTTCCGTTGGAGCCTCAATCAATGCTCGGGTGGAGACGAGGGGGATCGAACCCCTGACCTCTTGACTGCCAGTCAAGCGCTCTCCCAGCTGAGCTACGCCCCCGTGCGAAGAAGTACTATACGGGAACTCGGACGGCGATGCAAGGACAATTTCGGAAAAACTTTCTGCGGCGGGGGCGAGGATGCGGGACGGACTCGAGATCGAGGGGCCCTCGACGCCCGATCCGGCCAGCGGGGCGCGCCCCGCTGGCGGCGGCTACGCCGCCGCCCTCCTTCCCGACGCCCGCCCGGCCGCCCCCGGGGACCTCCCGCCACGGATGCGGCCCATCTACTACGTTTGGGCGGCATCCCCCGACCATGGCGTCACGGGCAAAAATAAAACCGCAGGTAGACGGCTTGCGGTTTTCGCGAAATACGGGGTATGGTCGAGGGACCGGGGCTAAACGTAGTAGATGGGCCGGTTTCGTGGCGGCGGCATCGCACGAAGCCGGCCGAGGACGCCAGGAAGTGAGCAGGGCACCCGTCTAACGTCCGATTTCCAACCAATTACACAGTACGTTGGCTCGTAATTCCATTTCCGTTGTCTTTTGCGCCTTAGTTTTGCACCTATAGCGCAATTCCAAACGCGTGCAAAGACTTCGCACGATCGCATCAAGCTGCTCGGCATCGTTAAGCATGTCGTGTGTAACCAGGAAGACGTCATACCCCATACTTTGCAGCGCCGTCATGCGTTTGGCATCGTGGTCGAGCACGGCGCCTGATCCGTGGATGACCTCTCCCTGAATCTCCACGATGCCTGCCTTCATTATGGTTGGATTCACGATCACGATATCCCCGTAGCAGACTTTTTGCCCTGCAATGCTCTGCGCCGATGCGGTAAGCGGCGTAAGGTCGTTGACGTAAACGTTTCTAAAGCCGGCACCGCCGCGAGAGCGAGGAAGCGATAGCAATAAAATTCCTGCAACTTCGAGCGGAGAGGCGGCTATACCCGTCACCAGCTGCGCGGCTTTGTAAAACTTTGTACCCCACTTTCGTTTTTTCATCTTGCTGGCGTACTCATGAAGCTCGTGTAATTCGATGAGCGGCTTCCTCATCCAGAGCGAAGTGCCCTTTAGCTTTGTGACCTCATTCGTTTTCTTTTGTCCGTTGGGCCCCTTCGCATTTACCTGTTCTTTGACTTTTATGCGCGCGTAAACGCGTTTCCATTGTGGTTCTTCTTGGCTTTCATCGAGGTCAAAGAGGGATTCGGTGGTTGCACTCTCGGCAGCGTCTTTGGTTTTGTCTAGTTCCGCTTCTGCTGCGGCGGTGGGCTCAAAGACTGAGAACCATCCGCAAAATTCGTACATGGCAAGGACAAGATCGGTTGGAGACACAAAGCGCGCCATGGTAAATAGCGTCGCAAGTGGATTGGTAACCCTAAATCTCATCGCGGTATCCAGCGTACTGTCCACCCCAGAAGCATCATCACAGTGGATTGTTGTCCGTAATCCCGAATGGTAGTTAACGCCACCGGGCACTGTTGTGGTAATAATCGGGGGTTTGAGGACGTCGACTACAAAGGGTGATTGGGATAGAGCTCGCCAGCCGTCTTCGGAGTTGGCAGGCGCGGGTAGAGGTCGCGTACTTGGGGCGGGCAGCGCCAGTAGCGGAACGCGGTGTTTGCGCAGACGATTTCGTCCATTTGCACCTCCCCTGGTATCGGCCATAGGCCGTTCGGAATGCGGGCATGGCCGATTATCTACTGGGGCATCATGCGGGTAAGTACCGGAAGCTGACCAAATGCTGACCAAAAGCTTGACGCAATCTGTTGAAAAGCCGCCATAGACATAAACGTGCTGGTACGAGCCGTGAGTTAGTGGTCTCTGTCTCCACAATTGCACATAGATTACGCGGGGAATTCAATGAATGAACGCAGACGCATTTTGTAAACGCGCAATGACGACACCTAAGGTGAACTGCATAACATATAACGCCTTAGGCAACTTCGCTTCAATTTTAGTGTCAAAAAGAAAAAGGCCAGAGGCTTAAAACCTCTGACCTGTGCTTTAGATGGTGGGCGATACAAGATTCGAACTTGTGACCCCATCCGTGTGAAGGATATGCTCTACCCCTGAGCCAATCGCCCGTCGCCTTTCGGCAAAAGAGATACTATCATAGCCGCGCGTGGTTTACCAAGAACTTTTTGCCCCCGATTTTAAATTCGTGGGCGCAGACCGCGCAGCCGCAATAAGGGCGGCCGACAAACCAGCAGCTCAACCGCCCTTTATCGTTTAATCCACGAGGTCTCGGGGCGGCAGATAAGTCGCGCGTTGTTGTACGCCATGTCGAGCGTAAGGCACGTTCGCGCGGCGTAGAAGCCGTCCTCGCGCTGGATGGTCAGCGCCAGCTCGGGCTTGTCGCCGGTTAGGCACAGCGGCAGCAGCAGCTGGATCCGACCACCGTAGAACTGCGGTACGGCGAGCGTGTAATTGGCGGCGGCGCGTCGGGCGGCTTCGACGACAGCGCCCTCAAAGGCACGGCGCAGCAGCAGCGAGTTATCCTCCCCCATCAGGCTGGCGGGAATACGCGTAAGGTTCTCCTCATCGCCCAGAATGTGGTCGATGTTGGAGCGGATGGGCAGACGGTAGTCAAAGACCAGCTCAGAGGGGTCCTCGGCAAAGCGTACGCGACATGGCAGGTACTCAAACGAGACCAGCATGGGATCGCTTTCCTTAAAGAAGCCCTTCAAAAACCAGCGCTGGCGCGCATCGGGCTTGGTGTTGGGCTCAAACAGACCGTAGATGGTCTCGTAACGGCGTGTGTACAGGCCGGTGTTAAACAGGCAGCGGTCGTCGTCGAACACCAGCGGCAGGTTGGGCGGAGCGGTCTCGTCTACGTCGCGCTCGGTCAAAAACACTGCGCGGCTAAATGAGAACGACAGGTAGTTTTTGAGAATGCGGTTGCTGGGACCCCAGTCTTCGGGGTCGGCGAGATCGACCAGGCGGTCGTAGCAGGGCTCGGGGCAAAACGCAAAGTCGTAGACATTGCTGCACAGGGTGCTGGGGATTTCCATGTAGTGTCCAATCCATTCAATAACCGGCGTGCGGATGCTTAGATTCTATACGAGCGACAGGTTGCCCGTGCCCGCAATGAATCCGCAGCGCAGCTCTTCGGCCAGCTCGCTGTTCGTGCGGCGACTGGAAACGAGGTCCTGGATCCAGGCGTAGTACTGGTTGTCTTTGGGCTCGGGGCTGTCGGACAGCACGACCGGAGTGCCTGCGAACCTTAAGACGGACAACGCAAAGACAAGGCTGGTTCGTTTGTTACCGTCTTCAAAGATGTGGTCCTTGACCATGTGCTCGGCCACGTAGGTGACCTGGTCAAAGATGTCTGCGAAGCGATCGGCCGGCGATTGGCCGAATATCGTACAGAATGCACCCGCAAGCACGGACTCGACGCGTCCGAGTTCGAGCGCAGCCCGGTCGCCTGTGGCGTCGGTCGTATAGCAGCGCCCGACCGTTATCAACGTGCTGTGCAGGCGCATCACGGCCGCGGCCATGGCCTCGAGCGAAACGGCATCATCGAGCACGAGCGGCGCGAACGGATGCGCCTGGCGCGGCGCGACCGCCATCATGAGTTCTCCAAGAGCCTGAGCGCGTTGGGCATGCCCTCAATGGTCAGCCGAACAGCTTCATCGATTGACGTGGGGCCGCCGAGCAAAATCGGTGATGCTGAATTTGCCACGTGCGCAGTTGATTGATCTTCTTGAGCAACGCAATCAGCGCCGTCATCTTGTTGAACATAGCTCCAAGGCATGTCTGACTCCTCTATAGCTTTACAGACGAAATAGCCTGCGAGTCGTACTCCAGAGCAATCGGCTGCCAGACGAGGTCTTCAATGGTGCAGTTTAGGGTGTCTGCAAGCGCCAATGCCGAGGAGACCGAGGCGCGGCGTAGGCCGAGTTGGTTATGCTCGTAGAGTTGTATGGCGCGAAGCTTAACCCCCGATTGGGCGGCGAGCTGTTTTTGCGTAAGTCCGGCCGCCCTTCGTACCGCCTTGAGGCCCTTTTTGTCTGCCTGGGCGTTGTTCCATTTATCAATGACAATCTGGGCGAATTTGTCTTCGGAGGCCTCGTGAAGCGGATGGTATGAGCCGATTATCCAATCGAGCGGGGCGACTTCAAAAAGGTCGCTAAAACACAAGCTGCTCATCCATTGCGTATAGGCCAAAACCCAGCCCGCCCAATACTGGGGCGAACGGTCGAACGGATAGGTCTCCCTGCCTTCGACGGGGGTCAGTCCCGCATGGGCGATAATATCGCGCGCGAGCTCGTCGCCCGCCATGCCGCAGACGACGCGAGGCGTACCGCGCTCAAACTGTTTCATCTCAAAAGCGTTCGACAGGATGGCCGTCAACTCGGCCGGAGTCAGCCCTTGGTCACAGAGGGCAAAATCGACCGCCTCGCCCAGCGTTCTCATGGCATCCTCGAGATACATCTCACTGTAGGCGTGGATCATCGTCCGTCATCCCCTCTCGAATGATATCGACGATACGGATTCACTCAAATGGATTTTCGGCAAGTGGCTGCCGATATTCAATACTGGCTTCTAAGACTCTCCGAGTTCGGAAGTGCGGGGAAAGACCGAGTTCCGCCAACCAGACCCCGGTTATACCCTTTCGTGACCTGCGGTTTTGACGCCAAAATTTGGTTTGTGCTCGGCTGGATCCTATTTTTCCCCGCACTTCCGGAAATGGGCGTTATGGCTGTGTTGTGCACGGCAAGAAAAGCGCCGAGAAAAGGGCAATCAAGCGGCAGCCGGTAGTCTTGGGAAGCGTTATGGGTATTGCGGTGGCTGCAAGCCTTTACCGGATGAGGTCTGCCAGGCACAACTCGCCCTTGGGGATCTTCGAAAGTCGCTTGTATTCCCTGGCGGCTGCCGTAAGCGAATCGGCATCCCAATAACTTTTGAGGAAGCCTTCCCTCTTTACCTCGTGCATGCCGAGCTCCTGTTTGCAGAAGTCGCTCGGTTTCATGCGTCCGCCGTGCCAGCGTCTCCACGAGCCCTCTCGAATAATGGCCAGCACCTCTATCTCGGGATGAGTCACGTAGCTAACCACCGGGAAGCGGCCGGCGTACAGGTTGCCGAGTTTGAAGCGTTCTTTCCTCGAGTCCAGCACCCTGACGATGCAGACTGGCCAGTCATAGTCTAAGTTGAGGTAGCTATCTTGGATATCGGAGACTTTGCGCAGGCGGGTGACGTCCACGACGTCGGCCTCTGAAAAGACGAGCGCGTCCGCCTCGAGGAGAATGTCCACGGCCACCTGTTCCGCTGTTCCCTCGCAGGAGATGATCGGATGATATCCCGCAAAGCGAAAACCGTTATCACCGCTCATCGGACACCTCCTCTGCGACGAGCTCTTTAAGCGCGCGCACGTCGGCGTAGCGCGGAGCGGTCCCCTTCACAAAGTTCGAGGCGAATACCTCCGATTTCTTGTTCTCGATGCGTTTCACGCGGTCGGCGTACTTCACCACGCGCGCACCGCTGTTGCGTCGGGCGAGAAAGAACACGTTGTCCTTGCGGTGCACGTGATCGAGGAGCTGCGGGTAGTGAGTCGTGAAAACCAGCGTCGCGCCGTTGGGGTTGGTCCCGCGGGCGGCAAACAGATCAAGCACGACGTTAACCAGTTGGCGGTTAAGGTGGTTCTCCACCTCGTCGACTAAAAGGTAGCCGCCGGAGCGCAGGACCCTCATTGCGCGCTGCACCAGCCCTAGGCCACGTACAGTGCCGGAGGAGAGCACCTCGGTGAGCCCCCGCTCGGAGATCGTGATGGGCTCGCGACCTGTAAACGTCAGTACGAAGGCGCGACCGGAGTCCCGGACCTCGAGGTGCTCGATGCCAGAGTCGAAAACACGAAGCACGTCGTCGAGACCGTTGAATTGCTCAGTGAGGCGGAAGCCACCGTCGCGCAATGCTATCGCACGGATGCGATGGCCGAAGTCCTTGGCGAGCACAGCGGCTGCGACGGAAACGTCAGGCGGCGTAAGCGCCGCCCAAGAGTCCGGCATCTGAGCACGGTCGCACAGCGGGGACGCGAGTTTCTCGATTTCGGCCCAGGATGCCAGGGTCGAGCGCTTGAGGGCCTTGGCTGGCAGCGAAGAAATCACCTCATCGGAGAACGTCAGCTCGGGACCGTCGTCGCCTCCTTCGACAGTCTGCAGCACCGACTCGAGCAAGTAAAGACGATCTGCGTGCCATATGACGCACTTGAGCTTGGACGGGCCGTCGAACGCGGCGGGGAACGTTGATGGGAGCCCGCCGCCGCGCGCCGGAGAGCCGTCAACAATGCGGCAGGCGAGCTCCAGCAGGTTCAGTGCTGTTGTCTTGCCCGTAGCGTTAATGCCCGCCAGCGCAACGACGCTATTCACGTAGAGATGGTCCGCCAGTTCGAAAGCCGACTCATCGGAGGCCGTCACGCGGTCGGAGGCGAACAGGTCGATTTCGAATAACCCGTCTTCGAACATCGTGAGATGGTCGAAGTGAATTTTTAGCAGCTTCATCTCATGCCTTTCGAATACTTGGAACAGAATTTATGGCTCAAGTATAACACATGAAGGATATCGCGAATTAAGCCTGCCACTAGGCAGAAAAGGCCTATCCGCATTGCCGACCTCGTCGATATGCAGGTTCAAATGCTTAGACATTTGATCAAATCGTACAAAAATGGCGAGGTGCGTACCTCGCCGATCTGGCACCTCCAAGACGACAGTCTCTTCGGTGGTTAAATTCTCTCACGCTTCAGGAGCTTTTAGAGCTGCATCGATTAGATCGGCGCCGTTGTCGAAGCGACCGGACTCCCCCGTCACTAAGAACGCATCACCTTCGCGAATGGCCTGGAGGGTCACCGGGCTGGGTTCTCTGGAAGGGAAAGGCCGCGGGCTGGCATTCGCAAGCTCCTCGTCCTGCTTGCAGTGCTTCATAGACACGCACCTCATCCTGCTCGATGCTTTTGCGGAAGGCCGGGCGCATGTGCTCTGGTGGGTTGGTGACGACTTCGACATTTCGCCCAAGTTCCATCTCGAGCTCATGGGAGAGTTCGTAAAGCGTGTCGAACGTCATGGTGATGCCGCAGACTAGGCGCAAGTCGATATCGCTATCGGGCGTTTGCTCGCCTCGGGCGAACGAGCAAAAAAATGCTTCGCTGACGTCGTATTGAGCCAGCTCGTGGGAGACAGCGGTGGATATGTCGGTAGGCGAAATCATAGGTTATTAACCGTTCAACAGTAGAACGTCAGTGGGCAGCGACGAAACATAGTCCTTGTTGCGGAAACGCATATGGCTGCACGTTAGACATTGCATGCATGAAAAAGCAACGCTCCCTTGCCGAAAGCGTTGCCCTTAAAGCTTCTACAGAGCTCCTGTATCGCAGCCGAGTGCGTCGCGCCGCCTCAGCAGCGATACGCGACGGCAAGAAGCGCTGTTCCCAGAAGCAAAAACGTTAAGGAAGCAGCGATCCAGTTGTTGTCGCCGGTTTTGGGGAGTGTCGCTGTGGTTCCAGTGACAGTCTTGGGTTTGGACGACGTGATCACCGTAGTTTTATTCACCGTCGTCTTGGTTGTCGCGAATGTCTTGGGCGACGTAGTTGCAGGCTTCACCGCAGAATCCTTTGTCGTGTTATCACCGGGCTTTCCCGCTCCAGGATCAACACTGCCAGCAGGCTCACCCGCTCCGCCACCCGACACATCGCGCGCATCGGTCTCCCCTGCCGGAGGCGTAGCATCCTGGAGCTCAATCACCACATGCGTGGCCACGGCCCCGTCGGCATCCACCACGCCTCTAGCCCCAAAGGCCCCACCGGCGGACGCCACAAAGCGCGCGGACGTAAGCGATCCGGCCAGGCAGCCAACGCCGCCGTCGGCGCCGGTCGCATCTAGCCACGAGGCATCGACGGCAAGCGTCCCGAAGGGCACGCCGTCGCCGGGATCCTCGTCTAGCAGGTACGCGCCGTAAGCGTGCACGCCCGCTCCGGAGCCCGCGCCCGCGGCAACAACGCGCCCGCCACTGCGAACGACAAGACGACCCGCGACCAGGCCGGCCACGACCTCGTCCTCAATGCCGGCCCCATCGCCCCGGGCATTGACGGTGCAGCCGTCCACCACCAATGCCTGAAACGCGTGAATCCCGCACTGCGATCCCGTGGCCGTTAGCGACCCGGTGCCGCGGAGCGTCAGGTTGCCCCACACCTCCAGACCGCACTGCGAAATGTCCACGATGGACGTTTGCATCTCCTTGACGGAGTTTTGTCCGGTCAGGGTCACCACCAGGTCGCCATCGGCGCCGATGGCCTCGCCAGAAAAGCCGCTGAGCTCCAGGTGGTCGGCATCGGTCCAAGCCCAACCGGGGCCCGAGACGCCCGGCTCGTAGTATGTCGCGCCCGCAATGATGAGGCTCTCCGCACCCGCGGCACAAGAAGGCCCGCCAAGCAAAACGCATAGGCAGGCCATGGCGGTAAACAGGATGTAGTGACGGCTAGTGTGGAACGCGGCAGAAAACATAACCGCTCCGATCTTCGCAGGAGCCAATGGAAACTGTACCAAGAAATACCCTGGTAGCAGTAGCTATTAGTGTAGCGAGATGGGGGTGCGGACGATTTCTTGGACCGCGCCTAGGCGTATCCAAGCTTCCTGCGGTACTCCATCGGGCTCAGCCACCCGAGGGACTTCTTGATCCGCTCCTCACGATAGTACACGAGGTAGGCCTCGAGCCTCCCCATGAACTCCCCGGCCGTCACGCCCTCCCAGTCCCTGTAGCGGAAGAACTCGTTCTTGAGGCGCCCGAAGAAGCCCTCGCAGGCCGAGTTGTCCGGGCTGCAGCCCTTCGCGGACATGCTCCTGACCAGGCCGTTCTCCTCGCAGATCCCGATCCACTCCGGCCAGCGGTAGTGGCCGCTCCGGTCCGAGTGGATCGTCGTGCGCACGCCCGCCGGCCTCGCCGCGCAGGCCTTGATGGATTGGCTACACTGGTGTGGACAGTTCCGGGAGGGGCGCAGGAGACGGGAGGGCCGTATATGAGGGACCCCAGGCACCCGAGGCATTTCACCGACGAGTTCAAGAGGCAGATAGTCGACCTCTACAACGCCGGAAAGCCCAAGCGCGGGATCATGGACGAGCACGACCTCGGCAAGAGCACCGTGGAGAGGTGGATCAAGTCGATAAACGCGACCGGCTCGCCGCGCGCCGCGGACAACCGCACGGCCGGGCAGGACCGGATCCTGGAGCTCGAGCGCGAGAACCGCAGGCTCCGGATGGAGGTCGACGTCTTAAAACAGGCGGCGCCGATATGCGCTCGGAAGTGAGGGCCATGGCGGCCAACGAGGGCCGCCGCCCCATATCGGCGCAGTGCGGGCTCCTCGGCGTCGCGAGGTCGACGTGCTGCTCCATGCGCTCGCGGGCCGACCGGCCCGCCGCGCCGGACCCCGCCGCGCCGGCCGTGGTCGCGGCCCACGCCGCCAGCAAGGGCCGGTACGGCTCGCGCAAGATGAAGGCGTCGCCCGGGAGGTCGGGCGTCACCGCCAGCAGGCGCCGGGTCTGCCGCATCATGGGGGGAGAACGGCCTGGCCGGCGCATGCGGCAGGAAGAGGTTCAAGGTGCACCCCGGGGCGGCCAACGAGGTCGACGTGCCCAACGTCGTCGTGCGCGGCTTCGGCGGCAGGGAGCCGCGCGCCCATATATGCGGCGACCTGGCCTACGTGCGCGTGGGGGCGTCGTGGAACTACGCCTGTCTGCTCGTCGACCCCTGCAGCAGGGAGATCGTCGGCCGCTCCGCCGGGCCCGGGAAGGACGCCCGGCCGGTCAAGTCGGAGTTCGCGACGCTCTCCTTCCCCATCTCGGACATCGAGGTATTCCACACGGACCGCGGCAGCGAGTTCGACAACGCCGAGATCGACCTGATGCTCGAGGCCTTCGGCATTGAGAGGTCGCTGTCGGCCAAGGGCTGCCCCTACGACAACGCCGTCGACGAGTCGACCAACAGGATACTGAAGGCCGAGCTCGTCCACCGCGAGACGTTCGGCACGACGCGCGAGCTCCGGGCCAAGCTCTCGGACTACGTGCACTGGTACAACAACTTCAGGATCCACTCGACGCTGGGCTACATGTCTCCGGTCGAGTTCAGGGAGGCGGGGCTGTCCCTCCCGGAATCGTCCAAATAGGTGTTGCCAATCCAGCTCGACCTTCTCCCTGCTGTACATGCGAACCTCAAGTCCGGACCGCCCCGCGGTCCAACTTTCTGTCCGCACCCCCGATCGGGCGAGTGGCGAACGAATTACCTGTAAACGAACCCGAAAATTAGGTGTAAATCGTTTTGCCAGTCGGTGAAAGGAGGAACCACGTTAGCCTTCCTCGCCTACTTCGCTTTATAGAGACACACCTCATCCTGTTCAATGTTATTGCGGAAAGCCGGACGCATGTGCTCAGGCGGATTAGTCATAATCTCAACCGCTCGTCCGAGCTCCTCTTCAAGTTCAAGAGAGATTTCGTATAGCGTGCCAAACGTCATGCAGTCTCCGCAAACGAAACACAGATCGATATCACTATCTGGCGACTGCTCACCGCGAGCAAAAGAGCCAAATAGATATGCCTCACGAACATCGTAGCGAGGTAACACACGGGAGACTGCAAATGATATGTCGGCAAGCGTAATCATGGGTCAAATCTACTTGTCGAGCGCAAGCATTTTGAGCTCTCAACCCTCTCCCCTAAACAAACTCTCCCGTCTTCGGATCGACTAAGTCCGCGAGCTTTATCTCTCCGATAAAGCCGCTCCCCTTGTACTTTCCCGTATAGGTTTGCGAGTCGTACTTGAACGAGATGTTGTACAGCTTGCCGCTTTTTGTTTTCCCGAACAGCCCGTTATCTAAGACCTGGATCAGCGCAAACTAGGGCCCGTAAGATCTATTTGTCGTTCAATTGACTCTCGCATTTTTTGTTGACTTAATGCCTTATACGAAGAGGCAAGAGCAAGTTCTTTCTCAAAAAGATCTTTCCGCTGTGCGGGTTCTTGTAGTTTTTCAGATGCCTGCTCCAGCGACCAATTGTATTCTGATGCTTTTTGAGACATCATTTTAAAAATGATTTGATACTGGTACATCGAAAACAAAAGGGATTGATACGCTTCGATAAATTCGGCGACAGCATCTCCGCTCTTACCTTTGAAGCAAAACCTTGCCTCCATTGCAAGCGACTTCATTTCATCAAGCTTTAGATGTAATTTGAGCTGAAGGTCAGAATCTAACACATGGTTTATTGAGGCCGAAATTGATTGCAGGTACGTAGTGTTCGTCAGCCAAACAAATAGCAGATCGACAGCCATTTGTGGTTTATCGTTCTGTTCCAGGTTCTTAGCATTATTGATGTAAACGCTCATGAGCTTATCGACGGTTATCCATATATTCAATCGTCGATGAAATAGAGACTGTTTATTGCTGAGTCGAGTCTGGTAACAAGAAATGAATAGCGCGAGGATCGCTAAAATGATCGAAAAAAATTCAGGTAGGTTTGTTATGTTCATCGTCGTTCCCGCTGCTTATAATCCTAAATCCAATAGTTATGCACGATTGCTGTTCTGCAGCCCATAGTTTCGATACAAACCGCCTATTCGCTCTGAACTTCATAGTGAAAATCGATTTGTATAAGGTATGAGACAATGGACAATATGGCAGGAGCTTCTTTTCCCAAATCTTGAACTGGCCAGCATCGGCGTTATTCGATACTGGCCAGTTCAAGTTGGATTACAACGTGGTCCTTCGAAAAATCTAACTGTTAAATGGAATTAAATCGTTCATTTATGGAATAGCTTGGGCGTGACTCCAATTGATCGGCCTCAGCATCAGAAAGGTAAATGAAAGATTGTGGGGCCCTTTTTATTCCCAACTCGCTAAGCTCAAAAGGCTTATCAAACCTATGGCAAGAAGCAATATAAAATAAAACCGATTTGCTTCTTCCCTCATAATAAATATCGAACTGGGTTTTACTCAGTGCGCCGGCGTCGGATGTTAAGCTCCATGCCTCTGTCAGGGAACAGCTCGTGGTTTTTGATAACGTAAAATAACCGACAACCCTACCAGAACCTCTTGATTCATATATGAAGCAACGATCGACTGGTTTAGATGGCAGCACCTTCCTATACTCGACAGTTTTCGAGCCTTCAAATATTAAATCTGAGTACTGCTTCTTAATTGAAATTAATATTGCTGCCATAATTGTTTCTGCCTGAATATATTCATATAAGCGCTTTCGCCGATGCGCACAATGCTTTGGGGAATAGTTATTCCATATCTTTTCATATCATTGACATCAATTGGCGGATGTATATAACCCAAAAGATCGAAGCTAATAACAAGCAAGCCATGATCCACTTCCCCCATAAGTGCTCTAAGGTCGGAGTCAGTGTAAACTGTTCGCCCCTTTATTAACTTCAATACTGTGCAGAAATCTTTCGTTCTCGCACAAGTTCTTACAACACCATAGGCCTCAACGGAGTGTCTATCTCTGCTTCGATAGAAAAACAATAGGTCGCCCGACATGATGCGATTTATAGATGACTTGCAAACATAGGCTTTACGGATTGCATTGCCTTCTGATGCTTGGAATTGCAGAGTTTGCCCAAACAACGAGTGGCGGAAATCTGATATATCGGGAAATAATTTCTCGTGCCATTCTGGCTGAATTGGGACAAGAAACTTTCCGACAGTTGAATCATCCTTGTAAGACGGAAAAAACTCACGAGCAAACATATCTTTATCAAGAATATGACTATCATGGTGTGGTGTAATCCACTTGCCAAAAACGCAATCAGCGATTTTTGCGCCACGCGATTTTATGGTTCCGTATTGATGAAAACCGAATTCTTCAAGAAGTTTGATAAGCGACTCCTGAATTGAGCCTGTCGTAAGATAAATGAATGGAATTACCTCGCTGTAGCACTTTTCAAAAACAGAACGGAGCAGTCTTTCACCAAACTTAACTCCACGCGCCTCGTCCGAAACTTTAAAGGTGCATATCTTGAGTGCTATTTCACAAGGAATATCTCCATCACTATTTATAGGCTCATTATGCTCGACCTTAAATATGCAAAGACCGTACAGGTTCTCTCCTTCTCGAATTACGAGTGCATTGCGCCCGCCATCAACGCATTTTTCTTTAAACCACCTATCGAATTCAGGCCCATAATTATCTCGGAGTGAATCAAAGAAACTATCGTTAACATCAAGGTTTGAGCACGAGATCTCTTTGATTAAAGATCCCCTAGTATTTCCCATAGCAATTCCTCCGAAATTTCTGGCTTTAAGAAAAGTTACTAGAGCCGAATAGCTCTTTCAGTGACACTTGAGTCGAAAGCTTTGCTGCCCACAGATTGATTGGGCCACCATTTTCAGGTATAGGGAAAAGTTCTAGGAAAGTATAGGAATCAACGGACGATAATTTGCAGACGAGTTCGTCTTCCGACCGATTAAATTTAATGACTTTCTCAACATAGAATGAACCGAGATATGAGTCTGTGACAGAATCGCGATAGACAATAATGTCCACGCCTTCAAGGGACATGTCTCTGACCTCATATTTCTTTACACCCGAAACAATCATGTCGAAAAACTCGTGACGTATTTTCATAATAGCCATTGTTGCTATTTTCACTTTACCAAACTCCTTGTATGCATTTTGAAGCTAAATCAATAAGTATAGGTGACAGGGTTTGTGCGCAGCTCACGAGCGCATTAGTAATTAAATCGACCCCAACTAAAACGAATAGGTAGAAAAGAATGGTCTTGATACTTATTACTTTACGAGATAAACAAAACTCAAAAATAGATGAACTTTGGGCTTCTTCCCATTGGTAAACAGTATATCGTGGCTTTCTCTGGAACCATGAATGACCAATTGGCAAGAGCTTCTCCTGGTAATTACCCCAACCTTGCGTTTCAAGCTGACGAACTTTATATGGAGTCATCCATGATTCAACGGTCCATTCGGCATCCGCCACTAAAGCTAACTTTACTTTGGCAATTTTACTTTGTGAACAGATCAAGTCATGACCAATGTCTTCCGGAAGACCACGCAATTGATTAAACTCAATAAAAGCAAAAGTGCGGAATGGAATAATAGGCCCAACAATGACCTCTCGCAGATCACCGACGCTAGCGATGGATAAATCTAATGGCGGAATTGGAAGCCTAAATCTATAGTACTTAGGGGTAATTTGGTCGTTGTCGTTAAAGCGAAATTGAAGAAGCGAGCCCCCTTGAGAATGGCGTTTTAACACCAAGCTAGATAAGCTTAGCGAACAAATCGCAAAATTATTGTCACTAGAATTATCAGAGCCTCCAGGCGCAATTAACGCATCCCTAATCATCTTGTTTTCATTGAAAATTGCGCGATAAATATAGCGATCGTGCAACATGTAGGACAAATCAATAATCTGCTTCCTTGAGAATCGATACGGAACATAAATCGTCATAATTCCGGATTCTGATGTGGGAGGGATGCTAATGCCGAAATCTAGGTCGCAACCTTGTTTCCTATCAATCCAAACATTTACATCAATTGAGAGCGAAATATCTTCACCTGAAACGCTAGAGGCATAGATTGCAAAGCTATCGAACTCAGATGGTTTAACCATGCCGAATATACCGCCAGAAATTACTGAATCGAAACGAAGATTACGGAACAACCAATTGGAATTTTAGCAAAAGATATAGGTTTTTTAGCAAACGACAAAATGCAAGGACGAGTATTTCCTCGCCACTTGATTCTATCCATTGGTGTCAGCTTAACGTTAAACAGTGGCACACGTATTGGCCCAGACATTCGAACGGCATTTTATTTACCTAAAAGGGATGAGGGCCATCGACGCTAGCCGATGGTCCCTCATCCTCATCACAGTCAATCAACGGAAGGCGATGCACGCTCAATGCGAACTGTTGCACCCCTAATCCCGCTTAAACAGATCCCTCGTGTACACCTTGTCCGCCACGTCCGCGAGCTCGTCGCTCCAGCGGTTGGCGACGATCACGTCGCAGCCGGCCTTGAAGGCCTCCAGGTCGTGCGTGAGCTCAGACCCGAAGAACTCCGGCGCGTCCAGCGAGGGCTCGTAGACCACCACGCGCACGCCCTTGGCCTTCACGTGCTTCATGACGGCCTGAATAGAGCTAACGCGTAAATTGTCGGAGTTGGACTTCATGGTCACTAAATTCCACATCCAATGAGCGAGCCGTATCGAAAATATGATGGCGTCAGATATTAATCATCGAGCAATTCTTGCCAGCCAATTACAACATCCATAGCCGCAAGGCAAATTGAAGTCGAGGATTCAATTGACTGCATGGTTTTAAACAACGAACGCGAAAGCCGCTTCGCGGGCTCAATGCTGTCTTTAAATGACTGCACTTTTGCCCTAGCTTCTTTTGTGGCAATTATTAAATTCTGGAACGATTCCAAATTATCTTCTTCGGAATTAAAATTCTTCCAGTAAGTAAATAAAGGAGTTAAAACACGTTCTGTTTTATTAACAGCATCTAAAAACTGGTCAGCATGCTCAGCATATGAAGAAGAAATAGGTCTTAGCTCTGTAGCAAGTTGCCCAGTCAACGCTAATGCCACTTTTGGATCCAACTGGTTTAGCTTCCGCTTCTTTTCAATCAGATCGTTTGCCTTATTTATGCATCCTCCAATAGACACAATATCCGAATTAATTAGTTCCGTTGAGGCGGTCATATCATCCAGGGTAGGCTGAAAATCGGCTATAGAATCTAAAAGAAAGCTGCCGTCATCATTGGAGGACTCCTCATGCCCCCCGTTAACATCTGCAGGAATATGTTCAATGTTGTCATGGTGTGTATAAGAGTCTACATCCACCATTGAAATAAGTCGGCCATTTGCTTCCCACAGCTTCCTTGCTGCATTGTTGACAACTTTAATATATTGACCGGAGCCCCTTTCGAGAAACCGAAGATCTGAAATGTCCA
This sequence comes from Collinsella sp. CLA-ER-H10, assembly GCF_040092475.1. Taxonomy (NCBI): domain Bacteria; kingdom Bacillati; phylum Actinomycetota; class Coriobacteriia; order Coriobacteriales; family Coriobacteriaceae; genus Collinsella; species Collinsella sp. CLA-ER-H10. The sequence goes on from NZ_JBBNLM010000006.1 coordinate 35,050, forward strand.
GATATTGATACTCAAGCACATTCGAAACGAGAGTAGTGTCCAGTCCAAGCGACTCAGATTTAATATCCGCAAGAAGCAGAGGAAGAAGAAGGTCTTTCACGCCTAATTCTTTTGATTTTCCCATATATTGAGTTAGCTCGGCTCTACAAGAACCGCTATTAAAGTAATTGGGACTTAATATTGGAATGAAGAAGCCGGCATCATTAATGCCGGATGCTATGCTTTTACGCCAGTTATCGCCCCAGGCAATTGATTCGCGGTCAATATACAAATCAAGGGTTGAGCCGCTGAGGATATTAAACTCTGTACATAAATCATCTTTCAAATGACTCAAAAAATCATAGGCATTGTCTGCATGAGCATAGGAAAAGAATCCTGAAATTTGCAATTTGAACCACCTTACGTTTAGATCTAAGAGCGATCTTCTTAATGAATCAAATCAAGTTAATTTTATAACAAATTAGAAGGCTTCTTGAGTTCCTAATAAGGCAGAGGACGTAGAACCTACCCTGTTAGGAGCTCAAGAAAACCCAAAATCCCAGCACCGCTTCTCAGATATTAAATACTCAAAGCCATTTCTGAGGTACTCTTATTTAAAGCGAGCACAACAAAGGCTACTCAACGATTGCGTTAGTAATTATTATTGCGGCAACGGAATCAGAACTATTGCTTTCCCACGATTTCAGGCGCTTCTGTCCAGCGACCTCTTCTCTGAGCTCTTAAATCCTGTCCGTCGCTTTTTCATAATCGCCTGCGAATCCAACAACATTGTTGACAAGTAGTGGACTTTCCACCCGTAGCACCAAATAGGCTGCAGCTACTTCGGCACCAATAACAAACAGGCCGGTTACAACTGAAATTGCTAAATTCCTGGCAAAGTTATCGGATTCTTTCGCCATCCAGCGACTCCATAGTTCAAACCTTGACGATTACAGGTTCTTCCTCCACACCATCTTGTCTACCACGCCGGTGTAGCTCTGGATGATCTTGACCACCTTGGTGGACACGGTCTCGTCTGCGTAGTCGGGAACGGGCGCCTCGGGCAGCGACCCCTCGGCGTCGAGCTCGACGGCGGTGTGGACGGCCTGCAGCAGGCCGCGCTCGCTGATACCGGCGAGCGTGAAGCACGCCTTGTCCAGCGCCTCGGGGCGCTCGGTGGAGGTGCGGATGCACACCGCCGGGAACGGGCGCCCGACGCTCGCGAAGAAGCTGGACTCCTCGGGCAGGGTGCCGGAGTCGGACACCACGGCGAAGGCGTTCATCTGCAGGCAGTTGTAGTCGTGGAAGCCCATGGGCTCGTGCATGCGCACGCGCGGGTCGAGCTCGAAGCCGGTGGCCTCCAGGCGCTTGCGGGAGCGCGGGTGGCAGGAGTACAGGATCGGCATGTCGTATTTCTCGGCAAGCGCGTTGATCGCGGTGAACAGGCTCGTGAAGTTCGCCTCGGTGTCGATGTTCTCCTCACGGTGGGCGGAGAGCAGCATGTAGCGCTTCGGCTCGAGGCCGAGCTCGGAGAGCACTTTTGAGGCCTCGATTTTCTCGAGGTTGGCGCGCAGGACCTCGGCCATGGGCGAGCCCGTGACGTAGGTGCGCTCGGGGGCGCAGCCGGTGTCCCTGAGGTAGCGGCGGGCGTGCTCGGAGTAGGCCAGGTTGACGTCGGAGATCACGTCGACGATGCGGCGGTTGGTCTCCTCGGGCATGCACTCGTCCTTGCAGCGGTTGCCCGCCTCCATGTGGAAGATGGGGATGTGCAGGCGCTTGGCCGCGACGGCGGACAGGCAGCTGTTGGTGTCGCCCAGGATCAGCAGCGCGTCGGGCTGGACCTGGACCATGAGCCTGTAGCTCGCGGCGATGATGTTGCCCACGGTCTCGCCCAGGTCGGCGCCCACGGCGTCCAGGTAGACATCCGGGTCGTCGAGCGACAGGTCGCGGAAGAAGATGCCGTTCAAGGTGTAGTCGTAGTTCTGCCCGGTGTGCGCCAGCAGGCAGTCGAAGTGGCGGCGGCACTTCTTGATGACCTCGGACAGGCGGATGACCTCGGGGCGGGTGCCCACGATGATCAGCAGCTTCAGGCGGCCGTCATCCTGAAATTTTAGATTAGACATACTCATAATATGAGTGCAGTGGCTAGAGACGCGGACGTGTATCGCAAAATGACCGCGTCTCCAGCTGGCTGCGTGCGACCCAGTCAAGCAGGAACAAAACTGGACCGCACGCAAACAGCTGTAGGACTGCTGCGAATTGTCATGAAATATCGGTTCGAAAAAGCTTGTACATAGAAAAGTGTAAGCCATTCGATGCGATACGCATGACGACGCTATTGGAGCTCGTGGTTTTTCTGGCACCGCCGTTACGGCCGGATGCTGATCTACCCTGTGCTTCGCGACCAGTTAAACCGTGAGCGCAGTTGAACCCATGTAGCGGAAGATATCCTAACACAAGGCGGCCAGAACCGATTGAGGCCGTGCGCGGCAACATATCATTCATTCGCAGTGCTTAAGGTGGTTATTTTGCGAACTTGTTCACACTGACGCAGGTTATGCAGGTGTGCCTGCTGGCGCACATCACCCGAGCTGCAAAGCTGAGGGCGTGAAATGTAAAAAGAAATTAAGCTGGGTTAACAAACTATGTACAAAAGCGAGAAGTAAATTGCGCAACTTTTTGGGGTGTGGGTGTTGGTGTGGCGTCACTATGGTTTGCGCGATGGCTGTATATGAAAAAAGCCTCCGGTTTCCCGGAGGCTTTGCATTCACGGTGGTGGAGACGAGGGGGATCGAACCCCTGACCTCTTGACTGCCAGTCAAGCGCTCTCCCAGCTGAGCTACGCCCCCGTGACGAGGAAATACTATAGGGGAAGTTGGCGTGGGGTGCAAGGGGGAATTTTGGATTGATTCTCTGCCTTACGGTTTTCCTGGGACGGCGGATAAAAACCCTGATGTTATTGCCCTTTTTTGTAGAGGTACGCGATGGCGATACCGGTGTGGACTTGGATCGTTGCTGTTGACCTGACGACGTTGCTGATGCCGGTGTCGGCCAACAGGCCCAAGGGGCTGTGATCTAGTTCCCATTCAAGGCCGTGCTCGCTTGCAACCGTCCCAGGGGCTATGGCAATGATGGAGAACGTCTTACCTTCAGAGCCCTCGATGGTCCACGATTCGCCTCCGCGCAGGATGCGGGCGACCACCTTGTCCTCGGCGATCCAGATGGGAGCATCCTCGTAGCTCGCGAGCAGCCCCAGTACGGAAAGGGCCATATCCGGGCGGCCGCCGGTGGCGCAGGTCGCAACCACTTCGGCACCCGGCCAGCGACGGCGGACGGAATCGAGCGCCAGCGCCAGATCGGTATGGTCCTTGTACGGGTCGTGGCGCTCAACTTCAAAATCGGTGGCGGCATCGACCAACGCGCGGCCCGCATCGCTCACCGTGTCGGCATCCCCCACATAGACGTCGCAGCCCAATCCCGCGCCCAGCAGCGCGTCGAGTCCGCGGTCCACGGCGACAACGTGGTCGCACTCCCCTGCTAGCCTACGCAACAGATCCGCGCTTGCCACCACGGGCGAGCCGCAGACCAATAATACTTTGCAAGCCACAGCCCTCGCCTATCCCTCAAACGAAAGCACACGGTCAAGGTCCAGCTCTTCATAGCTGTCGATAAAGATATCGCAGTTGGAACGCACCTCGTCGCGCTTCATGCGGCCGTGCGGGTCATAGATGCCCACGCGCTTAAAGCCGGCGACCCCAGAGCTCTTAAGGCCAAAAACGGCGTCCTCAAACACCCATGCGCGCTCAAACTTGTGCCCATGGCGCTCTTCCAGGCGGCGCAGCGCCAGCTCGTATACGTCGGGGAACTGTTTGGAGCGTCCTGCCTCGCCCGTCGTGGTAACAAATTCCATGTAAGCGTCGAGCCCGGCACCAGCGAGCGCGGACTGCACCAGCTCGGCCGGCGTGGACGTAGCCACGCACATGGCAATGCCCGCCGCCTTCGCCTGCTCCAAAAATGCCAGGAGACCCTCGCGCGGCGACACCTTGGAGTACCCATCAATCAAAATCTCGCCCAGCTCGCGATACAGCTCCTCGCCATTCGCGCCAATGCCCCACGTGTCGTGGTAGGCCTGGCACTCGTCCTCCAGCGACAGGTGCTCAAATTGGGCAAAGTCATCCACGGTCACGTCGACACCGTGGCGGTGCAATAACTCGGGCTGTGCATAGGCCCAAACGGGGGTGCTATTAACCAGCGTGCCGTCGCAATCGAAAATAAAAGCAACCTTGGGAGCGGCGGTATGGGACATAAACGAACCTTTCGATATCAAATGGTAAACATCCTGCTAAAAACGTTTTACCAAACGTCAGCCAAACAATTTTGAAACCCAAATTGGTAAAACTGTCAAGAGTTTTACCACGTCAATTCTGCCAGTGGTATAAACATGTCGCTTACCGATTAAACGCCCCCGCAAATCCGCTTTCGTCCATAAAACTAACGCACAGGTGTTATCGTAGTTTCTGCCGAAAGTTCCACCGAGCACGCGAGGTGGAACGAATCACAGAAACTTCGCCGTCCCTTCGATTCGTGCAGCCTTGGACCTTTCGCATCTAGTCACCAAGGCAACACGCTGCCGCGTCATGATGGGATCAAACGTGAGCGATACAAAGCTAAAGCCAACGGCTAAAAAGCCCGCAACTCGCAAACCGGCTCCGCACGCACCGGAGCTCTCTAAGGACGATGTCTATCTGTTTGGCATTGGAATGTGGGAGCGCAGCTGGGAAAAGATGGGCGCGCATCCCGACACGCAGAACCGTACGCGCGGCTGGCGCTTTTGCGTTTGGGCGCCCGATGTAAAGAGTGTCCATGTCATTGGCGAATTTAACGACTGGGATGAGGAAGCCAACCCACTGGTGCCCGTTCATACGAGCGCTATTTGGGAAGGCTTTATTCCTGGCGCCGAGCAGGGCCAGCTCTATAAATATCTCATCGAGACCAACGAGGGCGAGAAGCTCTACAAGGCCGATCCGTATGCCTTTAAGGCCGAGTGCCCTCCGGGTACCGCGAGCGTGCTGTGGACCCTCGATGGCTACAAGTGGAATGACGCCGCGTGGCTCAAGCGCCGCGCCGGCCACAACCACATGTCGCAGCCGCTCAACATCTACGAGGTGCATATTGGCTCGTGGAAGCGCCACGGCGACGCGCCGCAGGGCGAGCCCGACGAGTACGGCAACTACCCCGGACCCATGGATCCCTTCCCCGCGCAGCGCGGCGAGTTCTATACCTACGACGACCTGTCGGTGGAGCTCGTGGACTACGTGCGCGACATGGGCTACACGCACATTGAGGTAATGCCGCTTATGGAGCATCCCTTCGATGGCTCCTGGGGCTACCAGACGACCGGCTACTATGCCGCCACGTCGCGCTACGGCAACCCGCAGCAGCTCATGCACTTTATCGATGCGTGCCACGAGGCAGGCATCGGCGTGATCATGGACTGGGTACCCGGCGGTTTTTGCGCCGACTCCCACGGCCTTGCCACCTTCAACGGCCACATGCTGTTTGAGCACGAGATTCACCCCAACTGGGGCACGCACAAGTTTGACTTCGCCCGCGGCGAGGTCCGCTCCTTCCTGGTCTCCAACGTGCTGTACTGGCTCGAGAACTTCCACGTGGACGGCATTCGCATGGACGGCGTGTCCAGCATGCTGTACCTCAACTTTGGAATCGACGATCCCGGCCAAAAGAAGTTCAACAAGTACGGTACCGAGGAGGACCTGGACGCCAGCGCGTTTATCCGTCAAGTTAATTGCGCTGTAGAGGCGCACTACCCCGACGTGATGATGATGGCCGAGGAGTCCACCGCGTGGCCGCTCGTGACCTACCCGCCGCAGGACGGCGGCCTGGGTTTCCACTACAAGTGGGACATGGGCTGGATGAACGACACCCTGCACTACATGCAGACCGATTATCCGTGGCGCCCCGGCAACCACGGCCTGCTCACGTTCTCCATCATGTATGCCTTTACCGAGAACTTTATCTGTCCGCTGAGCCACGACGAAGTCGTGCACGGCAAGTGCTCGCTCATCGGCCGTATGCCGGGCGACTGGTGGCGCCAGTTTGCCGGCCTGCGCACGCTGGCCTTCTACCAGATGACGCACCCCGGTGCCAAGCTCAACTTTATGGGCAACGAGATCGGCCAGTTTATTGAATGGCGCTACTACGAGTCCATTCAGTGGTTCTTGACCGAGGAGTACGAGACCCACCGTCATCATCAGGCGTTTATCAAGGCGCTTAACCACCTGTATACCGCCGAGCCCGCCCTGTACGAGCGCGGCTACACCGACGATGGCTTTACCTGGATCGACGCGGACAACTCCAAGCAGTCCATCGTGAGCTTTGTCCGTCAGGGCGAGGACGTCGATGACGACCTGGTGATCCTGATCAACTTTGACCCGGCGAGCTACGAGAGCTTCCGCGTGGGCGTGCCGCGCGAGGGCGACTGGGAGGTCATCTTCGATTCCGACCGTCCCGAGTTTGGCGGCAGCGGATACGCCGGTGAGGAGCCCTACACCTGTTCGAGCGAGCCCTATCCCTGGAACGGGCAGATGGACTCCATCGAGATGAAGGTGCCCGGCCTGGCAGGCGTGGTGCTCAAACGCCGCGGTCCCAGCAGCTACAAGCCGCCGGTGGTCGAGAAGCCCAAGAAGGCGGCGCATAAGCGCACGTCCTCGGTGAAGCCCAAGGCCGCGGCTGCTAAGAAGGCTCCGGTTAAGGCGAAGACCGCCAAGCCCGCTGCCAAGGCTACGGCTAAGCCCAAGGCCAAGAAGGCAACCAATAAAAAGGCTGCTCCCAAGGCTAAGGCAGGCGCTGTTAAAGCGTCTGGCAAGGATGCGTAACAAAGCCGTTACAGTTGTAACTACCCGCCTCGCCGAGGCGTAGGATACAAGTCATAACCGTTCCGGGAGAAACATCCCCGGGGGAAAGGAACGTATGAATAAGATCTTCGACAACAAGCAGGAGTTTACCGAGCTCTATCGCGATGCTGTCATGAGCATCAGCGGCAAGAGCGTCGAGGCCGCCAGCGACCTCGACCGCTTTAACGCCCTGGCCAAGCTCGTGGCCGAGAAGGCACGCACCGTTGCCACCACCAGCGACGCCCGTGTGACCGCCGAGGGCAAGAAGCGCGTGTATTACTTCTCGATCGAGTTTTTGATCGGCCGCCTGCTCGACAACTACCTGCTCAACTTTGGCGTGCGCGACATGGTCGCCGAGGCGCTCGACGACATGGGTTTCGACCTGTCCGTCATCGAAAACCAGGAGCCCGATCCGGCGCTGGGCAACGGTGGCCTGGGCCGTCTTGCCGCATGCTTTTTGGATTCGATGGCAGCCGAGGGCATTGCCGGCTACGGCAACGGTATGCGCTACCGCTACGGCCTGTTTAAGCAGGAGATCGTCAACGGCAGCCAGGTCGAGGCCACCGACGAGTGGCTTACCCACGGCTATCCCTGGGAGGTCCGCCGTCAGGACAAGGCCGTAACCATCAAGTTTGGTGGTCACGTTGAGGGCTTTGAGGAGAACGGTCGCACGTTCTACCGCACGGTGGACACGCAGGACATCCTGGCCGTCCCTTATGACATCCCCGTCGTGGGCTATGCCGGCGAGACTGTCAACAAGCTGCGCGTCTGGGCTGCCGAGCCGGTCGAGGAGCACTTTGACCTTGAGGCCTTCAACCGCGGCGACTATGCCCTGGCCGACGCCGAGCGCGCCGAGGCCGAGGCCATCAGCGCCATCCTCTACCCCAACGACGCCGGCGAGCACGGCCGCCTGCTGCGCCTGAAGCAGGAGTACCTGTTTGTCTCGGCCGGCATCTACAGCCTGCTAGACACCTTTGAGAAGGAGCACGGCGAGAACTGGGAGCTGCTGCCGCAGTTTGTGGCCATCCACACCAACGACACGCACCCCGCCATGTGCGGACCCGAGCTCATGCGCATCCTCATCGACGAGAAGAAGCTCGAGTGGGACGACGCCTGGAACATCGTGACGCAGGTCGTGAGCTACACCAACCACACCATCCTGCCCGAGGCCCTGGAGAAGTGGCCCATCGGCATGTTCTCCAAGCTCCTCCCCCGCGTGTACCAGATCATCGACGAGATCAGCCGTCGTTGGCACGAGTCGTTCGACACCACGCAGGAGGGCTGGCAGGAGCGTCTGCGTCAGACCGCCATCCTGTGGGACGGCGAGATTCGCATGGCCAACCTGTCCGTGATCTGCAGCCACAGCGTCAACGGCGTGGCCAAGATCCACTCCGACATCATCAAGAACATCGTGCTCAAGGACTTCTATGCCCTGACGCCCGAGAAGTTCAACAACAAGACCAACGGCATCTCGCACCGTCGCTTCTTTGCCGAGGCCAACCCCACCTACGCCAAGCTCGTGACCGAGGCCATTGGCGACGGCTGGCTGAAGAACGCCTTTGAGCTGGAGAAACTCAAAGAGTTCCAGAACGATACCGAGTTCCTGAAGGCCGTGGGTGCCTCCAAGCGCGCCAACAAGGAGCGCCTTGCCGCCTACGTTAAGGCCGAGACTGGTCTGGTCATTGACCCCAACACCGTCTTCGATGTTCAGGTAAAGCGCTTCCACGCCTACAAGCGCCAGCTCATGAACATCATGAAGGTGATGGACATCTACAACCGTCGCATCGCCGATCCCAACTTCCACGTAACGCCGACGACCTTCATCTTTAGCGGCAAGGCTGCCTCGAGCTACACCTTTGCCAAGGAGACCATCCGCCTCATTAACTCCGTGGCCGACGTCATCAACAATGACCCGCGCGTCAACGAGGTCATGAAGGTCTGCTTTATCCCCAACTTCCGCGTGAGCAACGCCCAGCTCATCTACCCCGCCGCCGAGATCTCGGAGCAGATCTCCACGGCCGGCAAGGAGGCCTCGGGCACGTCCAACATGAAGCTCATGATGAACGGCGCCATTACGCTGGGCACCCTCGACGGCGCCAACATCGAGATCGCCGACCTAGCCGGCCGCGAGAACGAGGCCATCTTTGGCCTGACCGCTCCCGAGGTCGAGCAGCTCTGGGCATCGAACAGCTACTTTGCGTGGGATACCCTCAACGGCGACCGTGAGCGTCTGGGCCGCGTGATGGACGAGCTCAAGGACAACACCTTTGCGGGTCTTTCGGGCAACTTCGAGAGCATCTACAACGAGCTCATGAACAACAACGACCCCGACCTGGTCATGGCCGATTTCCGCAGCTACGTGGATGCGTGGGAGAAGCTCACCGGCAGCTACGGCGACCAGGAGACCTGGAACCGCAAGGCTCTGCTCAACACCGCCTCCTCTGGCTGGTTCTCGAGCGACCGCACCATTCGCGAGTACCGCGACGAGATCTGGCACGCGTAATGCCGTGCTAGCTCCCTTATGCCAGCACGGCATTACTCGACGGGCGCGACGTTGCGCTGCGCCCGTCGCTAATGGGTTTAAGAACATCGATGACAGAAGGAGAAATCGATGAGTAAGAAAGAATGCATCGCGATGCTCCTCGCAGGAGGACAGGGCAGCCGATTGGGGGCACTCACCCAAAAGATCGCTAAGCCGGCGGTTAGCTTTGGTGGCAAGTTCCGCATTATCGACTTTTCGCTGTCCAACTGCTCCAACTCGGGCATCGACACGGTGGGCGTTCTGACGCAGTATCGCCCCTACCTGCTGCATGCCTACGTGGGCTCCGGCGAGGCTTGGGATCTGGACAGCCGCGACGGCGGCGTGTCGATCCTGCCGCCGTACGAGACGCAGACCGGCGGCGCCTGGTATGCGGGCACGGCCGACGCCATTACGCAGAACCTCGACTACATCAAGGCCAACGACCCCAAGTACGTCCTGATTCTTTCGGGCGATCACCTGTATCGCATGGACTACCGCAAGATGCTCAAGACGCACATTGAGAACAACGCCGACCTCACGGTGAGCGTTATGCCCGTGCCGTGGGAGGAGGCCAGCCGCTTTGGCATCCTGACCACCGACCCCGAGGACGGCCGCATCACCAAGTTTACCGAGAAGCCCGAGAAGCCCGATTCGAACCTCGCGTCCATGGGCATCTACATCTTCTCGGCCGACGTGCTGATCGAGGCGCTCGAGGCGGACGCCCTGGACCAGCGCTCGAGCCACGACTTTGGCAAAGACATCATCCCCAAGTTGCTCGGCGAGGGCAAGCGCCTGTACAGCTACGAGTTCCACGGCTTTTGGAAGGATGTTGGCACCATCGCCAGCTTCCACGAGACCTCGATGGACCTGCTGGGCAACAACCCCGAGTTCGATCTGTTTGACAAGAACTTCCCCATCATGTCCAACATCACCACGCGTCCGCCGCACTACATTGGCCCGGACGGCCGCCTGGACGACTGCCTGGTCTCCAACGGCTGCAAGATCTACGGCACCGCTCGCCACTCGATCCTTTCGACCGATGTCATCATCGAGGAGCGTGCCGTGGTCGAGGACTCCGTGCTGCTGCCGGGTGCGCACGTTAAGAGCGGCGCGCACATCTGCCGCGCTATTTTGGGCGAGAACTCCACGGTCGAGGAGGGCGTGAAGCTCGGCTCTGTCGATACCACCAAGGATACGGCCGTCGTTGGAAATGACGTCGTTATCGGGAAGGGGGAATGATCCGATGATCAATCGCAAGGCCATCGGCTATATCACCGCTAACTACTCTTCGACCTACGGCAGCGTGCTGCTCAAGGACCGCCCCATCGCGTCCGTTCCGTTTTTGGGCCGCTACCGCCTGATCGACTTCCCGCTGTCCAACATGATGAATGCCGGCATTAAGACCGTCGGCGTCGTCATGCCGGGCAACTACCGCTCGCTGATCGACCACGTGGGCTCGGGCAAGGATTGGGGCCTGGACCGCAAGAAGGGCGGCCTGTTCATGGTGCCCGGCAACGCGTATGGCACCACCAAGGGCGGCATGCGCTTCCTGTTGCGCGACATCATCTCCAACAAGACGCTGTTCCAGCGCTCGGACAAGCCCTATGTTGTGATGATGGGCACCAACATCATCTTTAACATGGACCTCAACACCATCATCGACGCGCACGAGAACTCCGGCGCTCAGATGACCGTGGTGTACTGCAAGGCCACGCGCAACGTCGATGACGAGACCAAGCTGCAGATCAACGAGAACGGCCGCCTGACGGGCGTGAGCGCCGGCGTCGTGTACGGCGACAACGCCTCCATGGACTGCTGCATCGTCAACCGCGAGACGCTGCTCGAGATCATCGACCATTACCAGGCCGCCGACTATCTGGATCTGCTCGAGGCACTCCAGGGCGACTTTGGCAACATCGACGTGTGCAGCTACGAGTACAAGGGCGAGGTCGTGGGCGTGTTTAGCGAGAAGTCGCTGTACCGCCGCAGCATGGACCTGCTCGACCAGACCGTGGCCGATCAGCTCTTCGATCCCGAGCGCCCGATCCTGACCAAGGCTCACGACGTGCCGCCTTCGCGCTATGCGACCGGCAGCCACGCGTGCAACTCAATCATCTCGGCCGGCTGCATCATCAAGGGCACCGTGCGCAACTCGATCCTTTCGCGCGGCGTTGTGGTCGAGGAAGGCGCTTCGGTGACCAACTCGATCATCAACCAGAGCTGCATTATCAAGAGCGGCGCCCGCGTTGAGAATGCCATCCTGGACAAGAACAACGTGGTTCCCACCAACACCGAGCTCCGCGGCACGCCCGAGAACATCCTGGTGCTGGGCAAGGCTCCGTTAACTCCCGATACCACCATCGTGCATTAACGTAGGCACCGCAACATCGCTCGTAACATGCAGAATAGCCGCCCGGTTTGCGCCAGGCGGCTATTCTCGAATTGCAACAGGGAGACAATATGGCTGATTCCAGCAAAAAGATGCAGATCGTGTTTGCCTCGGCCGAGTGCGCACCGTTTGTAAAGACCGGTGGCCTGGGCGACGTGGCGGGCTCGCTGCCAGCGGCGCTTGTGCGCGCCGGCGCCGAGGTCATCGTGATGGTGCCCAAGTATGCCACCATCAAGGACGAGTACAAAGCGCAGATGGAGCACTTCTCCGACTTTTACGTGAGCTTGGGCTGGCGCAACGAGTACTGCGGGCTCGAGAAGCTCGAGCACGACGGTGTCACGTATATGTTCATCGACAACGAGCGCTACTTTGCGCGCGACTATCCGTACGGCTTCTTTGATGACGGCGAGCGTTTTGCGTTCTTCTCCAAGGCCATCACCGAGAGCCTGCAGCACCTGCCCGAGGGCTTTGAGTGCGACATCCTGCACTGCAACGACTGGCAGACGGCACTGGCGCCCGTGTTCTTGCGCGAGTTCTACCAGGGCCTGCCGCTGTACGACCGCGTCAAGACCGTGTTCTCGATCCACAACGTGGCGTTCCAGGGCCAGTTTAGCGACACCGTGATGGAGGACATCCTGGGTGTGGCGCACATTCCGGCGGCCGCCTCGCAGCTGCGTTGCGACGCCTGCAGCATCAACTACATGCTGGGCGCGCTGCGCTATGCCGACGCCATCACCACGGTGAGCCCCACCTATGCCAACGAGATCCAGACGCCCGAGTTTGGCGAGGGCCTGGACGGCGTGCTGCGCGAGCGCTCCTATGCGCTGCAGGGCATTTTGAACGGCATTGACGTGGCGGGCTTTGACCCGGCGACCGACAAGCGCATTGCCGCAAACTACACGGTTGATGACCGCTCCGGCAAGGCCGTGTGCAAGGCCAAGCTGCAGGAAGAGCTGGGGCTCGAGGTTCGCGACGACCGTCCGCTTATGGTGATGGTCACGCGCCTGACGCGCCAGAAGGGCATGGACCTGGTCATGTACGCGCTCGACCGTATCCTGTCCGGCGGCGTTCAGGTGGCGGTGCTGGGCACCGGCGACCGCGACTACGAAGACGGCCTGCGCTACTTCCAGGACAAGTACCCCGGCACCATGGCTGCGCGCATCGAGTTCGATCCGGCGCTGTCGCAGCGTATGTATGCCGCCGCCGATATGTTCCTGATGCCTTCGAAGTTTGAGCCCTGCGGTCTGTCGCAGATCATCGCCATGCGCTACGGCACCCTGCCCATCGTGCGCGAGACCGGTGGTCTGAAGGACACGGTGATCCCGTATAACGAATTTACCGGCGAGGGCACGGGCTTCTCGTTTACCAACTTTAACGGCGACGAGATGGGCGACGCCGTGTTCCGCGCGGCACGCCTGTTCTGGGATAACCGCGAGGCCTGGAACCAGCTGGTCACGCAGGCCATGAGCCAGGACTTTAGCTGGACGCGCTCGGCCGACAAGTATCTGGACCTGTACTTCTTTATGCATCCGGAGATTGAGAGGCCGGCGGCGGTTGTCGACGAGCCTGTGGTTGTGGCTGAGAAGGCTGCGGCCGTTGTGGAGCCTAAGGCCGAGCCGGTTGTTGAGGCGCCCGCTGCTGCTGAGGAGCCCAAGGCTGAGGAGAAGCCGGTTGAAGCAGCTCCCGAGGCTAAGGATAAGCCGGCTGCGAAGCCTGCCGCCAAGAAGCCTACGACGCGCAAGACGACGGCCAAGAAAGCTACGGCCACGAAGGCCGCTGCCACCAAGACCGCCGCAGCAAAGACGACTGCCGCCAAGGCAACGACGACGCGCAAGCGCACGACCGCCGCTGCCAAGAAGGGCGCCGAGGCCGAGGCTGCTCCCGAGGTAAAGGCCGAGACCGCCGAGGCCAAGCCGGCCGCAAAGGCTCCGGCCAAAGCTGCAGCCAAGAAAACAGCCGCGACCAAGAGCACGACCGCCAAGAAGACTACAGCTACGAAGGCGACGGCTACCAAGGCCACTGCAACGAAAGCTACCCCCAAGGCGGCCGCTAAGCCGGCCGCCAAGGCCGAGGAGACGCCTGCCGAGTCCAAGCCGGAGGCAACCGTCGAGGCCAAGCCCGCCGCCAAGACCACCACGCGCAAGCGCACGACGACAGCTAAGAAGACCACGGCAAAGGCCGCAACTCCCAAGGCGGAGACTAAGCCCGCTGCTGCCAAAGAGGAGCCCAAGGCCAAGGTAAAGGCCCAGCCGGTGCCGAAGGCCGCCGGGGTCAAGGCCGCCCCGAAGGCAGAGGCTAAGCCCGCGCCCGCCAAGGAGACCCCGGTCTCCCCCGCCGCTCCGGCAACGGAAAAGGCCCCGTCCAAGAAGACGTCCGTCCGTAAGGCCACGGCCGCCCGCAAGCGCCGCTAGTCCGGACGATCCAAAACCAAATCCTCAATAAACTAGGGGTGTCATTCAGCGTGACACCCCTTGTTCTATAGATGGGTAAAACGATTTTCTAGGACAACCGTTCGCCGATGGTAAACGGATGTTGTTTATACACCCTGTGTACAACAGATATACTTATATCTTGTGCGTAAAGCCCATGGCCCGTAGGCCGTGATTCTATTGAACTGGACCGTACTATGAGATTGATACACAACAGCCGCCTACCGCAGTTTCGCACTCCGTTTGGCGCTGTGACCACAGGAACTACCGTTGCACTCTCGGTTATTTTGGAGGATGCCGATCCCAACCAGGCAACACTCACCCTGCGTACCTGGGTCGATGAAGTCGGCGAGACCCTGATTCCGATGGAGCACGAAGGCGATGGCATTTTTACCGGCGAGCTCAAATGCACTGAACCGTGTCTTGTGTGGTACAGCTTTATATGCAATATCGAGGGCCAGCCCGAGGTTCGCCTGGGCGCGCCCCAGGGCCGCACCGGCGGCGAGGGCGTAACCTACGACTACGCCGAGGTGCCGTCCTTCCAGATTACCGTCTACAAGCATCGCGAGAACCGCCCCACCTGGTACGAGCGCGGCATGGTCTACCAGATCTTCCCCGACCGCTACGCCCGTGACGAGCATTGGCGCGAGCGCACAATGGCCCAACTCGAAAAACCGCGCAAGGGCATTCAGCGCCGGATGGTCGAGGACTGGAACGAGCCGCCCGTGTACGAGCGCGCCGAGGACGGCTCCATCAAGACCTGGGACTTCTACGGCGGCTCGCTCAAGGGCATCCAGGAAGACCTGCCCCGCATCGCCGAGCTGGGCTTTACGGCCATCTACCTCAACCCCATCTTTGAAGCCGCGAGCAACCACCGCTACGACACGGCCGACTACACCAAGATCGACCCGATCCTGGGCACCGAGCAGGACTTTACCGAGCTTTGCCAGGCAGCCGAGAAGCTGGGCATCTCCATCATCCTGGACGGCGTCTTCAACCACACGGGCGACGACTCGATATATTTCAACCGCTATGGCAACTACCCCGGCGTGGGTGCCTGGCAGAGCGAGGATTCGCCGTGGCGCGATGCGTTTACTTTCCACGAGGACGGCTCGTACGACTGCTGGTGGGGCGTGGGCAACATGCCGGCCATCAACGAGAAGTCCGAGCTGGTACGCGAGAGGCTCCTGGGCAAGGACGGCGTGATCCGCAAATGGCTGCGCGCCGGTGCCCATGGTTGGCGCCTGGACGTCGCTGACGAGCTTTCCGACGACTTCCTGGCCGAGATCAAGAAGGCCGTACTCGCTGAGAAGCCCGACGCACTGTTGCTCGGCGAAGTCTGGGAAGACGCATCCAACAAGATTAGCTACGGCCATCTGCGCCGCTACCTGCAGGGCTCCGAGCTGGACTCTGCCATGGATTACCCCTTCCGCGACATGGTCATCGGCTTTTTGATGGGCTACAAGAACGCCTACGAGGCCGCCGAGGATATCGAGACCCTGCGCGAAAACTACCCGAGCGAGGCATTGTCCTGCGCGCTCAATCTGCTTTCGAGCCACGACCGTCCGCGCATCATCTCGGTGCTCGGCGGCGGCCCCGACGAGTCACAGCTGCCCGAGTGCGAGCGCAGCAAGTGGCGCCTGGACGAGAACTCGATGGGCCTGGCCAAGAGCCGCTTTTGGCTCGCCACGCTCATGCAGATGACCTTCCCAGGCGTGCCTTCGATCTACTACGGCGACGAATACGGCCTGGAGGGCCTTACCGATCCGGGCAACCGCCGCACCCTGCCGACCAAGGACCAACTGCACGACTTCGACACGCTGGCTATTGTCAAGAACGCCTCCGCCGTACGCCGTGCACTGCCATTTATGATCGACGGCGAGATCAAGGCCTTTGCGCTCAACGACGAGGTGCTGGCCTACAACCGCACGGGCAAGAATGGCGAGTCCGCGACGGTTATCATCAACCGCAGCCTGCGCAATTCGCACCGCGTGACGATTCCGGCGCTCGGCGAATGTGCGAGTGACGTGATCAGCGGTCACGAGTGCGAGATCCACAACGGCACGGTCACGCTCGATCTGTATCCGCTGGGCTCGTCGATCATCTATCACCATGCCGAGCAGCGCCTGCAGGAGCCGCTCGATCACGGCGCGGGCGTCGTGTGCCATATCACCTCGGTGCCCACTGACGACGGCAAGCCCGGTACGATTGGTGCGCCCACGCGTCGCTTTATCGACCATCTGGCCGCTATGGGCATGCGCTACTGGCAGGTTCTGCCTGTCAACCCGACGGACTTCTTCCGCTCCCCTTACGCTGGGCCTTCGGCCTTTGCGGGCAATATTGACCTGCTGCCCGAAAGCCAGGAGGAGCTGGCGGCCGACTTTGAGATTTGGAAGGCCCGCGGCGGCGAGGATGCAGACCCGCTCTACACAGCGTTTAAGCATCGCAACACCGATTGGCTCGAGAAGTACTGCGTCTACATGGCCGTCAAAAAGTACTTTGAAGGCGAATCGCGTCACGATTGGCCGGCCGATGTCGCGCGCTACAACGAGCATCTGATTGACGACAAGCGCTTCCACGACGAGGCAGAGCTGCAGGCGTACATGCAGTACCGCTTTGACCTGGCCTGGTGCGAGCTCATGAACTATGCGCACAAGAAGGGCATCGAGGTCATCGGCGACATTCCTATGTACGTTTCGGACGATTCGGCCGATGCGTGGAGCGAGCCCGAGAACTTCTGGCTGTCCGATTCCGGCAAGGCGATTGAGATTTCTGGCGCGCCGCCCGACAATTTTGCGCCCGAGGGCCAGGTGTGGGGCAATCCCACCTTCCGTTGGGATCACATGAAGGAGAACGGCTACCGCTGGTGGATGGACCGTCTGCGTCGCGCGTTCTCGCTCTACGACCGTGTGCGCCTGGACCACTTCCTGGGATTCCACAGCTACTTTAGCATTCCCGCAGGTAAGGCCTGCTCCGACGGCCGCTGGCTGGCGGGTCCGGGCAAGGACCTGTTCCAGACTGCCTATGACGAACTGGGGCCGCTCAACTTTATCGCCGAGGACCTGGGCTACCTGACGCCCGGCGTTCGTGCCATGGCTTCGACCTGCGGTTTCCCCGGTATGGACGTGCTGGAGTTTAGCGATTACGACGTCCGCAACGGCGTGTATCCCATGCCGGGCAAGATTCTGTACACCTCGACGCACGACACGTCGACGCTCGCCGGTTGGTGCACGCGCTCCTTTGCGGGCGGCGACGAGCCGAGCGGTGTTGAGGTGGCGGCCAAGCTGATGGGCGACGCGCTAGCAAGCGACGCTCCCCTGGTGATGATGCCGCTGCAGGATATCCTGGGGCTTGGCGACGACGCGCGCATGAACGTGCCGGGCGTGGCCACGGGCAACTGGACCTGGCAGGCAGACGAGGCTGACATTGAGGCCGCCGAGGGCAAAACCGCACAGCTCCTGCGCAACACCCATAGATTCTGGGGCGAAGCGTGATAAAACACCCGATATAGGGTACAGTTACAGCTGTTTGAATTTATGCGGGCAGAGCGATCTGCCCGCTTTGTGCTGAAAAGGAAGTATTATGGCGCGCTACGATTACAAGTGCATGAGCTGCGGCAACGTGTTTGAGGTTGAGCATCCCATGTCCGAGACCCCCGAGGTCGTGTGCCCGAGCTGCGGTGCCCCGGCATCCAAGACGTTCTCGGCCAGCGGCATCAAGTTTGAGGGCAGCGGATTCTACAACACCGACCAACGAAGCGGTGGTTCCAGCACCAGCGCCACCAACGGCTGCTGCGCCAACTGCCCGCACAACCACTAAGAACAACGTGGCCCCGCGATCAACGCTGATCGCGGGGCCGAATTTTTTCCAGGAATGTCCCACGCCCAAGCAACTGGTCTGGGGTTGCGCCACGAAAACGGCCTATCTACTACGTTTGGCCCCTATAGTCCGAGCACACCTGCGTTTTTGCAAAATCGATAAGCCTTCTACCTGCGGTTTTGATTTCGTGAAAAACGGCATGGTTGAGGGTAACCGGCCAAACGTAGTAGATAGGCCCATTTCATGGCAAGCGAATCAACCCTCGGGTACCGTATTAGTTGCGGACCAGGCGGGCGCAGAAGTGGCCGTCGTAGGAGTCGGCGTTTATGGGGACGCTTTGGAAGAGGCCGCGGTCGTTTTGGCGTACGGAAACGAGCTTCTTGGCCTGGGCAAACTCGGGAAGCTGCAGAATCTGGGCTTCGGAGAGCGGTGCCACGGTAAAGCCGGCACCCTCGGGAGAGGCCAGGAAGGCATCAACGACCTGCGTGTTCTCTTCATCAAAAACCGAGCAGGTGGCATAGATAAGCTCACCGCCGGCAACCACGCGCGCAGCTGCTTCCTTGAGCATCGTCAGCTGCAGACGGGGCAGCTCAGTCGTAACGTCGTTCTCGGTCAGGCGCCACGGTATCTCGGGATGCCGGCGCATGGTGCCGGTGCCAGAGCACGGCGCATCGATAAACACCGTGTCGAACAGGGCAGGCTCGCCAAGCATCGCGTCAAAGGACGTAAGCACCTCATTGAGCTCGCAGGCATCGCCCGACACCGTACGAACACCGGAGATACCCGCCTTATGCAGGCGCGCGAGATTCTGATCGCACTTGCGATCGTGCAGATCGAGCGCGGTATGCTGATGCTCATACCCGGCACGCTTGGCCTGGCACATCATCACATAGGTCTTGGTGCCGCGACCGGCGCCAATCTCCAGGCAACGACCGGGACGTGTCGCGGCAGTAGCGATAAGCTGAGCGTTGAGGTCCGAGGCAACGGCAGCGGCGCGTTCAAACACGCCGGACGCAACCGTAACCTGAGCATCGACCGGCGCATGGCAGCCCGGAAAGACAGGCTCAACGAGCTGCGAGATATACGGATCGGCCTTGGTCGCAAACGCATTCTCGTGCAGTGCAAGCGGTGCAGGCGCCAGATTACCGGCAAAGTTTAGCGCGCCCTCGGGCGTGTCGAACGAGGCCATAATACGAGCGCACAGCCAGCGAGGAAGACCCATCAAACGAGACAAGCGAACCAGGCGGCGCTCGGACTCATCCACGTCGGATGCTGTGGCAAAGTCCTCAACGTTATCCGCAACCTTGTGAAGCACCGCGTTAGCCAGGCCCGCGGCAGACTTGGCACCGTTGCGCACCAGCTCAACACCCTGACTTACGGCAACGCGGCCGGGCGTATGCAGATAGAGCATCTCGAAGGCCGAGATGCGAAGCGCCATGCGAACGCGCGGCGCGACCTTTTTAGGTTTATCGAGAAACTGATCGAGCAACTCATCCAAAATGCCCTGCGTGGCGGCAACACCGAGCGCCAAACGAGCGGCAAAAGCGGAATCGCGCTGGTCAATGGCCTTAGCCGAAGCGCGGGAAGACAACACGTCGCGTGCGTACATACCGCGGCGGTCGGCCTCCATCAACACATCGAGCGCAAGCTTGCGCGCGGGAGACAACTTGCTCATGACAGTACACCCCACGTAAGGTCGGCACCCTGCAGTCCGGCAGCCCAGGCAGAAGCAGCCATGGCACGCTTGCCATCGGGCTTAACCTCGAGCAGTTCAACCGCGCCATCGGAAAGGCCCAGGTAAACACGCTTGCTCTTGACGGCAACAGCGCCCTCGCCAAGCGACACATCAGCCGGCGCAGCATCGAGCACGCGAACCGACTTACCGGCAATCACGCAACGGGCAGGCGCGGTATCGGACGAAGCAAGCACATGACGCACGCAATCGAGCGCCGCCATCTTCGGATCCAGACGCATTTCCTGCTTGGAAATCTTGGCAGCATGCGTGACAAGCGACTCATCCTGCTCAGTCCAAACAGCCGAGCCATCGGCAAGCGAAGGAAGCGTATCGGCAAGCAATTTGCCGCCAAGCTCGGCAAGCTCCATGGTCAACGCCTCAGCGTGCTTACCGGCAACCGACGTGGAAGCCTGGGCACAATAAGCACCAGTATCCACGCCATGCCCGATGCGCATGATAGAAACACCGGCAACCTCGTCACCAGCAAGAATGGCACGCTGAATAGGAGCGGCGCCACGCCAACGAGGCAGCAAGGACGCATGAACATTCACAATGCCGAGCGGTGCCATATGCAGCACCTCATCAGGCAAAATGCAGCCATAGGCAGCCACACAGAAAATATCGGCATCCGCAGCCTCGAGCTGATCGATAACGTCCGGCGTCATACGATTAGCCTCAACAACGGGCAGGCCAAGCTCGAGCGCCTTGGCCTTAACAGGAGAAGGCTCCAGTTTTTTACCACGCCCGCGAACAGCATCGGGACGAGTAATGACAAGCACAATCTCGTTCCCAGCCTCAAAAAGCGAAGTCAGCGAAGGCACAGCAAAATCAGGCGTACCCATAAACACAATTCGCATAAAGAACGTCTCCCCTCAACCAAAGCCGAGACGGCTACAAATAACAGCGGAAAGCCAAGTACCCAGCCCATCCGCAATAACAATTCAACAAGAACAAATATACCCAAAACCAAAGAAAGAGCCGCAATAAAAGCAGCTCTTCCAACAAAGCAATTATCAGCGAAGACGCCCTTCCCTGGCCCGACGGCACCCGGGCGAAAAGGAGCACGAAAACGCAGTCCCCTTCCGCCGCAGGGCTTAGGTTATTGCTCCACGCGCAGTTCCGCACGAGCCGAAGAGCACTTAATGTGCTCTTCGTGCGAGCAGGACTGTTTGAGCATGGAGCAAAACCTAAGCCCTGCGGCGGAAGGGGACGGTGGGACCTACTCCGTCTCGCCCGGTCGAGCGCCGCGGGCCAGGGCGTCCTGGTACTCCTTGACAGCCTTGAGCCTCTGCATGGGCTTAAGGCGCTCGAACATGGTGTTGCCGTGCAGGTGATCGATCTCGTGCTGCAGGCACACGCAGAACAGGTCGCCCGTGGCCTCATAGCGAATAAGGTTGGCATCCAGATCGTACGCCTCGACGACAACGTGATCGGGACGCTCGATCTCGCAGCTAATGCCAGGAATGGAAAGGCAGCCCTCGCTAAAGGGCACCAGATGGTCGCTCTGCTCAACAATGACGGGGTTAATGAGCACGTACGGGTCGTAGTCGTTCTTGTCGCTGTAGTCGCAGTCGATGGTGACGAGTTGGATGAGCTCGCCAATCTGCGGAGCAGCTAGGCCGCAACCGCCGTTATCGAACATCATCTTCTTCATCTTCTCGGCAAGCGCCTCGATCGCCGGGGTGATCTCCTCGATGACGGCGCACTCCTGGCGCAGACGAGGGTCGGGCGACAGTACGATTCCGTTGGCTTCCATGGCCATCCTTTCGGGTTGTTACATCAAATCATAGGCGTCGACGTCAACGCTCACGCTCACGCCGCGCACGGAGCCCACCTCTTTGAGGCAGGCGTCGATATCATCAGAGACATGGTACCCTACGGGCGACTTCACAAGCAGGTGGAAGCGATAACGGTCCTTGGCTCTCTCGATTACACACGAAGCTGGGCCCAGCACCTGCGGCACGGCACTCCCAGCCCGCAAAAAGTCGGGCGCGGCGGCATGCCAGCGGCGCTTAAGGAGCTTCGCGATGCGACCGATGTAGCCCCGCGCGTCATCTGCGTTCGTCGACCATACCAAGATGTTGGCCAGACGCACGAACGGCGGATACAGCGCGTCGCGGCGCTGGTCCAGGTCGTAGTCGGTAAAAATCGAGCGGTCGTGCTCTGCGACGGCGCGAATGACCGGGTCCTCGGGCAGGTAGGTCTGGATGATAACCTCGCCGGGGCGATCGCCGCGGCCGGCGCGGCCCGCAACCTGCTCCAGCAGATCATAGGCGCGCTCCCCTGCTCTAAAATCGGGCAGCTTGAGCGCAAAGTCGGCATTGACCACGCCCACGAGCGTGACCTCGGGAAAGTCGAGGCCCTTGGCAATCATCTGGGTGCCCAGCAGCACCGCGCAATCGGCAGCATCGAACTGCTCGAGCAGCTTTTTGTGCGCGTCCTTGCCGCGCGTGGAATCGGCGTCCATGCGAATGATAGCAACGTCGTCGGGCAGCATCTGGTGCAGTGCGTCCTCAATCTGCTGCGTGCCCAGGCCCATTTTTGCCAGGTAGCGGCTGCCGCACTTGGGACAACGGCTCGTGGGCGCCGGATAGGGCTGCACGCGCCAGGACGAACCGCAGGTGTGGCACTGCAGCGTGTGCGTGCGCTCGTGGTACGTGAGCGCGGTGGAGCAGTGGTTGCAGGTGGGCACGCAGCCGCACTCGCGGCACATCAAAAACGGCGCAAAGCCGCGACGGTTGTGCAGCAACACGGCTTTCTCGCGGCGCTCAACTACGCGCTCCAGGCCTTCCATCAGCGGTTTAGAGAACATGGAGCGACTGCCGTGTGCGAACTCGCGGCGCAGGTCGGCGATCAGAACCGTGGGCAGCACGGCGTGTCCCGGGCGCTCGGGCATCTCGACGCGCGTCCATGTGGCGCCGCTATACGTGCCGCGGCGGCAGCGATCGAGAGCCTCAGCAGAAGGCGTGGCGGAGCCCAACACGAGTGGGCAACGATAGCGCCTCGCCATCTCGGCCGCCACCTCGCGCGCGTGGTAGCGCGGGCTTGATCCCTGCTTGTAGCTGGTCTCGTGCTCCTCGTCGATGATGATGAGGCCCAGGTCGTCAAGCGGGCAAAAGAGCGCCGAGCGGGCGCCGACGACCACGCGGGCGGCACCGCTGGCGACCATATCCCACTGGTCCAGGCGCTCGCCGGCCGAAAGGCGCGAATGGAACACGGCGACCGTCTCGCCAAAGCGCGAGCGAAAGCGACCGACGGTCTGGGCCGTCAGCGAGATCTCGGGCACCAGCACGCAGGCCGAACGGCCGGCTGCCAGCACGCGCTCAATCGCCGAAAGGTAAACCTCGGTTTTGCCGGAGCCGGTGACGCCGTCGACCAGCACCACGTCGCCATGAGCGTCCAGACGGGCGCGCTCAATCTGCGCGAGCGCCTGCTGCTGGCCGTTGGTAAGTGCGACTGGCGCCTTGCCGCTTGCCGAGGACAGCGTGGTCTGCTCGCTGCAACCACGCCAGGCGCGGCGCTCCTCCACCACCACGACGCCGCGTTTTTCGAGCGCCTTGATGGTCGCCGACATGCTGTTATAGAGCAGATTGAGGTCGCGCGTCGTGACCGGCCCGCACTGGAGCGCCTCGATGAGCTGACGCTGGCGGACAGCAGTCTTGGGCGGCGTATAGTCGAAACCCTCGGGCGTAAGCATCACCCAGCGGTTTTGGATAGGCTTGACGGCGGGGCGCTCAACCGTCCACACGCCGTCGTCGCCCTTGACCACACGCGGGCTGCCGCCCGGGGGCAAGAACAGGCGCAGGCACTCGGAAAGCGTCGCGACATACTCGCGGCTCATCCAGCGTGCGATGCGGGCGGCCTCGGCGGTAAAGAGCGGTTTGCTGAGGATAGCCTCGATGGCTTTAATGCGCGCGGGATCGAGAGCGTCGTTACCTTGCAGGTCGGCCAGCTCGGGCGCAATGTCGACGATGTAGCCCGCGGCCGTACGGTTACCAAAGTGGACCAGGACCGTGGATCCGATCTGCGCCTCGCTGGCAAGGGACCGGGGGATGCCGTAGGCGAATGGCTCGGACAGCGCACGGGTCGGGATGTCGAGGACCACGCTCGCATAGGCGGCAATGAGCTCTGCCGCAGGCTCGGGCTGCGCCAGAGCGGCGGCAGGAGCCGCGGACTTCGGAGCTTCCTCCGGTTCCGGCGAACCAAACAGCGAAAGTTGCTCTGCCATGGCGCCAGCACCTCCTATCCCATACGTCTACAGAAACAAGAGCCCCGCTCGAGGTGAACGGGGCTCGGATACATACGTTTGCGCAGCGATTACAGCGCCATCGTGCGGGCGCGGTCGATGCGCGCCATGCAGTCGTCGCGGCCGACGAGCGCCATGGTCTCGCCCAGCGGAGGGCTCACCATGTTGCCGCAGACGGCGACGCGCACGGCCTGGAACACCACGCGCTTCTTAAGGTCCATCTGCTCGGGCAGAGGCTCAAGCGCGGCATCGATGTTGGCAGCCGTCCACTCGTCCACGCCCTCAAGCGCGGCCTTAGCGGCATCCAGAATGGCACCCATGCCTTCCTTGGCCAGGCCCTTGTTGACAGACTTCTCGTCATACTCGAGCGTATCGGCCGTAGCGAAGATGGGAGCGGCGACGCTCACGGCGTCGGCCGGCATCTTGGTGCGCGGCTTGACGATGGCGGCAAGCGCGTCGATCCAGTCCTCGCCATACTCGACATTACCTTCGATGAGACCCACCTCGTGCAGCTCGGGGACCATGATCTCGTCGGCAAACTGAGCATCGGACATGCCGTTGATGTACTCGGCATTGACCCAGTCGAGCTTCTTGGGGTCGAAGGTCGCCGGGTTCTTGGAGATGCGGTCGAGCGAGAACTTGCTGGCCAGGACATCGCGCGGGATGATCGTGGTCTCGCCGTCGAGAGACCAGCCGAGCAGCGCCAGGTAGTTGACGAAGGCGTCGGACAGGTAGCCGGCGTCGCGGTACTCCTCCACCGAGGTGGCGCCGTGACGCTTGGAGAGCTTCTTGCCGTCAGCGCCCAGGATCATGGAGATGTGGGCGAACGTGGGCACGGGCGCGCCGAGGGCCTCGTAGACCATGACTTGACGCGGGGTGTTGGACAGGTGGTCGTCGCCGCGGATGACGTGAGTGATCTTCATCATGGCGTCATCGACGACGGTCGCGAAGTTGTACGTGGGCGTGCCGTCGGAACGGAAGATGACAAAGTCGTCGAGCTCCTTGGCATCAAAGGTCACCTCGCCGTGGACGGCATCGTGGATGACGACGTCTCCGCGGTCCTCGGGCACCTTGATGCGCAGGACATAGGACTCGCCGGCCTCGATGCGACGGCGGGCCTCCTCGGGATCAAGATCGCGGCAGCGGCGCTGATATCCCTGGAAGGGGTCCTTGCGCTCCTGCGCGGCCTTGCGGTCGGCGTCGAGCTGCTCCTTGGTGCAGAAGCAGGGATAGGCCTTGCCCTCGTCCCAAAGCTTCTGGGCGGCTTGCTTGTACAGGTCCAGGCGCTCGGTCTGGGCGTAGGGGCCAAAGTCGCCGCCCACCTCGGGACCCTCGTCCCAGTCCAGGCCCAGCCAACGCATGGCGCGCAGGATGATCTGCGTGTTCTCGTCGGTAGAGCGGGTGGGGTCGGTGTCGTCGATGCGCAGGATGAACGTGCCGCCGTTAGCACGGGCGAAAGCCCAGTTATAGATAGCGGTGCGGGCGCCGCCGATGTGCAGCTTGCCCGTCGGTGAGGGTGCAAAGCGGACGCGAACGTCTGATGCCATGGAAATCTCCTCGATTGCAGGATGGATGTCTAACCGCACCAGTATAAAGCATCAATGCAACCTCCGCACAAAGGGCACCGACCCAATCATTGGGGACAGACTTAAATGACCAGTCGTTGGAGACGTTCTTAGTTTAAGGCTGGTCATTTATGTCTGTCCCCAATGAGTAAGGCTAGTCATTTAAGTCTGTCCCCAATGAGTAGGTGCGGAAAGGGTGTGAATGTTTGAATTACGCGCTATGATGTGCCCTTGCATAGAGAGCCCGGCGGAATGGTAACGGTCGCCGGGACACGTTTTTGAAAGGACAATCATGTCAGAAGAACTTCGTTCCATCCCGCCCCAACACGGGTCCTTTGTTTTTACGTCGGAGTCGGTGACCGAAGGTCATCCCGATAAGATCGCTGACCAGATCAGCGACGCCGTCCTCGACGCAATCCTCGCCAAAGAAATAGAGCTGCAGGAGCAGGGCTACATCGCCCCCAACGGCGTGCCTGCCAACGTGGAGAACGTCCGCTGCGCCTGCGAGACCCTCGTGACCACCGGCACCGTCATCGTCGCCGGCGAGATTCGCACTCAGGCCTATGTCGACGTACAGGAAATCGCCCGCGGCGTTATCCGCCGCATTGGCTACAACCGCGCCAAGTTCGGTTTTGACTGCGATACCTGCGGCGTTATGAGCCTCATCCACGAGCAGTCGCCCGATATCGCCCAAGGCGTTGACGAGTCCTTCGAGACCCAGACCGGCGCTACCACCGACCCGATCGACCTGATCGGTGCCGGCGACCAGGGCATGATGTTCGGTTATGCCTCCAACGAGACCAAGACCCTCATGCCCATGCCACACTACCTGGCAAGCCGCCTGGCCGAGCGCCTGGCTACCGTGCGTCACGACGGCACTCTCGCCTACCTGCGTCCCGATGGCAAGACCCAGGTCACCGTGCGCTACGAGGAAGGCAAGCCCGTCGAGGTCACGACCATCGTCATCTCCACGCAGCACGCCGCTGAGATCGAGGACATGGGCAAGATCAAGGCCGACCTCATCGAGCACGTCATCACCCCGGTCATGGCCGCCGAGAACATGCCATGGGACAACGCGGACATCTACGTGAACCCCACCGGTCGCTTTGTCGTGGGCGGCCCCATGGGCGACACGGGCCTCACCGGCCGCAAGATCATCGTCGACACCTACGGCGGCTACGGCCGTCACGGCGGCGGTGCCTTTAGCGGCAAGGACTGCACCAAGGTTGACCGCTCCGCCGCGTATGCCGCGCGCTGGGTCGCCAAGAACGTGGTCGCCGCCGGCCTAGCCGACCGCTGCGAAGTCGAGCTTGCCTATGCCATTGGCGTTTCCAAGCCCCTCTCAATCATGGTCGACACCTTCGGTACCGCACATGTTGCCGAGGACAAGATCGTTGAAGCCGTTGAGAAGACCTTCGACCTGCGCCCGGGCGCAATCATCCGCGACCTAGACCTGCGCCGCCCCATCTACGAAAAGACGGCAGCCTACGGTCACTTCGGCCGCGAAGACGCCGACTTCACCTGGGAGAAAACCGATCGAGTCGAAGAACTCGAAGCAGCCTGCGGCCTGTAATTAAGAACCGCCAAGGTCACAACACACACACTCTTTCAAAAGAAGTACCGGTCCAAACCGGTACTTCTTTTTTATTAATCCGGTGATGAAGATGTTTCGATATGAGCCTACGCTGCGTCACCAGCCAATGAATTTTGGAGCACACGCGCCTCTACCATGTATCCTTAGTCCCGAGGGGCGGGGCATAAGGTCGATCGCGAGTTCCGCACGAGCCGGAGGGCACTTAATGTGCTCTCCGTGCGAGCAGGACTGTCCGAGCAGGCGACCTTATGCCCCGCCCTCGGGACGATGGGACAAAATAAAGGAGCACCCATGGCAGGCAAGCCGCAAACACTAGCTACGACCTCGGCATTCGAGATCTTGGGGCCCGTAATGGTCGGCCCCAGCTCATCGCACACCGCCGGCGCCCTGCGCTGCGCCCAAGTTGCCGCCAGCCTGCTGGAAGGCCGCATAACCAAAGTCACCTTTGGCCTATGGAACTCCTTCGCCCACACCTACCGCGGCCACGGCACCGACCGTGCGCTCGTCGCGGGCATCCTAGGCCTTGATACCGATGACGAGAACATCAAGCAAGCCTTCGACCTCGCGCACGAGCAGGGCCTCGAATATCACTTTGACATCAAGGGCGACGACGCCTCCATCCACCCCAACACCGTCGACATCGACATG
The DNA here is from genome assembly GCF_040092475.1 of Collinsella sp. CLA-ER-H10. NCBI lineage: Bacteria > Bacillati > Actinomycetota > Coriobacteriia > Coriobacteriales > Coriobacteriaceae > Collinsella > Collinsella sp. CLA-ER-H10. The sequence goes on from NZ_JBBNLM010000006.1 coordinate 62,889, forward strand.
GTCGACGACACGGGCGCCACGGCACAGGTCCGCGGCGAGAGCCTGGGCGGCGGCAAGATGCGTATCAGCCGCATTAACGGCGTCGGCGTCGACATCTCGGGCATGTACTCCACGCTCTTCGTGGCACACAAGGACGTCCCCGGTGTACTCGCCGCGCTCACCAACCTGCTCGCCTACGCACACGTGAACATCGCCTTCTGCCGCACCTACCGCACCGAAGTGGGCGGCCAGGCCTACTCCGTCTTTGAGACCGACGGCGCGCCCGACGACACCGTTATCCCGATGCTACGCAAGCTCGACAATGTTGATTACGCGACCTTTATCGAGCTCCCCGGTTCTGCCTCGTCGCTCTCCCCTGGCGTCTCGGCCAAGGAAATCTTCGACGACGGCGAGCAGCTGCTCGATGCGTGTGAGGAACTGGGGCTCAGCATCGGCGCCGTCATGGCCGTTCGCGAGGCGCGTCTGACCGGCGAGGCCCACGCCGTCGCCGCCATGCGCCGCGTGCTCGACGTCATGCGCGAGGAGACCACGGCCCCCCTCGCAAATCCGCTGCGCTCACTCGGCGGGCTTATCGGCGGCGAGGCCAAGCTCGTCGAAGCCACCGGCCGCAACGATTTGAGTGCAAACCTGATGGGCCCCGTTCAGACCGACGCCGTGGCCCGCGCCATGGCCGTGCTCGAGCGCTCCGCCACCATGGGCGTGATCGTCGCCGCCCCCACGGCAGGCTCAGCGGGTGTTGTGCCCGGCTGCGTGCTTGCGCTCGCCGAGCGCCTGCAGCTCGACGACGAACAGGTCATGGACGCGCTCTACTGCGCAGCCGCCATCGGCCTCAACCTCACCACAAGCGCCTGCGTTGCCGGCGCCGAGGGCGGCTGCCAGGCCGAAGTCGGAAGCGCCGCCGCCATGGCAGCCGCCGCGCTGGTGCAGATGCTCGGCGGCACGCCCGAGCAGGCGCTCGACGCCAGCTCCATCGCGCTAAGTAACCTGCTGGGTCTCGTTTGTGACCCCGTCGGTGGCCTCGTGGAAGTGCCCTGCCAAAACCGCAACGCCATCGGCGTGGCAGCGGCCTTTAGCTCGGCACAACTCGCCCTCGCAGGCATTAAGAGCCTGGTGCCGTTTGACCAGATGGCACATGTCATGCTCTCGGTGGGCCACGCGTTGCCGGCAACGCTGCGCGAGACGGCAAAGGGCGGCATCGCGCAGGCTCCGGCCGCACTTTCGGCCTGTGCAAAATGCGGTGTGTGCGGGTAGTGACCCTGAACGACTCGATAGTGGGACATTTGTCCCAGCTCTTTCGAATGCCACCGTTTCCGTACCACAAACAGTAGGGCAATCGCTATAATGCAAGCCCAGTAAAAACACGATGAACCGCAAGGCGAAAATCGAAGGATATGCATACGATGTCGCAAAACGATCGAACTCAACTGATTCCCGATCCGCAGCAGCCGAGCAGGCACACCGGCGGCGTTCAGTCGCCGCGTCCTATCGCGCCGAGCCACGGTCAGCAGCGTAGTGCAGCAAACGCTTCCCAACACCCGAACCAACAGCGACAGCAGCGTCAACAACGTCAGCGGCGCCAGGCAAACGGCAATGCGCCCAAGCAGCCCCCCACGCACGCTCGAGGCGATCGCGGCCCCGCGCGCAAACCCGCCGAGAACAATAAGTCGGGCAAAAAGACGACGTTATTTGTCGTCCTGGGTCTAATCGTCATTGTCTATATCGTAGGCGTCGTTGCATTTTCGCAGGTAGCCTACCCCAACACCACCATCGCCGGCGTCGACGTCTCGTTCTCCAACGCTTCGTCTGCCGCCACCAAGGTCAATTCGGCATGGAAGCACTATAAGCTCGCCGTGACAGGCGATGACTTTAGCTGGACCTATCAGCCCGAGTCCGATGAGCCCATCGTCGACGGCGAAGCTGCCGCAAAAGAAATCATCAGCCACAACGAAGCCTTTGTATGGCCGGTCCGCCTTGTGGAATCCTTAAGCGGCAAGACCAAAACAACCGCCACCCCCAACGAAGTCGATCTTGATCAAGACGTCGACCTGTCCATGCTCTCCGACACCTTTAACCAAAAGCAGTTTGAGAAGGATCTGGGCGCCGCCATCGACGAGTTTAACGAGGGCCGTTCGGGCACGTTCGAGGCCAATAGCTCCTATGACGAGCAGGCCGGCAAGTTTACCGTCGAGAAGGCGCGCTCCAACGAAAAACTCAACCGCGAGCATGTCATTAAGTATGCCGAGTTCGAGCTTGCCTCGCTGGCCGAGACCGTTGATCTTTCCAAGCTCGGCAACGATGCCTATGATCCTCTCAATGGCACGCTGACCGATGATCAGATTCAGGCCGCATGCGATGCCGCCAACAACTTCTTGGGCGTCAACGTGACCCTCAAGCTCAACGGCGAGGATGCCGGAAAGGTCGACGGCAGCTCCGTGTTGCAGTGGATCAGCTTTGCCGATCCGGCCAACCCCACGCTCGATACGTCGCAGATCAGTAGCTGGGCAGCCGAGCTCGCCAACGGCTTTAATACCGTGGGCTCCACTCGCTGGTGGACGCGCGCCGATGGCAAGCAGTGCGCCGTCGAAGGCGGTGACTTTGGTTGGTCCATCGACAGCAGCTCGCTCGCCAAGCAGGTCGAGGACGCCATTAACAACAAGCAGACCGGCGAGATCGAGATCAAGTACTCCCAGAAGGCCGACACCTTTACCGCAAAGGGAGAGCCCGACTGGAAGGCGTATATCGACGTCGACCTGTCCGAGCAGCACGCGCGCTACTATGACGAGAACGGTAATATCGTTTGGGAGGCCAACTTTATTTCCGGCAAACCTGGCGAAGACGCCACCCCCGAGGGCGTGTGGCAGATCAACAGCAACGACGGCGGCAGCACCCTGATCGGAGCCAAGGACCCCGAGACCGGTAAGCCCAAATACGAGAGCCCGGTGAGCTACTGGATGCCGTTTGAGGGCAACATGATCGGCTTCCACGATGCCACCTGGCAAAACGACAAGAGCTTCGATAACGCCGAGTCGTACAAGTGGTGCGGCAGCCACGGCTGCATCAACCTGCGCCTGGCCGACGCCAAGGCACTGCACGATTGCATCAAAGTCGGCCTGTGCGTGGTTGTCCACTCGTAGTGCAACGCGCGCATTCCTACAACGTGGAACCGCTGCGACCAATCTAACAGTTCCGAAAGAAACCGTCCTATGCGCCCGCCCCAACCGGTGGGCGCATATAATTATCGAGGTTCTTTCTATAAAGGAGACGCTATGCCGAATGTCCCCACGATCACCCCGGGCCCAGATAATACCGAGCGCACGCCCGAAGGTGCCACCGAAACGTTTCCTCTGATTACAAACGTACATGCCGACAAGCAGAGCGGACGCGCGAACGATGCGGCCGAGATTTCCGATGAAGAGGCCTACGCCAAGCTCAAGGCGAAGCGCGCCGAGCGTCGACGCAAAAAGCTGATTCGACGCGGTATTGCCGCCGGCGTCGTGGGTGCCATCGCGCTCATTGCCATTGTCGCAACCCTGGTTATCAATGCGCAGCCACAGGGCGCTAACGAGCCTGTGACCGACATGGTGACCGAGGGCACGTTTACCACAACGGTCGAGGCGAAAGGCCAGCTCAAACCCATTTCGTCCTCAGTGGTCTCCCCTTCTGTCGACGGCACGGTCGATTCTATCAACGTGCAGGCAGGCCAATCCGTCAACGAGGGCGACGTGCTTATGACCATTAAAAACGACGAGGTCGATCGCAACGTTGCCGAGGCGCAACGTGCAGTTGCAGCCGCTCAGGAAGACCTCGCCAACGCGCAGAAAGCCGCAGCTGCCGCGCAGGCCACCCCAACGACGGACGTCGAGGGAGCTTCCGCAGCGGCTGGCGTCTCCGCCGCATCAGCGGACACGAACGCCGTATCCGCCGCGCAGCGCAGCCTCGCATCAGCCCAGGCAAACCTCGACCAGGCGAACGCCAAGGCCTCCAGTCGCACGGTCACGGCCCCGAGCTCGGGTAGCATCGTGGAGCTCAATGCCAAAGTGGGCGCCACGGTTACAGGCGGCATGATCATGGGCGAAAGCGATACGAGCGGCGGCAAGCAGTGCATGCAGATCGCCGACCTGTCCAAGATGAAGGTGACCGTGCAGGTGGGCGAAAAGGACATCGCCAAGATCGCCGTTGGGCAGAGCGCCAACGTCACGTATCCCGCGTTTCCCGATATCGTGAGCCAGGGCACCGTCACGGCTATCGCGTCGGTGGCAAACTCCGACGCCGCTAACGGTGGCGGCGGCAGCGTAACCTTTAACGTCGACATTCTCATCGAGGCGCCCGACGCGCGCCTGAAGCCGGGCATGACGGCCGAGGTATCGGTGGTGACCGAGCAGCTCGACGACGTGGTGATGGTGCCGACGATGGCGCTCATGACCGAAGACGGCGAACACTATTACGTCAACGTGGCGACCGATGACGAGGGCAAGCAAACCCGTCGCGTGAAGGTGACTGTCGTGACGCAAAACGACAACGAAGCCGTAGTCGGCAAGACACAGGTCAAGCGCGACGACCAGGGCAACGAGATCAACCCCAACGTGCCGGTTACCAAGCTGCGCAATGGCGACACCCTCGTCATGGACACCGGAGCGAACGCAACGGCTGACGGCGGCTACAGCGCGGATTCGGGCAATATGTCTGACGATGAGGGCATGTAATGCGTCCCGTTATCGACATCCGCAACATGCACCGCATCTTTGAGAGCGAGGCGGGTTGCGCCCACATCCTGCACAACGTGAGCCTGGCGGTAGAACCCGGCGAATTCGTCGCTATCACTGGCCCCTCGGGCTCGGGCAAATCAACGCTCATGAACATCCTAGGCTGCCTGGATAAGCCAACGGCAGGCGACTACTACCTGCAAGGGCTCAACGTGGCCGAGCTCGACGATGACGAGCTCACCGAAGTCCGCGCCCTGAGCATTGGCTTTGTCTTTCAGAGCTTCAACCTGCTGCCGCGCCTGTCGGTTATCGAAAACGTGATGCTGCCGCTGGCCTACACCAATGTGCCCCGTAGCCAGCGCGAGATGCGCGCCGTGCACGCGCTGCAGGCCGTCACGCTACCGGTCGACCACTGGGACCACCGCATATCCGAGCTCTCGGGCGGCCAGATGCAGCGTGTCGCAATCGCGCGCGCCCTCGTCAATGACCCGCCCATCATCTTGGCCGATGAGCCGACGGGAAACCTGGACTCCGCTACCGGAGCGCTTGTAATGGAGACCTTCCATAGACTTCAGGAGCGCGGCAAAACCATCGTGCTTATCACACACGACCCCGGCATCGCCGCCGAGGCCGACCGTGCCGTGACCATCCGCGACGGTCGCATTCACGACGGCGCGTATATTCCACATGCACCGCGGACCCTGCGTGGCGCCGTAGATAGCCTGCCCATGATTTCCGCCTCCGCCAACCCGCCGAAAGGAGTGATGGCATGAGCGCCTGCGATCTCATCCAGGAAGCCCTTCACTCGCTCGAGGCCAACAAGGGGCGCAGCCTGCTCACCATCCTGGGCATTGTCATCGGCATCGCCTCGGTAATCGCCATGACTTCGCTCATCGGCGGCATCCAAAACAGCCTGGTCAACAGTCTGGGTCTCAATGCGGCACGCATGGTGCAAATCTATTCGTCGCAAGAACTCACCGAGTCGGACATCGAGAAGCTTCAAAAACTGGTGCCGCAGATAGAGCAGATCGGCATTGTCGACAGCGCGTATACCGAGTATAAGACCGGCGATAAAAGCTATACCGTCATGGCACAGGGTGTCGATAGCGACATGCTCGACGCCGTGGGGGCCAGCAAGCTCGTTGCGGGGCGCACCTATTCCCAGGCCGAGTCCCAGTCAGGCTCGCGCGTGGCGCTCATTAGCCGCAACGGCGCCGATCAGCTTTACGGCAACGAACAGGATGCGCTGGGGAAAACCATCAAGGTGTCCAACGGCGAGGTGCAGATTGTAGGCGTGATAGATGGTGGCAGCGACTCCATGGGCTCGCTCACGCTGTATATGCCACGCGAAACCATCTCCGGGCTGTTTAGCGACGAGAATCCTTCATTCCCCAGCGTGACGGCACTTGCCGCCGAGGGCACGGACATGGATGAGCTCTGCAAAACCATCGAGTCCAAGGTGCGCGCGATGAAGGGCATCGAGAAGGAGGATGAGTACGACAGTGTATCGGCGACATCCATGAAAAGCGCCATCGATGCACTCAACTCCTTTATGGGCGCGTTCTCGCTCATCATGGGCGCTGTCGCCAGCATTTCGCTGCTTGTCGGCGGTATCGGCATTATGAATATGATGCTCACCAACGTGACTGAACGCATCCGCGAGATCGGCATCCGCCGTGCTCTGGGCGCCAGTCGTCGCGATATCACCGCGCAGTTTTTGGCCGAGTCTTCGGCATTGTGCATCACCGGCGGTCTGCTGGGTGTCCTGATTGGCTATCTGCTGGCCTGGGGCCTCGCGATGTTTGCCTCCGAATCCGGGATTCTTGGCGAGCTCGGTGCCAGCGGGCAAATCACACCGAGCTTTTCAATCGCCACGGTGCTGCTGGCCTTCGCCGTCTCCGTCGGCATCGGCGTAATCTTTGGCTTCTACCCCGCTCGACGCGCGGCAAAGCTCGACCCGGTGGAGTGCCTACGCTACCAGTAAGCCACCACCAACAAGTTGCGGTGAATTAGGGACTGAATATGCTATCTAGCAGCAAAAACAGACACTATTTCACCGAAACTTATTGAGGGGCTGCTTGCGCCAGTTCCAGGCGTCGTCCTCGAGCTATTGGCGGATGACGGTCTTGTACGGTTCGAGCTTGCTCGAGGCGCTCCTCCTCGCGGGCGGGAGGGCGCGCAGGCGCGGGGAGCGCCTAGCGCGCGAACTCCCGTAAGAGCGCGTCTTCCACTTCCCGAAGCGAAAGGGCCCCGCCTCCCTCGGCGGGACGGGTAACCACGATGCAGCGCGCTCCCGCGTCGCGCGCGGCGGCGAGCTTCTCGGCCGTGCCGCCTACGGTTCCCGAGTCCTTGGTCACAAGCCACTGGGCGCACACCTGCCGAAGCATCGCCTCGTTGAGCTCGCGGGTGAAGGGCCCCTGCATGCCGATGACGTGCGACGGCGAAAACCCCGCGTCGATGCACTTCGTTATAGCACCGGGAAGCGGGAGCACACGCACGAAGAAGCGCTCCGCGAAATCGGCGATGCGCGTGTAGGGAGCAAGCTCCTTGCTCCCCGTCGTGAGAAGCGCGCGACCCGGGTTCTCGGAGAGAAAGCGCGCCGCGCAGGCGATCGACGCGACCGACACGACGCCTTTGGGAAGCGCCTCGACCGGGCGCGCAAGGCGCAGGAATCGTGTACCCACGGCGAGCGAAGCGGCCCGGATGTTGCCGCTTGCGAGCGTAGCGAAGGGATGCGTGGCGTCGACGACGATGCGCGCGCCGGAAAGCTCGCGCTCCATGTCGGCCTCGTCGAGCCTGCCCGCATGCACCTCGATGCCCGGAAGCTCGCCCAAAAGCTCGCCTCCGTACTCGGTTGCCGCGTAGGCACGGGCGGGGATGCCCACCCCGCTCGCCCATTCGCACAGAAGGCGGCCCTCGGTGGTGCCGGCGAAGATGCGCAGCGCCGGCACGGATGCGGCCGCCGTCACTTCAAGCCGCCTGGGCGCGTGATCTGGTAGAGCAGCGCGTTCATGATGGCGGCCGCCACGGTCGAGCCGCCCTTGCGACCCCTCGCGACGATGGCCGGCACGTGTCGCGCGAGTAGCTCCTCTTTCGCCTCGACCACGTTCACAAACCCGACCGGCACCCCAATGACGAGCGCGGGCGCGATCTTCCCCGCGTCCATGAGCTCGGCGAGGCGCAGAAGTGCTGTGGGAGCGTTGCCGACTGCCACGATGAGCGGACCCTCGATGCCGCAAGCTTTGTCCATGCTCGCAACGGCGCGAGTCGTGCCCGCGGCGCGCGCGGCCGCGGCGACATCAGGGTCGGCCATGTAGCACACGGCCTGGCAGCCGATCTTCGCGAGCGCGGGCTTGCTTATGCCTGCGAGCGCCATGTTCGTGTCGGTGAGCACCGTGGCCCCTGCGCGCAGTGCGTCGAGCGCACAGTGCGCGGCGTCATGGGTGAACACGAGGGAATCGGCGTACGAGAAGTCGGCAGTGGTGTGGATGACGCGCTTCACGACGGGCTCCTCGAGCGGCGGGAACGTGCGGCCGCCGAGCTCTTCGGTGATGATCTCGAAGCTGCGCCGCTCGATGTCGCCGGGCGCCATCTCCTTGGAATCCATCTAGTACTCCACCCCTTCCCTTGCACATATCCCCTGAGCGTAGGGGTGTTTCTCGCACCGCATCTCGGTTATGTAGTCGGCCTTCTCCACGATCTTGCGGGAAGGCGCGCGCCCGGTGAGCGCTACTTCGACGCCGCGCGCGGACATATCGAGCGCGCGGTCCACGAGCGCCTCGTCGACAAGCCCCTTCGAAAGCGCGTCGAGCGCCTCGTCGAGCACGAGCAGCCCCTCCTGCGTGCCCTCGAACTCGGCGAGCGCGGAAGCGAGGTTCCCATCGTGCAGCTCGCACGTCGCGGCAAGTTCTTCCGACGTCATGGACCAGGTAAACTTTTCCGACACCTTCCCCGCGAACACGGGCACGCCGAAATGCTCGGCGAGCAGTCGCGCCTCCCCGCTTTCGCCGTCTTTCAGGAACTGCACGACGACAACGCGGCGGCCTGCGGCGAGCATGCGAAGGGCGAGGCCCATCGCCGCCGTGGTCTTGCCTTTGCCGTCGCCATGATACACGTGGATCATACGCCCTCCTCGATAATGCGGTAGATATACTCCATGTCGAGCGTCCCGCGCACGACGTCGGCCAGGCGGTCGAACTCGCGCGCACGGTGATCGGCCGCGGACGCCGCGCGCGCAGCACCCACGACACTCTCGGGCAGGCCGCGCATGCGCGCGAGCGAGCGCGCGAGGGCGAGCGCCACCCCCGGTTCGTCGAACAGGCCGTGGAGATAGGTTCCGAACACGTTTCCGCAGGCCGCGCCTTCTGGTTTGCCGCCAATCGTGCCCGCAGGGGCGCAGGAGACGGTCGTTTCGCCGTCGTGAATCTCGTACCCGCGCGCCGTCATGCCGTTCCACACCGAGAACGCGCCTTGGGCGCCCGTGATGCGCAGCTCCGACTGGGCGAGGCGCTTTTCCTCCTTGAACACCGTACTTGCAGGAATGAGCCCGAGCCCGCGCGCGGTGCCAGCGCCTTCCCTGCCGTGCGGGTCGGAAAGCTCGTCTCCCAAAAGCTGGTAGCCTCCGCATATGCCGAGCACCGGCGTGCCCGCGCCCGAAAGCGCGCGTACACAGGCTCCGATGCCGCTAGCCGCAAGCCAGCGCGCGTCGTCGAGCGTGGTCTTCGAGCCGGGGAGCACCACCAGGTCGGGTCGGCCCAGATCGTTCGTCGAGGAAACGTAGCGCACGCCCACGCCGGGCACGCGCGAAAGCGGGTCGAAGTCGGTGAAGTTCGACAGATGCGGAAGGCGCACGACGGCGACGTCGATGACGCCGCGCGCCTCGCGGGCAGATAGGCGCGGCGCGAGCGAGTCCTCATCGTCCAGGTCGAGCGTAAGATACGGCACGACCCCCACGACGGGAACCCCGCACATTTTCTCGAGCGGAGCCAAACCCGGGCGCAGGATTTCCACATCGCCGCGGAACTTGTTCACCACAAGCCCCCGCAAAAGCGCGCGATCCTCGGGCGAAAGGAGCGCGACCGTGCCGTAGAGCTGGGCAAACACCCCGCCTGGATCGATGTCGCCCGCGAGCAGCACGGGGGAGGACACGGCGCGCGCAAGCCCCATGTTGACGATGTCGTTTTCGGCAAGGTTGATTTCGACGGGGCTGCCGGCGCCCTCGATGACGATGACGTCGTTTTCCTCCGCGAGCGAATCGAACGCCTCCAAAATCTGCGGCATGAGCGCCTTCTTTCGCGCGAAGTAGTCCCTCGCAGCGAAGGCTCCCTGCGCCTTGCCGGCCACGATGAGCTGGCTTCGGTGGTCGCTTTCGGGCTTGAGCAGGATGGGGTTCATGCGCACGTCGGGCGCGATGCCGCACGCCTCGGCCTGCATAATCTGGGCGCGCCCCATCTCAAGCCCGTCGGCCGTGACACCGCTGTTGAGCGCCATGTTCTGGCTCTTGAAGGGAGCCACGCGCAGGCCGTCCTGCGCAAGCACGCGGCACAGCCCCGCCGCAAGCAGGCTCTTCCCCGCGTTCGACATGGTGCCCTGGATCATGATGGGCTTCGCCCTACCCACGGGTATCGACCTCCTTCGCCGAGCCTCGGCCATCCGCGCCCGCCATAGCGTCGCTGCAAGAAGCGCCGCCCCGTTCGTCGGGTTCGCCTTCGCCCGATGCGCCTTCCGCCCGAAGCGCGCGGCTGAACGCCATCGCAAGCCGGGCGTTCTCCTTGCGCGTGCGCACCGCGACGCGGCACCAGAAACGGGACAGTACCGAAAACGAGTCGCACGTGCGGACCAAAACCCCCTGTTTATACAGGCGCTCGGGGATGTCTTTCGCCGGCGTGCGGACTAAAAGGAAGTTCGCATCCGACGGCACGACGGAAAGCCCGAGCGAGGAGAGCTCGTGGGAAAGCCACGCTCGCTCGACCGCCAGTGCATCGCGCGTGCGCGAGACGTATTCGACGTCTTCCAGGGCGGCGATGCCCGCGGCCTCGGCGACCGAGGAGACGGGCCACGCCTGCCCAGCCCGGCGAATCCCATCGATGAGTTGGGCGTTTCCGCTGATCAGATATCCCAACCGCAACCCCGCCATTCCGTAGAGCTTGGTGAACGCGGAGAGCACGGCCACATGGCGCGAACACGCGGCGCGTGCGGCCACGCTCCTTTCGCGGGCGTCGGGCGCAAATCCGAGGAAGCACTCGTCCACGACGAGCAGCGCGCCCACCTGCTCGCAGCGGCAAGCCGCGGCATCGATCACGCGGGGGTCGACGAGGCGACCCGTCGGGTTGTTCGGATTGCAGAGGTACGCCACGTCTCCCGGCCCCTCGATCGCACGGGCGAAGGAGGCGGGCACGTCGAAGTCGTCCGCTTCGGAGAGCGGGAACTCCTGCACGCATGCGCCATAGTACGATGCCGCCTCCGCATATTCAGAGAACGTCGGCGCGCACACGACGATGCGTTTCGGTCGCACCGCTGCGGCGAGCCGCCAGATGATGTCGGACGCGCCCGCGCCGCAGACGATAGTATCTTCGGGAATGCCCTGGGCGCGCGCTAGGGCGCGAACGAGGGCGCGGCTTTCCCTATCGGGGTAAGCGTCGATTCGAGAAAGCGCCTTGCAAGCTGCGGCGACGGCGCGCGGCGAGGGGCCTGCCGGATTCACGTTCACCGAGAAGTCGATGAGGTCGGAGGCGCCCCCTTCGCAAGCGATGCCGAGCGATTGCGAGCTGCCCCCATGCGTACGGGCGCGCAGGATTCCCCCGGCAGCCCGGGGCGCGGCGTGGTCTTCCCTCATACCATCGCCCCCACGGCGAGCACGACCGCCGCGCGCGCGGCGCCGAAGACGACGAGCGCGCATACGGACGCGGCGAGCATGAGCCTAGTCGCCCGGGCGATGTCGCTCCACTCAATTTCACGGGACGCGTCGCCTATCGTCGGTTTCTCAACGAGCTTGCCGAAATACACCGCGGGTCCTGCCAGGCGCAGCCCGAGCGCGCCCGCACACGCTGACTCGGTCTGCGCCGAGTTGGGGCTCGCATGGCGACGCCTGTCGCGGCGCCAGATGCGCGCCGCCCCGCGAGCATCGAGCCCGACGATCGGGCACACGGCGATCATGAACAGGGCCGATAAGCGCGAGGGAATCCAGTTCACCGCATCGTCGAGGCGCGCCGAGGCGCAGCCGAAGTCGATGTAGCGCTCGTTTTTGTAGCCCACCATGCTGTCGAGCGTGTTCACCGCCTTGTACGCCATGCCCAAGGGCGCACCCCCGATCATAAGGTAGAAAAGCGGCGCGATGACGCCGTCGCTCGCGTTCTCCGCCACCGTTTCCACGGCGGCGCGCGCAACGCCCTGCTCGTCGAGAACAGACGTGTCGCGTCCCACGATGAGCCCGACGGCTTCGCGAGCCGCGACAAGGCCGCCCTTCGAGAACGCGCGGGCCACGGCCAGGCTCTGGCGGCGCAGCTCGCATGCCGCGAGAATCTGATAGCTCGCCCATGCCTCGGCCACGAAGCGCAAGCCGGGGTGAACCATGCCGCAAAGATGCAGGATTCCCAAGGTCAAAAGCCCACACGCAAGCGGAAGCGCCACGGCGAGCACAAGCCCTGCGGCGCGCGTGCCCGCGGACGTTTGCGGGAATGAGCCCCGCAGGCGGCCTTCGGCCCACGTGATCGCGCGCCCCATGGCGACAACGGGATGGGGAAGCCAGCGCGGGTCGCCGAAGGCAAGGTCGGCTGCGAACCCGGCGGCGGCGGCAAGAATCGTCATCACCGGGCATCGCCCCCCGAAGCGGGACGAACGTCGCGAAGGCAGCGCCCATCCCAGGTGGCGGCCCATGCGCCGCCCGGCTCGGTATGCACGTCGAAATATCCCATTTTCGGGACAGCTAGCTCGGAGAGCAGCGCTTTCACGGTACCCGCGTGAACGACGAAGACGGCGCGCCCACTCCCCTGGGCGCGCTCCGATTCGCACGCCTCCCGAAACGCCGCGACGACGCGGCGGGTGAAATCGCTCTTGCCCTCGCCATGCGGGCAGCGCGTCTCGCACCAGGAGTCTACCCAGGCGCGGTAGCGCACATCCTCTTTAAGCTCGGCGGCGCTTCGCCCCTCGAAGTCGCCGAAATCCATCTCGCGCAGACCGGGGCACGCCATAAGCTCCGCGTTCGGGAAGAGGATGCGCGCCGTCTGGTCGGTGCGGGCCATGCCGCTCGTGATAACACGGAACATGTCACGATCGCACGCGAGGTCGCGCAAAGCGCGCTCGCCCGCGCTCGACAGGGGCTCGTCGGTGCCCGCCCCGCTGTAGCGATGGTCTTCCGTGCCCGCCGTGGCACCATGGCGCACGAAGACGACTTCCAAAGGCGCGCCCGCGCCCTGCGTCCCTCGAGGCGCATCGGCAAGGTTTCCTTTGATGACCTGGGGAATCCCGCACGTCATGCGCACGACGACGTCGGCACGCGCAGCGAGCGCGCATCCTAAGCGCCCCGCGCGCTCGCGCCATTGGGCGTCTTCCGCACGCATGGGGACGACCCCCGAGCCGACCAAGGGCAGAATTACTGCGTCGAAGCCAATCAGCCGCTCGAGCGCCCGGTCTGCGTCGAGCGCGCGTACGAGCTCCTCAGCACGGTACGCGACACGGCCGGCAAAAGCCGCGGGCACGCCGCCCTCCGCAAGCTGCGCCGCATCGACGAAATCGTCCGCCGCGAACCCGAGCTTTTCGCGCACGAAGGTCCTCTTCCCCGAATGCGCGCCACCTACCACGAGAATCATAGGAGCATGCCCCCCGCCACCAGCATGGCAAGCATCGCGAGCTCGGCCCATTGCAGAAACCATCCGGCCAAATCCCCCGTCACCCCGCCGAAGCGGGACAGGGCAACATGGCGGTACCACGCGAGCGCCAAAAGCCCCGCCACCGCCATAAGGACGCCGACGGCCTGAGCGCACGCGACCATCCCTGCAGCCGAAGCCGCGGCGAAAGCGCAAAGCGGCACGACGATCGCCGCGCGCTTCTTCGCAGGCGAGAGCCCCGCGGCCATGCCGTCCGCCCGCGCGGCAGGCCAGCATTCTACGGCGAGCCCCGAAAGCGCGCGGGAGAACACGAGCGAGCACAGAAGCGCGAGGAACGCCTCCGCCGTAAGCGGCAGCGCGGTGAACAGGGAAAACTGCAGAATAAGGTACACAACAACACCGATGACCCCGAAGGCGCCCGCCCGCGGGTCGTGCATGATCTCGAGCTTTCGCTCGCGCGGGGCCCAACTTGCAAGCGCATCGGAGGTGTCGCAGAGCCCGTCTAGGTGGATGCCTCCCGTCACCGCCACAGGCAGCGCCGCGAGCACGGCCGCGACGATGGTCGCGGGTACGCCGAGCAGGTTCGCCACGTACCCCCACGCCGTCATGAGGAAGCCTTCCGCAAGGCCCACCAGGGGAAACGCGGCAAGCGCATGGGTTGACCCGAAATCGGTCCAGGCCGATTTCGGGACGGGGATGCGCGAGAACGTTCCGAACGCCGCGCCGATTGCCTCTGCTATCTTCACCTTATAGGTCCTTCGCCTTTCATCCACACGGGAATCCCGCATACCACTTCGACTGCGCGGTCGGCCAGCGCCACCACACCCGCGTTCACGCGCGCGAGCGCGCGCCTCCATGCCTCGGTCCCCTCATCGTAGCGCATCCCATCGGCGAACACGTCGACGGTGACCACCACCGTATACGCAGCGGCCTGAGCGACCCGTTCGATGCCTCCGAGCACCTCGCGCGCCGCAGCGTCGGGGTCACGTGGGGACAAGCCGCCTTCCGCGAAGAGCTCGTTCGCAACCAGGTTGCCCACGTCCTCCAAAAGAAGCGTGCAGCCGCACGGAAGCCCGGGCACTGCGGCGCCCACGTCACGCGTGCGCTCGAGGGTGGAAAACCCCTTGCCCTCGCGCAGCGCCCGATGGCGCGCGATGCGGCGGGCGCCCTCTTCCCCGAAGGGCTCCATCGTTGCCAGGTACACGCGGGGGCCGTCGTGCCCGAGGCACAGGGACTCGGCATAGGCGCTCTTGCCGCTCGCGGCGGCGCCGATAACGAACGTCACCGTCATTTCCCAGCCTCGAAATGCTCGTAAGCAGCCATGCCAGTCGCCGTGAACGTCTTCCCATCCCGGTACACGCGCAGCGCCGAATCCAGAAGGGGCAGATACGCCATGGCGCCCGCGCCCTCGCCCAAGTGCATGCCTGCGTCGAGGGGTGCCTTTATGCCGAGCTCGCGAAGGAGCTCCTGGCTTGCGGGTTCGCTAGATGCGTGGGTGCCCACGAGGTAGCCCAAGGCGTTGGGGCACAGGCGCACCGCGCACAGGGCCGCCGTGCAGGATATGACCCCGTCGAGGAGCACCGGCACCTTCGAGGCCGCGGCCCCCAGGTAGAAGCCGCACATCGCCCCGATGTCGAAGCCGCCCACCTTCGAGAGCACGTCGATCGGGTCGGCGGGATCGGGCGAGTTCGCGTCGATAGCGCGCTCGACCACGTCGCGCTTGCGCGCGAGCGAGGCGTCCGAGAGCCCCGCGCCGCGCCCGACGAGGCTCCGCGCGTCCGCCCGGATGAGCACTGCGGCCACCGCCGCCGAGGTGGTCGTGTTGCCGATGCCCATCTCGCCCGCAGCGAGAAGGCGCACGCCGGCGCGGGCAAGCCCGCACGCGACGGCGATTCCGACCTCGATCGCGCGCACGGCCCCATCGCGAGACATGGCGGAGCCGTGCGCGATGTTGCCGCTCCCCCGCCGCACGTTCGCGCGCACCATGCGCGCGTCTTCTATGCCCCGGGCCATACCCACGTCGACGGGCACGACCTCGGCACCCGCGAACGCCGCCATGCGGCAGGCGCTCGTGGCCCCCTCGCACATGTTGCGCGCGACGGCTCGCGTCACGTCTTGCCCGCTTTGCGACACGCCTTCGGCAACGACCCCGTTGTCGGAGAAGAATACCGCGAGCGCACGGGGAAACTCGGCCACCTCGGCGCTCCCCTGAGCTGCGGCGATACACGCGACGGCGTCTTCAAAGTCGCCCAATCCCCCCAAGGGGTGCGCGATGGAGTCCCACGCGGCGTACGCGACGGCGCGGGCGCACTCGTCTGCGGGCGCGATGCGGGAGAGCGCGGCTTCGAGCACGGCGCCCGGCGCCGACGAGAACGCGCGCTCGACTTCCTCGCGGATGCTGGCAAGCGCGGTTTCGGTTGCTTCAGCCATGCCGTCTCCTCTCTGCGAACGACGCTGCGGCAGACGCGAACGCGCGCGCAACGTCGGGGTTCGCAGGATAGTACACATGCGGGAAGCCCGCAACCAGGGACGGGGTGGTCGTCATGCACGGCCAGCCCTTGTCGCGCCGGGGCTTCTGCGCCCAGAAGTCGCCGCCCGGGCAGGTGGACTGCCAGTAGTGGAACTCGTGCGCGCGGATGCGTGTGCCGCACGGCCCGTAGAGCCCGTCGCGTTGGGAAGTGAGCTCCACGTACCCGAAATGGGACAGCCTTCCCCCGTTCTCGCTTGCGCCCTCAAGGGCGCCCGCAACAGGCCGGCGCCGCCCCTCGCTATCGGAGATTTCGCGCTGCAGGTACAGAAACCCACCGCATTCGGCGACCGTCGGCATGCCGGATTCAACCGCGCGCCGCATCGCCTCGCGCATCGGCGCGTTCTCGGAGAGCCGCCGCGCATGGAGCTCCGGGTAGCCGCCCCCCAGATAGAGGGCGCTTGTCCCCCGGGGCAACTCGCTATCACACAGGGGGCTGAATAAGGCCAGCTCGCAACCCAGGTCCTCGAGCGCGCGCAGGTTCTCCTCGTAGTAGAACAAGAACGCCTCGTCAAGCGCGACGGCGATGATGGGCCGCGCTCCCGCGATCGGCTCCAACCGGTAAGGATCCTCGCGGATATCGGGTGCCGTCGCCGCTATTTCGAGCAAGAGGTCGACGTCGACGCTCTTTTCCACCAGCTCGGCCATCTTGTCGATGCGCGCGGAGAGCTGCTTGACTTCGTCGGCGGTCACAAGTCCCAGATGCCGGCTTTCGAGCGAGAACGCCTCGTCGGCGGGGATATTACCCAAAACCGCGACGCCCGTGTGCTTCTCGATCGCAGGCTTCGCGTAGGCGCAGGCAGCGGCGCTCGTCTTGTTCAGCACGACGCCGCGCACGTTCGCACAAGGCAGGAACTCGGCGATGCCGCGGATTACGGCGGCGAGCGATAAAGACGCCCCGCGCCCGTTCACCACTAAAACGACCGGCGTTTCCGTGTCGCGTGCAACCTGGTAGCTGCTCGCGTCGGCCACGCCTGGCGCCATGCCGTCGTAGAAGCCCATGACCCCCTCGAGCACCGCGACATCCGCGCCCGCGGCGCCACGTGCGAGCAGGGCGCGCAGCGTCGGGGCGTCGGTGAAGAAGCCGTCTAAGTTGCCCGAGCGCGCACCCACGACGCGGCGATGAAAGAGCGGGTCAATGTAGTCGGGCCCGCATTTGAAGGCCGCGCATGCAAGGCCGCGGCGCGCGAACGCGCGCAGGAGCGCGCACGTTACGACCGTCTTGCCGCTCCCACTCGAGGGCGCAGCGACCATGAAGCGCGGGATGGACGTGCTCACCGGGCGCCGCCTTCCCCACCTGCACCACGCGCGCTGACGAGGAACACGGGGTTTTGCGCCTTCATAAGATGGTGCGAGCCTACAGCCTCGGCGCGGGCGGCCGACACCTGGCACGCCTCGAACCCCTTAAAGCGCGAACCCGAGAGGAGCGCGCACGCCTCGGTGAGCGTCTCAACAGTGACGCATGGCACGCACAGGCGAACCTGCGAGTTCTTCTCGAGCGCTGCCTCCACGATGGAGGGAAGCTCGCCCGCGCTCCCGCCGACGAACACAGCGTCGGGAACGGGCAGTTTCGCGAGCGCTTCGGGGGCGACACCGGGGACCGCATGCACGTTGCCGCACCCGAATGCATCCGCGTTCTCTCGGATGAGCCGCACGCCGGCCGCGTTGCGCTCGACCGCCCATACCGACCCCGCTCGCGCGACGAGCGCCGCCTCGATCGACACGCTCCCCGTGCCGGCTCCGACGTCCCACACGGTGTCGGTAGCGGTAAGGCGCAGCTTCGCGAGCGCGACTGCGCGCACCTCCTGCTTGGTCATGGGAACGTCGCCGCGGATGAAGAGCTCGTCGGGAATGCCCGAGGAAGCGTACGGCCAGCGGGAACTCGCGGCGCGGGATGCGAACTCGATAAGCATCACGTTCAAGTCGTCGAACGTCTGACCTGCGATTTCACTTGCGGTCGCGCAGGTGATGCGCTCGTCGGGGTACGACAGGCGCTCGGCCACCGTCACGCGCGCATCCCCGAAGCCCGCCTGCACAAGCTCGCCCGAAAGCCGCGAGGGGTCTTCCCCGCCCGACGTGACGAGAAAGAGCTCACCTGCGCGCTCGGCCTCGGCCACGATGTCGCACGCCACGCCGTGAGCGCTCGCGAAGCGCCAATCCTGCCATGGACGCGCGAGGCGCGCGGCGAGATAAGACGCTGAGCTTATGCCGGGAACGACGCGCACGTCCACCTGCGCGTCGCCGGAGAGCGCCTCCACCAGGCGGCGCGCGCCGCTGAACAGCCCCACATCGCCCGTCATCACGACCACGGCGCGCCGCCACGACGCCGCATCGGTGAGCGCGGCGACGATGTCCGCCGTCTTCACGAGCTCGCATCTCACCACGTCGGGCGGCACGTCGATGCCGGCAAGCGCGCGATGAGCGCCGATGACCACGTCGGCGAAGTCGATAGCGTCGAGCGCCGCGCGCGAGAGCAAGTCGGGGTTTCCGGGCCCCGCCCCGATGATCGTTACCTTTCGCATGGAATCTCCCGATACCCGCGCGGCGTGACCATACGGCCGCCTACGAGCTTCGTGTTCGCGTTGCCGACGAACACGGTGGTGAACATGTCGGCGTCGATCTCCCCCAGCTCAGAGAGCCTACACATGCCCGACTGCTGCCCCTCGCGCCCGATGTTGCGTACCCAGCCGCAGAGCGTGTCGGGGGCCTTCCATTCGAGCATAATCTTCGCCGCGCGTGAGAGCCTGTCGGCGCGCTTTCTGCTGCGCGGGTTGTACAAACAGATGCAGAAGTCGGCGCTCGCCACGGCGGCGAGCCTGCGCTCGATGACCTCCCATGGCGTGAGCAGGTCGGAGAGCGACACGACCGCGAAGTCGTGGGCAAGCGGGGCGCCGAGCACCGCCGACCCGCTCTGAGCCGCGGTGGCCCCGGCGATAACTTCCACGTCTACATCGGGGTAGTCCTCCGCAAGCTCCAGCACGGGGCTCGCCATGCCGTACACGCCCGCGTCACCGCTGCACACGAGCGCCACGGCTTCTCCGCTCTGCGCACGCGAAAGCGCCAGGCGGCACCGTTCAACCTCGTGCATCATCGGCGTCGCGAGATGCGCCGCGTCGGGCACGGCGGCGAGCGCGAGCTCCACGTATTTCGTGTACCCCACAACGATGTCGGCCGCCTCGAGCGCGCGCCGAGCCGCAATCGTCATGCCGTCGGGGCCGCCCGGGCCGATCCCCACCACGAAGAGCTTTCCCATCACCGCTCCTTAAACGAAAGTTCGATAGATACTTTGGAAAACGCGACGGTCACGCCGCCGTGAGCGAGCTTCGGGAAGATAAGTTTGCCCCCGCCCGCGAGCGCCGCGCGCTCGCACACATTGTCGACCCCCACCGTCGCGCGCACGAAATCAGATGGCGAAACGCTGCCTTCGACCTGCGACAACTCCTCTGCGGAATACGTCGCAAGCGGGATATTGCGCGCGCGGCAGAAGGCGAGCAGACCCTCCTCGTGCGCCTTCACGTCGATCGTCGCCGCCTCGCGCACGGCCAAAGGCGAGATGCCCGCCTGCCCGCACGCGAGAAGAAACGCCTCCCCGATCGCTTCGGCGCACGCACCGCGACGGCACCCTATGCCCGCAACGATACAGGGCACGACAAGGCGAAGCGGCTCGGGCGCAGGCGCCTGCGCCCGCATGCCCGCCGGCATCCCCGTCTCACCGGCGGGCACGACCTCGTCCGTTGTCTCCGCCGCGCGAACGAACGCGCCTGCATTCGCGCCAGCGAACGGCGACACGACGATATCGGCCCGAGCGCGGTCGGACGCAATGTCTACCCCCTCAGGCGGCTGTCCCGAAATCGGCATGTCGGAATAGAGTGCCACGCGCCCGCCCGAAAGCAGCCGCGCCGACACTCGCTTGATGGCCTCGGGATTCGAAACGGCGAGCCCCGCACAGCGCGCCCACGTATCCACCGCCCACACGCCGCGGACGTCGGTCGCCGTGGTGATGACGGGGATGGCCCCTACCGCGCGGGCCACAGTTTGCGCAAGCTCGTTCGCACCGCCCAAATGCCCCGACAAAAGCGGGACGGCAAAGCGCCCCGCCTCGTCAATCACCACAACCGCGGAATCGGTTGCCTTCGAAGCGACATGCGGCGCGATCGCCCGCACGGCGATGCCCGCCGCGCCCACGAACAGAAGCGCGTCCGACGCTTCCCACGCGAGCGCCGTCCATGCGCGCAGGTCGGCCTTCCCCTCGCCGAACCCGCGCGAAACGGAAACGTCCCAGCCAGGGTCATCTTCACCTGTCTGCGCGCAATCGGAAAGCGCGCGTGCGGTGCGCTCCGCCAACGCATACCCCCTCTCAGTGAACGCTATGCAGGAAATCCTCATCTAGCGCACCACCATCGTCGAGAAGTAGCTGCCCCGATCGGGCACATCGTCAAGCGAGCGGTACACGCGCTCGCCCGGAAGCCCACAGTCCTCTACGAGCTCGGCACCGTCAAAGGCGCCCTCCTCGCGAAGAATGCGCTTCGTGTCCGCAAGCGAGCGGCGCGCCTTCATGACCACCTTCGTCCCCGGCCAGCCGATTGCGCGGCCCACCTCGTACAGCACGCCTTTACTCATACGTCGCCCCCAATTTCCCGATAACTGCATCGGCGCCCGACGTGCGGAAAAGCTCGCGGCGCTCGGCGTCGAACACGACCGCGGCGATGTCGCATGCGCCCGCCGCGCGGCGGCGCAACCTGTCCTCAATTGCCGCAGCGAGCGAGGCGCGCGCAGCGTCCCCAACGCCGGCGGCCTCGATTACCTCGAGCGCCGCCGTGGTCGTGACGGACGACATGATCTCGCGCACGGTCTTCGCGCCCGCGCCGGCCATGGCCGCGTGGGCGGCCAGAATCTCCGCGCGGCAGTCGGCGGTACGCGAATGGGTGTCCATGATGCCGCCCGCGACCTTCACCAACTTGCCGATGTGTCCCACAAGAAGGACATTGGTAAATCCCTCGCGAACGCAGCAGTCAATCGCATCGCCCACAAAGTTGGAGATGAAGACCACCGGCGCACCGTTTAGGTGGAAATGCCCCGAGATGAACTGCCCGCCGTAGTTGCCGGGCGTGAGCACGACTCCGCGCCGCCCCATAGCCGCATGCTGCCGGATCTCGAGCTCGATGCTGTCGCGCAAGGCAGCGAGGCTGCGCGGCTCGACGATGCCCGTCGTGCCCAGGATGGAGATGCCGCCCTCTATCCCCAGATGCGGGTTGAAGGTCTTTTTGGCAAGGGCAACACCCTCGGGTACCGAAATCGTCACAGCAATATTTCCAGAAAAGCCGTGCGCGGCGCACACCTCGCGCACCGCCGAAGTGATCATCGCGCGCGGCGTCGCGTTGATGGCGGCCGCCCCCACCGGCTGCTCGAGCCCGGGCAATGTCACGCGCCCCACGCCCACGCCGCCATCGACGGAAACTTCCGATTCGCGCGCGGGCACGTCCTTGCTGCCCGCAGCACCCGTGCCCGACCCCGCATGTTCCACGTGCGCGTACACGAGTACGCCGTCAGTCACATCGGCATCGTCGCCTGCGTCCTTTCGCACGGCGCACTGGGCGCACCCCTCGCCGATGCATGCGTCGACCACGTTCGCCTCGACGGGCAGCCCGCCGGGGGTGACGATCGACACGCGGCCGACGGGCTTTCGTGACAAAAGCATCTCGCAGGCCGCCTTCGCCGCGAGCGCGGCGCAGCTCCCCGTGGTGTAGCCGCAGCGCAGGCGGGTCGTCCCGGTATATATGTAGTGCTCGAAGGCCACGCTAGCTGCTCGCCTTCCGATACCCCGTGGCAAACGAAGGGTCGTAAAGCTTGCTGCGCTCGTACGACTCTGCTTGCGCGCCGTTGTGCGAAAACCCGCCGCGAGCTCCGAGCACGCGGCCCACCACCACGAGCGCCGTGCGGTCGATGCCCTCTCGCGCGCCCGCATCGGCGAGCGTGCCCACTGTGCATCGCACCACGCGCTCCTCAGGCCAGGTCGCCTTGTACACGAGCGCGGCCGGCTCGTCGGAGCTGCGGCCCGCGGCCAAAAGCTCGGCGGAAAGCTCGGCGAGCATACCCGAGCTCAGGAAGATGACCATAGTCGAGCCACTTTCCGCCATGGTGCGCATGCCCTCGCCCGCGGGCATGGGGGTACGTCCGGAAAGTCGCGTGATCACGACCGACTGGCTGATTCCCGGCAGCGTGTATTCCTGGCGAAGCGCCGCCGCGGCACCGCAAAAGCTCGACACGCCGGGCACCACCTCGTAGTCCACGCCGCGCGCGTCGAGTGCGTCCATCTGCTCCTGGATGGCGCCGTACAGGCACGGGTCGCCCGTGTGCAGGCGCACCACTTCCTCGCCCCGCGCATCCGCCGCGCACATCACGTCGAGCACTTCCTCCAAGGTCATGTGCGCGCTGTCGTAGACGATGCAGGATTCCTTGCACTCAGCGAGCAGCTCGGGGTTCACAAGGCTTCCCGCCCAAACGACCACGTCGGCCGCGCGCAGAAGGCGCGCCCCGCGCAGCGTGATAAGGTCGGCGGCGCCCGAGCCTGCGCCAACGATATGAATCATCCGAGCCTTCCCTTCCCGTTTCTCATCGCAACCGTTTACGCCGCCCTTCGCGCAGCGGGCAAAACACGGCGTCTGCGGCGGCAATCGGCGCAAATACGCAGGCAGGAGGCGCAATGCCGCCCGCCCTGGCTTTGACACGTTCACAAGTGCCCACTATCATAGTAAAAGTTTCGGCAACGAGCATATGACAATCGGATAAAAGGAAATGACCGGCGCGGCGCCCGCACAGCCTGCGCTGGCTTGCGGAGGGAACCAGGTGGGAATCCTGGGCAAGGGACATTACTGTATAGGACGCGCGGGCGAACCGCCTCGCGCCCCAAGCCAGACTGCTTCGCCTTTTCCTCACGGCATCGCCGTGGCGTTAGCTCCTTGTGAACCCCGAGGGGTGCGCTTTTCTTTCGCTTGTGCCGACAAGCAACTGTCGCCGGGGGACCGGCAAACCGAGGAAAGGAAAAACCATGTCCGACCAGATGTCACGCCGCGGCTTCATGGGCGCCGCAGCAACCGGAGTCGTCGCGCTCGCCGGAGTCGCGCTCGCGGGCTGCTCCAACACCTCCGCGAGTTCCGAGAAATCGAGTGAAAAGGAGAAGGCCGTGAAGCCGGTCATCCTCGTCACGAGCTTCGGCACGAGCTACAACGACTCGCGCCACATCACCATCGGCGCCATCGAAGACGCTATCCGCGAGAAGTACTGGCAGGACTACGACATCCGCCGCGCCTTCACCGCGCAGATCATCATCGACAAGCTGAAGAAGCGCGACGGCATCACGATCGACAACATGACCGAGGCGCTCGACCGCTGCGTGGAAGACGGCGTGAAGGAAATCGTCGTGCAGCCGACGCATCTCATGGCTGGCCTGGAATACGCCGACGTGAAAGACGAGCTCGACAAGTACGCCGACAAGTTCGACAAGATCTCGCTCGGCGACCCGCTGCTCACCTCCGACGACGACTACAAGAAGGTGGCCGCCGCCATTAAGGAGAACATGGCGTCCTTCGACGACGGCAAGACGGCGCTGTGCCTCATGGGCCACGGCACCGAAGCCGGTTCCAACGCCGACTATGCCAAGATGCAGGAAGTGTTCAAGAACGAGGGCTTGACGCAGTTCTTCGTCGGCACCGTCGAGGCTGAACCGACCTGCGAGGATGTTATCGCCGCCGCGAGCGCCGCAGGGTACAAGAAGGCCGTGCTCGCGCCGTTCATGGTGGTCGCGGGCGACCACGCGAACAACGACATGGCAGACGAGACCGACCCCGACAGCTGGGCTGCGAAGTTCGTGGCCGCCGGCTTCGAAGTGACGTGCCTGCTCCAGGGTCTGGGACAGAACGCCGCGGTCGACGACATCTACGTCTCACACGTGGACGACGCCATCGCCAAGCTGTAAACTCGCCGCGCACGGGGGCGCCGGTCGCGTCCCCGTGCAACGGGCATGCGCCTTCCCCGACTGACGGCGCATGCCCGTTGCATTCGCATCCCGTCAGCCCACCGCACGGCGCGGGCGGTCGAAGCGATTGAAAGGAACCCCCTCCATGTTGAAGAAAACCCTCGCCTTCGCCCTGTCAGCGGCGCTTTTCGCGTTCTCGCTCGCCGGCTGCGGCGGAAATTCAATCGACAGCGCAAAGGCAAGCGATGCCGATTCCCAGGAAAAGACCGAACAGGCGGCCGATGCGCCCGAGGGCGCAAGCGCTGCCCCCATCACCGCCGACAAGGTGGCCGACGGCACCTATCCGATCACCGTAGATTCCAGCTCGAACATGTTCAGGATTGTGGACGCCCAGCTCATCGTGGAAAACGGCTCCATGCACTGCGTAATGACGCTTTCCGGCACGGGCTACGGCAAGCTCTTCATGGGCACGGGCGACGAGGCTGCCGCCGCGAGCGAGGCCGACTTCATCCCCTATGTGGAAAACGCGGAAGGCAAGTACACCTACGACGTGCCCGTTGAAGCGCTCGACGAGGACACCGCCTGCGCCGCGTGGAGTATTAGAAAAGAGCAGTGGTACGACCGCACGCTCGTGTTCGAATCCGCCGGCGTCGATCTGCGCGCCGACGCACTGAAGTAACGCCATGCGGTCGATTCTTCCCAAGGGGGAAAGCAGGAAGCGTCGCAGCATCGCGGTGCGCGCGATCGCCTGCGTTCTCGTCGCCCTGCTCGCGCTTCCCTTCGCGGGGTGCAGTGCGAGCCCGAACGCGACCGGTGGCACGGCAGGCTCTCAGGAATACACTGTGAGCGTCTCGCTCTCCGGCGGGTCAGGGCGCGCAAGCATCGCCTCACCCACCACAATTGTGAAGGATGGCGACACCTACACCGCGACCATCACCTGGTCGAGTTCGAACTACGACAAGATGACCGTCGACGGCGTAGACTACGCGCCCGTAAACGACGGCGGCAACTCCACGTTCGAGATACCCGTCACGCTCGACGAGGACATCGCCGTGTCGGCCGAGACCGTCGCCATGTCGACGCCGCACACCATCGACTACACGCTCTACTTCGACTCATCCACCATGAAGAAGAAAACGGGCGACGATGCAAGCGGCGACTCCCCTGCGGGAACGGCTTCAAGCGCCGCGGCCGACTTCCACAACGCCGATTTGGGCTGCGGCTGGGAGCCGACGGGGGCGCTTCAGCTTGAATACGCCAAGCACTTCACTGTCGACGAGTACGAAGGCGGCCTGCGGCTTATCTGCATTTCGAACGGGGAGCGCTTCCTCGTGGTGCCGCAAAATGCAAAGGTACCTGATGGGTTGAGCTCCGACATCGCGGTCATAAGGCGCCCCGCCGACAAGGTGTACCTCGTGTCGTCGGCGACGATGTGCCTGGTCGACGCGCTCGATGCGAACGACAATATCCTCATGTCGGGCACGAAGGCCGACGATTGCTCGGTCGGGGGCTTCAAAAGCGCGCTCGAAAGTGGGGCGATCGCCTACGGCGGCAAGTACAGCGCGCCCGACTACGAGCGAATATCGGCCTCGGGCTGCACGCTCGCCATCGAGAACACCATGATCAACCACACGCCCGATGTGAAGGAAAAGCTGCAGAAGCTCGGGCTCGTCGTGCTCACCGAACAGTCGTCGAGCGAGCCCGAAGCACTCGGGCGCGTCGAGTGGATTAAGCTTTTCGGCGTCCTGTTCGACAAGGAAGACGAGGCCGCGCACCTGTTCAACGAGCAGAAGGCCCGCGTCGAGCAAACGTCGAGGCTCGCGTCGTCAGGTAAAACCGTGGCGTATTTCTACATTAACTCGAACGGGGCCGCCGTCACGCGGCGGGCGGGCGACTACGTGGCGCAGATGATCGAGCTTGCAGGCGGCAGCTACGCGCTCGATGACGCGCAGGCGGCGTCGACGTCAGGTTCGTCAGTAACGCTCGAAATGGAGCGCTTCTACGCGACGGCGAAGGATGCCGACATCATCGTCTACAACGGCACCATCGACGAATCGGTTGCCACCTTGAACGACTTCGTAGGCAAAAACGCGCTATTGTCGCAGTTCAAAGCCGTGAAGAACGGCAACGTCTGGGTCACAAGCGCCGACATGTACCAGCAGATGACTTCTACCGCCGACATTATCGACGAGCTGCACGGGGCGTTCACCGGCGATGACACGAGTGACTTCCATTATCTGAGGAAGCTCGGCTAGCGCCATGAGAAGCCGGCTTACCATGGCATACGACGAATCGGGGCGCGCCGCGCGGTGTCGCGTCGTGACGGCGCTGCTCGCTGTTGCCCTCATCGTGCTCGTCGGGGCCAACCTGTGCATCGGGAGCGTGCTCGTGCCCGCAGACCACATCCCCGACATCCTTTCGGGCGGCGCGGCCAATTCCATGGAAAGCCAGGTCATCTGGGAGATTCGCCTGCCGCGCGTGCTTTCAGCCATACTTCTCGGCGGGGCACTTTCGCTCTCCGGGTTCCTGCTGCAGACGTTTTTCAACAACCCCATCGCCGACCCGTTCATCTTGGGCGTCTCCTCGGGCGCAAAGTTCGTCGTCGCGCTTACGATGATCGTGCTTCTGGGCGCGAACCAGGCCATGTCCTCGCCGGTCATGGTGGCCGCAGCGTTTCTGGGATCGCTTATCACCATCGGCTTCGTGCTCCTCATCGCACGGCGCATAAGTTCCATGGCCATGCTCATCGTGGCGGGCGTCATGGTGGGATACATCTGCTCGGCGGCGACGAACTTCCTCATCGCCTTCGCCGACGACCAGTCCATCGTGAACCTGCACAACTGGTCTTTGGGTAGCTTCTCGGGTTCGAGCTGGGACGACGTCGCGGTCATCGCGGTCGTGGTGATCACCGTGAGCGCATGCGTATTCGCGATATCGAAGCCCCTTTCCGCCTTCCAGCTGGGAGAAGCCTACGCAAAAAGCGTCGGCGTGAACGTCGCACGCTTCCGCGTGGTGCTCGTCCTTCTAGCAAGCATGCTCTCCGCCTGCGTGACCGCGTTCGCTGGTCCGGTGTCGTTCGTAGGCATCGCGGTTCCGCATCTCGTTAAGTCGGCGCTGAAGTCGTCGAAGCCCATCCGCGTGATTCCTGCGTGCTTCTTGGGAGGCGCCATCTTCTGCGCGGGCTGCGATTTGATCGCACGCACGCTGTTCTCCCCCGTCGAGCTTTCCATCAGCGCCGTCACCGCCATCTTCGGCGCGCCGGTGGTTATCGCACTCATGTTGAAGAAGCGGGTGAGGTAGATGGGGAAATTCGTGCCGCAGCCCAAAACGCTCGGAGGGGAGTCGAACCTCGAAACCCCGGTCGAAACGCAGGCTGACGGAGCGCCGCTTTTCCGCATAAGCGACCTGTCGGCGGGTTACGACAAGAAGGTCGTAGTCGAAGGCGTCGATCTGGAGGTTCGCGCGGGCGACGTCGTGGCGCTCATCGGGCCGAACGGCTCGGGCAAGTCGACCATCTTGAAAACAATCACACGCCATCTGGCACCGCATGCCGGCACGGTCGAGCTCGACGGGCGAGAGATTTCCCGATGGAAGACGGCGGAGTTCGCAAGGAACCTTGCCGTTATGCTGACAGATCGCCCCCGGACCGAGCTCCTCACCTGCCGCGATATCGTAGAGGCGGGAAGGCATCCCTACACCGGGCGAATGGGCACACTCACGCCCGATGACCATAATCGGGTCGACGAGGCCATGAAAACCGCACATGTGGAAGGGCTCGCCGAGCGCGACTTCATGCAGATAAGCGACGGGCAACGCCAGCGCGTCATGCTCGCACGCGCCATCGCGCAGGATCCGCGTGTGCTCGTGCTCGATGAGCCCACGTCGTATCTCGATATCCGCTACCAGATCGACCTGCTGCGAATACTTCGCCACCTTGCGAAATCGCGGAATGTTGCTGTCATCATGTCCATCCACGAACTCGAGCTCGCGCAGAAAAGCGCCGACAAGGTGATTTGCGTGAAGGACGGCCGGGTCTTCCGCGCCGGCGCACCCGAGGACATATTCACGCGCGAGACGATTGGCGAGCTCTACGGCCTTCAACATGGCACCTTCAACGAGCGCTTCGGCAGCGTGGAAATTGGGCGCCCACACGGCGATGCGCACACGTTCGTCATCGCCGGCGCAGGTACGGGGTCAGCTGTGTTTCGCCAGCTCATCCGGCAGGGCAAGGCGTTCTACGCGGGCATTCTGCACGAAGGGGACATCGACTGCGAGCTCGCGCGCGACCTGGCGACGGAATGCGTGGCCGAGCGCGCCTTCGAGCCGATCGGGGATAAAACCATAGCCCGCGCCAAAGAGCTCCTCGTCCACTGCGCGCGCCTTATCGTGTGCCCCGCCGCCTTCGGCACCATAAACGCCCGCAACGCAGAGCTCGTCGAGTTCGCACGATCGCATGGTATCGAGGTCATGCAAGCGTGCGAAGGCGCATCGGAGGATTCCAATGGATACGCCTAGGCGCGGTCCAAGAAATCGTCCGCATCCCCATCTGACACTATTTCACCGCAACTTAGAAGGTGTCGGCGTATAACGCTTCACCCCAAATTAAATTGATTCGTTGAATAGACACACTACAAATCTTTAGACTTCGTTTAATCCACAAGTGGGTATTATCACACATTAAGCACACGTGAAAGGATATACCCATGTCGCTTACACGGTCAGCAGAGCGTGCAGCGCTCAACAAGCTCATCGATTATCTCGACGACAACCCGCAAGAAAACATCGACAAAATCATGGACCTCGTGAACAAGCTGGTCCCCAATCGCGTATTTCCTGTACAGCGAGAGGCATTCACCAATGTCATCAAGAGCCGCGGCAATTGGTATGACCTGATCATGCGTGTGTTCAGCCTTAATCCCCAGATGCGAACCAAACTGCTTAAGACCCTCATTGTCGACGCCAACCTGCTAGCTTGGCCAGAGCAGGAAAAGAACCGCGAAAAGTACCAGTGCAACGTTCCGTGGGCCATCCTGCTCGATCCCACGAGCGCCTGCAACCTGCATTGTACGGGCTGCTGGGCCGCCGAGTACGGCTACAAGCAGAATCTCTCGTTCGAAGACATCGACTCTATCGTTACGCAGGGCAAAGGGCTCGGTACGCATATCTACATCTATACCGGCGGCGAGCCGCTCGTCCGCAAGCACGACCTGATCAGAATTTGCGAAAAACATCAGGACTGCGTGTTTCTCTGCTTTACCAACTCCACGCTGATCGACGAGGCCTTCTGCGACGATATGATTCGCGTAGGTAATTTTGTCCCCGCCATCAGCGCCGAGGGCAATGAGCACACCACCGACGCCCGTCGCGGCGAGGGTACCTACGCAAAGATCGAGCACGCCATGAAACTCCTGCGCGAGCGCGACTTGCCGTTTGGTATCTCCACCTGTTGGACCAGCGCCAATGCCGATACGGTTGCTACCGAGGAGAACATGGACTGGATGATCGGCGAGGGAGCACTCTTCTGCTGGTACTTCCACTTTATGCCGGTTGGCCGCAATGCAACCCCCGAGCTCATGCCCACGCCCGAGCAGCGCGAGCACATGTATCACTTTATCCGCGAAATGCGTGAGAAGAAGCCGCTGTTTACGCTCGACTTCCAAAACGACGGCGAGTTTGTAGGCGGATGTATCGCCGGCGGCCGCCGCTACCTGCACATCAACGCCGCCGGAGACGTGGAGCCGTGCGTGTTCATCCACTACTCAAACGCCAACATCCACGATGTGAGTTTACTCGACGCGCTGCGCTCTCCCCTCTTTATGAAGTACTACGAGAACATGCCGTTTAACGACAACTACCTCAAACCATGCCCCATGCTCGAGAATCCCGACGTGCTGCCCAAACTGGTCGCCGAGAGTGGCGCAATGAGCACCGACCTAATCGAGAAGGAGTCACCCGAGCAGCTGCGCGAAAAGACCCAGGCTGCCGCCGAGGCATGGTCACCTGTCGCCGACCGCATCTGGAACGACTCCGACGATCCGTTATACGCCAAGCGTCACGAGGACAAGTCGCAGGGCATGGCCGATAGCGACATGCACAAGTTCGAAAAACAGGGCCGCATACTCAAAAACGGCGATTAATGCTGCCCTACACGACAAACGCTCAGAAATGAAGCGGAGCAGTCTCGAGGCTCATCTTCGAGGCTGCTCCGCCTTACCATCAAAACAGTTTTACTAAGTTGCGGTGAAATAGGGACCAGAACGGCCTTCCAATAACCAAAATAATCCCTATTCCACCGCAACTTCTATAAGTTGTTGAATTATCGATGCTATTCGAAGCGAGATTCCAGACTCGACAGACCATTGAGAGTCAGATCGTTGGCGACCCCAGAGACGCGCTCGATAGGAACCGAACCGTCAGACAGCGCCCACGTGCGATAGATACCGATAATACCCGACAGCAAAAACGCCAGATAGTAGTCGAACATCTCGTCCTTGAGACCTTGGGGCAGCAGATCGCGTTCGGCAATCTCGTGCTCGAGCGGCGCACGAAGACGAGCCATAAAATCATCGAGCGGAATGTTCTCGATCAGCTGACGATTGAGCACCAAGTTGTTGCACAGTGCCTCGTTAACGGTTTTAAAGAAGGTCGCCGCCGCGCCCAGGGCGCGCTCGTTGGTGTCGCCGTCCATGGAAGCAAGCGTTTTCTCGACCGAGTCGACAATCATCTCCACCACATCGACGGCAATGGCATCGAGCAGGCCGTCAACCGTGCCAAAGTGAACGTAAAAGGTCTTGCGGTCGACATTGGCCTCGCGCGCGATGGCACTCACCGTAATGTCTGCCAGCGGCTTTTCCATGAGCAGGCGCTCGAAAGCGGAAAGGATGGCATTGCGGCTGCGAACGATGCGGCGGTCAAGACGCGGTTTGCTGGTTGCCATGGGCATGTCCCTTCGATATGCGAGCATTCATCAACAGATGAGAGATAATCTACGTAAGAGGATTATCCCCCATACAGTACAAATATGCCCCGCATCATGAAGAACGCACGACTGCCCTACTGCGACTTAGGGTGCTTCTTCTTATTGAGTGCCGACGGAGATACGCGAATACCATCGCCTGTCTGGCGCACATAGGCCTTATGAGCCGGCTTAGCGGTCCCAGAAGCCTTCTGAGCGTGCTTCTTGGGATCAACGGTAACAGCATTAGTGGGGTGCGGCTTAGTGGGCGCAGAGGGCGTCTGAGGCGTGCGGCCGAGCTTGCGCATCACGCGATCCCAGCGCGCATGGATGCTCTCGTTGTGGGCGCTCTTAAGTCCCAACAGGGGCGCAGCCAAAATGGTCGGCGCAATAAACGTAATGAGACGCCACAGCAGATAGCCGGCGGTCGAAGCCGACCCAAAGAAATGACCCAAGAACAATGCAAAGCCGCCCTCAGCGCCACCAGTTCCACCGGGCAGGGGGACCGCAGAGCTCAACAGCTGGACAAAGGCGCTCGCGGCCATGACCGAGAAAAAGTCGACCTCATGGTGGCCAAAGGCAAGCATCAGGAAATACGGCACGAGGTAGAAAAACGCGAGCTGCAGCATGGTGATGACCACCGTGAGCAGCATGGACGAAAAGTGGCCAGCCGAAAGCTTGAACTTCTCAGAGAACGAGTAGATCTCGCCATCGACAAACGTGCGCCAACCCTCGATCTTAGTGGCCGAGACACCAATGCGCTCGAGCCAATTGATGATGCAATGGGCGACGCGCGTGACGGTCTTAGGCATGAGCGCGACGGCGAAGATGCCAAGCAAGATGCAGCAGTGCCCACCAAAGCTAAAGACACACAGCAGCGTCATGTCGCCATAGCGCTCGGCAAAAAAAGGCATGCGAGCAAGCAGTAGGATAGCGCCCCAGGCAACGAGGCCAAACTGATACACGATAAAGCGCGTGAACTGCGTGGCGCCGGCCTCGCCCACGTTTTGGCCGGCCTTGGTCAGGCGATAGATCTGAGCCGGGGTGGAGCCCATCATCATGGGCGTCAGGTTGCCAAAGAAGATGCCACTCGCCTCGACCGAGATCAGGTCGCGGATGCCGACGGGCGAATTGGGATCGAGCCAGACGGCGATCGCATAGGCCACAATGCCAAAGAACAGGTACATGGACATGCAAAGACACGCGACAACGAGCCATGACGCCTGGACGCTCGACATAGCGGCCCAGAACTGCCCCATCTGCCCGGTTACCACCAGATAGACGATATAACCTACCAGCACGACGCCGATAAAGATGGCGCCGCGGCGTGCGCTCTTATTGTCATCTCCGCCCGAGGCCTCAACCTCGACCTGGGGCTTAGACGTATGCTGAGAGGACTCCGTCATGAGACTCCTTCTAACAGTCAAAATATCTTGGATATTGTACCCGTAAGGGCCATAGGCAGAACGCAAAGCTCTGGTTCAAACGGGAATTGCAGACGGTTGTTTAAAAATAAAAAACCCGGCCTTCCATAGGAAGTCCGGGTATCAGATGCGTGGTAGCCCGTACCAGATTCGAACTGGTGATCTCCGCCTTGAGAGGGCGGCGTCCTAAACCGCTAGACGAACGGGCCATAAGCCTCAGCAGAAAAGAAGTGGTAGCCCGTACCAGATTCGAACTGGTGATCTCCGCCTTGAGAGGGCGGCGTCCTAAACCGCTAGACGAACGGGCCACATGACATCTGCACTGCCGTGCTGCGAGGTAATATATTACGGGACAAAAAACGTCAGCGCAAGAAGAAATTCCAAATTGCCGAAAAATTGTCGGCAGGTTATGGAACACGCAGGTAAACTAGGTAGCTAATTCAAGTTGAGATGGACCAAAAGAGCTTCGCGATCGTTGGGAATGTTGTCTTCGATCACGGCGTCGAGGGCGGAGTTGAGAAGCTGCCCCAGTTCCGGCCCGGGCTTGACTCCAGCACGGATCAGGTCGCCGCCGTTGATGGCGAGCATCTTGAGCGTATAGGGCTCCCCCGCCCTCAGCAGCTCGTGCGCCATCGCGCGCATCTCCTCAATCGTCTCAACGTAATAGAAGCACGATGGGGCCTTGCCAAGCGTGTCAGCACGCTTGAGGTCCATGAGCTCGTCAATCAGGCGGGCCGTGTCGACGCCCTCACCCGAAAGCGCGCGCATCATATTGAGCAGGCAGGAGCGCTCGGGGCGCAACGGCTTATCGTGATATTTGATGAGCAGGCAAACGTCGCGCACCAGGTCGTGCGAGAGTGCCAGGCGATCCATAATGACGCGCGCTTTCTTGGCGCCGAGCTCGGGATGACCGTAGAAGTGTCCGCTGCCGGCGTGATCGACCGTAAAGCACTCGGGCTTGGAGACATCGTGCAAAAACGCCGCCCACATAAGGCTCGACGATGGCGCGACGCCGTCGCACAGCGCCAGCTCCCCTGCAACCGTCAGCACACGGGCGATATGCTCGTAGACGTTAAACGCATGATAGACACTTCGCTGATCAAACCCGCGACCCGCTGCCAACTCGGGCACAGCGGCGCAGATGAGCTCAGGGTAGCGCAACATGGCGTCTCCCCCGTGACCGGTCGAAAGAATGCCCTCGAGCTCAATACCCACACGCTCACGCGCCACGGCATCGAGCAGCGGCGCGCACTCGGCAAGCGCACGCTTGGTCTCGGGCTCAATCATAAAGTCCAGACGGCAGGCAAAGCGCACAGCACGCAGCATGCGCAGGGCGTCCTCGTTAAAGCGACGCTTGGGATCGCCGACAGCGCGAATCAGCTTGCGCTCCAAGTCACCCTGGCCGTCGTAGCGGTCGACAAGCCCGCGCTCGGGATGCCAGGCCATGGCATTGACGGTAAAGTCGCGGCGCGCCAGATCGTCCTCGAGCGAGGCGGCACGCTCCACACTCTGGGGATGGCGACCATCGGTGTAAAAGCCATCCAGACGGTACGTGGTGACCTCGATACGCTCGCCATCGGAAATAGCCGTGATTCCGCCAAATTTAATGCCCGACTCCACAACCGCGATGCCGGCGGCCTCGAGCGCCGCTTTGGACTCCTGCCACAGGCCGCTACAGCACATATCAACATCGTGGCTGGGGTACCCCATCAGGGCGTCGCGCACCCAACCGCCCACGTACCAAGCCTCAAGACCAGCCGCCTCAAGCGCGCGCAGGACGCGCAGGGACGCATCGGACGGTTGAGTACCGTTGAGCGAAACATTGCACATGCCTATGGCCTCCTGCGACTATCAAATTGGCTATCGATTGCGTCTGCAAGAAGTCTAGCAAGAAACAGCCTCCACTGCACACGCAAGTCCGATAAACAAAAACGCATCCGTCCTAGTCTAAGACGGATGCGAAATAATCAAACTATTCAGACAAGGTGCCGGAACTAGCAGACCTGGCGAACCTCGATGTGCTTCTTATATTCGTCCACCTTGGCAAAATCACCCAGACCGGGGCACTCGACCACGTTGGCGCCAGTGGCCATCGAAAGGCGCAGGGCGTCCCCGACGCGCTCGGGGGCGTCGTGCCACACGGACAGGAAGGCAGCGAGCGAGGAATCGCCGGCGCACACCGTCGACAGCAGCTTGACGTCGAAGGTGCGGTTGGCAAACCAGATATGCTCGCCGTTGGAGAAGTACGCACCGGCGCCACCAAGGGTCAGCAGCACGTTCTTGGCGCCCTTGGCGTGCAGCTCGGCCATAGCGCCCTTGACGGACTCGTCGTCGCCACCGCTCACCTTGATGCCAAAGATGTCAAGCAGCTCATCGTCATTGGGCTTGATCAGCAGTGGCTCCAGAGCAATGAGGTCTGCCAGCTGATGGCTCGAGATGTCGAGGACGAACTCGGCCCCCTTGGCCTTGACACGGCGCAGGACCTCGGCCAAGAAGCCCTCGGAAGTGTTGGGAGGCAGCGAGCCGCTGATGACCAGGCAGGTCATGTCATCGAGCGAATCGATAAGTTCAAACATCTCCTGCTCGTTGGCCTCATTGATGGCGGCACCGGCATTGACCATGTTGTACTCGGTGTCGGGACCGGCGTTGAGGAACACATTGACGCGCGTAATACCGTCGGTCCACACGGGCTTGACGGGCACGCCCAGGGCCTCGGCGCCCTTAACGATAAACTCACCCGAGAAGCCGGCGAAGAAACCCAGGATCGTGGTGTCGACACCATAGTGGTCAAGCGTAAACGAGACGTTGAGGCCTTTGCCGTTGGGCGTGTAGACGGCATTGCGGGTACGCGTGACGGTATTGGCAGTAAGGCCGTCGCAGGCGATGTTGTAATCAATGGCGGGATTAGCAGTGAGCGTGTAAATCATGAATGTTCCTTTCACGAAGCAACGTGTTAATGAAAGTATATTCCACGCATCGGTAAAAGGCTAGGACAACTCGGTGAACGGTGTGGAAGCGATGAAGTACGGCAGGACACCTCTCCCCCATGGCGGAACAAAAAAGGCGCCCCGGCCGAAACCGGGGCGCCGCATGCGCACGAATATGTCGCGTTTCGATTACTGACGATCGAGCTTGCGGACAGCAACGCGCTTGCTGTACTCGTCGACGTGACCGAAGTCACCAATGCCGACGGACTCGGCAACGTTGGCGCCGGTGGCCATAGCGAGCTTCATGGCCTCCTCGACGTTGTCGCGATCCCTGTACCACTTGTGCAGGAACGCAGCGAGGGTGCAGTCGCCGGCGCAGACGGAAGAGACCAGCTTGATGTTGAACTCACGCTTGGCGTACCAGATGTCCTCGCCGTTGGAGAAGTAAGCGTCGCCGCGGCTACCACGGGTGAGCAGCACGTTCTGAACGCCGGCGTCGTGAGCCATCTTCATGGCAACGCGGACCTCGTCGTCGGTGTCGACCGGCACGCCGAAGATGGCCTTCATCTCGTGATGGTTCGGCTTGATGAGCAGCGGCTTCTTGTGAGCGAGCTCCTTGAGCTTGTCGGAGGACAGGTCCAGGACGACGTCAGCGCCACGAGCCTGAGCGTGCTCCATGACCTGAGCCAGGAAGTCGGGCGTAGCTTTGGGAGGCACGGAGCCGGAGACAATCAGGCACTCGAGATCGCCCGCGGTGTCCAGGATGTTGTAGAGCTCCTCCTGGTGCTGCGGCGTGATCGGAGCACCCGGGTTCAGGATGCCGTACTCGTGCTGGCCATCGTTGACGTAGGTGTTAATGCGCGTGATACCGTCGGTCCAGACCGGGCGGCAGAGGCAACCCAGGTTCATGACCTCCTCGACGATGAACTTGCCCGTGAAGCCAGCGAAGAAGCCGAGCGCGACGGTGTCGACGCCCATCTTCTTAAAGGCGAAGGACACGTCGAGGCCCTTGCCGTTAGCCGTGTAGCTGGCCGAACCGGTGCGGACGTTCTCGTCGGGCTCGAGCGGAGAGCTCGAAACCGTCATGTCGACAGCCGGGTTAGCGGTTAGCGTGTAGAACATTTACAGTACCCCCTGTATATGTGAGGGCCGCGTGGCCGGCCCATTCCAACCACGCGGTTACCTCTGATACCAAATTAGCGAGCTGCGGACTCGAGCAGTGCCTTGACCTCGGCGGCGGTGTTGCAGGCGAGCGCCTTCTCGGCGAGCTCGTCGCACTCGGCCTTGGTCCACTGGCTGATGGTCTTACGGGCGCGCAGGATCGACGGAGCACTCATCGAGAACTCCTCCAGGCCCCAGCTGATCAGCAGCGGCTCGAGCAGCGGATCGGCAGCGGCCTCGCCGCACATACCGACCATGATGCCGGCCTTCACGCCGCTCTCGATGATGTTCTTGAGCGAGCGGAGCACGGCGGGATAGTAAACCTGGTACAGGTTGGAGATGGTGTCGTTGCCACGGTCGGCGCACATGGTGTAGCCGATCAGGTCGTTGGTGCCGATGGAGAAGAAGTCGGCGACCTCGGCAAGACGGTCTGCGAGCAGCGAAGCGGCAGGCGTCTCAACCATGATGCCGACCTCGATGTTCTCGTTGAACTTGCGACCCTCTTCAGTCAGCTCGGCCTTGCACTGCTCGACAAGCTCCTTGACAGCCAAGACCTCCTCGACGCAGGTGACGAGCGGGATCATGATCTTTACGTCACCGAAGGCGCTAGCGCGCAGCAGAGCGCGGAGCTGGACCTTGTACTGGTCGGGATTGGCCAGGCAGTAACGCACGGCGCGGAAGCCCATGAAGGGGTTATCTTCCTTGACCATGTGCAGATACGGAATCTCCTTGTCGCCACCCACATCGAGCGTGCGGATGATGACCGGAGCGCCCTTGAGCGCGCTGGCGACCTTACGGTAGGCGTTGAACTGCTCCTCCTCGGAAGGAAGCTCGGCAGAGTCCATGAACAGGAACTCGGAGCGGAACAGACCGATGGCCTCGGCATCGTGATCGAGCGCGTTGGGCACGTCATCAGGGTTACCGATGTTGCAGGCGATGATCTTCTTGATGCCATCGGCAGTCACGGACGGCTTGCCACGGAAGGCCTCGAGGGCTGCCTTCTCGGCAGCGAAGGCCTCGGCCTTGGCAGTGTAGGCAGCGAGCGTCTCCTCGTCGGGATCGGCCTCAACGATACCCTTGCCACCGTCGACGACAACGGTCATACCGTTGCGCAGCGCGGTGCAGCTGTTGGAAACCGAAAGGACAGCCGGGATCTCGAGGGCACGCGCGATGATCGCGGAGTGCGACGTGCGGCCACCGGTCTCGGTGACGATACCGGCAACGTGGGCCTTATCGATCGTGGCGGTCATGGACGGCGTGAGGTCATGCACGACAACGACGGTGTTCTCGGGCAGGACGGAGAGGTCGACGACCTCCTTGCCCAGCAGCTCGGCCAGAATACCGGTGCGGATGTCGGCGATGTCGGCCGCGCGCAGACGGAACATCTCGTCGTCCATGGACAGGAACATGTTCTCGAACATGGTCGAGGTGTCCATAAGCGCCTGCTCGGCGCAGGTACCACCGTCAATGGCGGCGTTGATGGCGTCGGTCATACCCGGATCCTGAGCCAGGACAATATGTCCGCTCATGATCTCGGCCTCGGCCTCGCCCACCGTCTCCTTCATGTGGTCGGCCTGAGCCTGGGTCTTCTCGCAGAAGACCGAAAGAGCGGACTGATAGCGCTCCTTCTCTGCTGCCGAATCAGCAACCTCGTGCGGCTCAAACGTCAAGTCGGGATCGACAGCGACCATGACGGTGCCGATACCGATGCCCTCGGAAGCGTTGACTCCCTGATACATTCCCATTCCTCTCTCCGTGTCATGTGATAAAGCGTTTTGCCATATCCATGACAAAAGAGCGCAGTTACCTTACAACAGGTCACTGCGCCCCCAAATATGAACTTAGTTGTTCAACATGCGACCCGTTTGAGTTCTACTCGCCAAGACCGCTCTTGATGAGCTCGATGGCAGCAGCCAGAGCCTCGGCCTCGTCAGCGCCGTCGCACTTTACCTCGACCTCGGTGCCGCAGGGGATACCAGCAGCCATGAGGGCCATCGGGGACTTGCCGTTGACCTCCTTCTCGGGGGTGACGACCGTCACGTCACAGGCGTACTTGCCCATGGTGGAGGCGAACAGACCAGCCGGACGCATGTGCAGACCCTGAGGATTAACGAGGGTAGCCTTCTCAGAAACCATAGTTGACTCCTTTTTGTGTTTAACCCCTGTCATGCATGTGGCAGGAGTCAGATTCACGACGTTGTTTATATTAACTCACATCAAACGGTTTTTCATTGTGTTTCACACGAATTGTTGGACAGATGTCGTATCCCTGCGCTCGCCCGCCGGACGGGGCGATTAAGTTTGCTGCTCTACAGTCCTGCGCAAGACGGAAAGCACATTAAGTGCTTTCCTTTGTGTGCGGAACTCGCGACAAACTTAATCGCCCCGTCCGGCGGGCGAGCTGCGGAAACTCGGTCGGTCCAGAGCGATATCGTGCGAACGGAATTCTGGCTGATGATCTGTTCGCGACAAAGACTCGATAGGTAGCCCCCTCTATGCCCTTTTATAAGTTGCGGTGAAATAGGGACTGAATTTGGGGTTGAATCGTTTAAACAGTCCCTATTTCACCGCAACTTATTTGGGGATGAAAAAGGCGGAGGCCCTGGAGAGGGACTCCGCCTTATATACAGGGGGCGATGTTATTCGCGAGCTGGGGGATTAGACCAGGCGGGCGTTGATCGTCTTGGCGATCTCGGCGGCGTCGGTGGAACCCTTGACGGTGGCACGGAAGTCCTCGTCCATGAGCGCCTCGGCGACCTTGGACAGGATCTTGAGGTGCGTAGTGCCGGCCTGGGCACCGGGGATGAGCAGGGCGATAGCCACGTTGACGGGAGCGCCGTCCATGGTGTCCCAACCGGTCACGCCGGACTCGTCCTTGACGACGATGACGGCAGCCTCGGTAATGGCGTCGGACTTGGCATGCGGGATGGCGAAGCCCTCCATCATGCCCGTGGTGCCCTCGGCCTCGCGGGCCAGGAAGGCGTTCATCACGGCGTCGGCGTCGCTGGCGATACCTGCCTTGACGGCCTGGTTGGAAACGAAGCTCAGAGCCTCGTCACGAGAAGCGAAGTCCTCGGCGACAAAGACATTCTCGACCTTCACGAAGTCGGCAGCCTCGGCCTTGGGGGCCTCGACGGCAGCGGCCTTGGGAGCCTCAACCGGCTTGGCTGCAGGAGCGGCCTTCTGATTCTTCTCGAAGTCGTACTTCTTGAAGGCCACGAACAGGATGCCACCGACCACAGCGCCGATGAGGATCGCGAGGACCCACAGCGGACCGTTCTCGACAACGGGCAGGACCAGGAAGCCACCGTGAGGCGCCGGATCGTGAACGTTGAACATAATGGTCAGGATCGAAGCGATAGAGGAACCGAGCATCATGATGGGCATCACGGGCCAGATGTTCTTGGTCATGAACGGAATGGCGCCCTCGGTGATGTGGGTGCAACCAAGGATGAGGTTAACGACACCGGCGTCGTGATCCTCCTGGCTGAAGTACTTCTTGCCGACAACGACGGCAAAAGTGGTGATCAGCGGCGGAACGATGCAAGCGGCGGAGACGGCAGCCATGAAGTTGGTGCCGAAGTTGTAGGTCTCGGTGCCGACGCCAGCTTCGAGAGCGGTACCGAGCAGGAAGGTGCCAGTAGCGTAAGCAGCCTTGTTGACCGGGCCGCCCATATCAAAGGCGCACATGCAGCCGATGGCCAGGCCAAGGATCACCGGACCGGAGTTACCGAGGCTCTGCAGGAAATCCATCATGCCCTGGTTAATGGCAGCCATGGGGCCGGAAATACCGAGCATGACCAGACCGACGATGGCGGTAGAGCACAGCGGATACAGGAAGATTGCCTTCAGGCCATTAAGGCTCGCAGGAATTTTAGAGAAAACCTTCTCGAGCAGCAGGATGACATAGCCAGCGAGGAAGCCGCCGACGATGCCGCCTAGGAAGCCAAAGCCCACACCTGCGCCACCGGCGTCGATCATGCCGGTATCGGCGTTAACAGGCAAGCCCTGGATGGCAATCATACCGGCGACGAAACCGGGGACGAGCGCCGGGCGCTTGCCGATGGACTCGGCGATGTAAGCGGAGAGCACCGGAACCATGAGGTTCATGGCGATACCGCCGATAATCTTGAGCATCGCGGCAAAGCTGTTGTAGTCGGCAGCCGTCGAATCAAAGGACGTGATGCCCCACAGGAACGAAATGGCGGTCAGAACACCACCGGCAACGACGAAGACCAGCATGTGGCTGACGCCGTTCATGAGGTGCTTGTAGATGACGTGACCGATGGACTCCTTCTCCTCGACCTCGTCCTCGACATCGGCGGCAGCGGCAACCGTGTCGTCGCCCTTGGCGGCGAGCGCGCGGTCGATCAGCTTACCAGCAGCCTCGACAGACAGGGCCTTGGAAACACCAACGGAAACCATGGGCTTACCGGCGAAACGCTCAGCCTGGACATCCTTATCGGCTGCGACGACGACGGCCTTGGCACCGGCGATCTCGCTCTTGGTGAGCTCGTTCTCGACGCCGACCTGGCCATGAGTCTCGACCTTAATGGTCAGACCTCGCTCAGCAGCAGCCTTCTCCAGCGCCTCCTTCGCCATGAAGGTGTGCGCAATGCCGGTCGGGCAACCGGTCGCGGCGATGATGTCAAACTTAGCCATGTGTCCCTCCTTCTTGAGTACAGCGCCCGCGGGCGCTCCCCTACACGCGCTTCGATGCGCGTTTTTCCACACTTGAAAGATACCAACCTACCGTCCGAGTGAGAAGAGACAAGGCGCAATTCTCCGGTGAAAGGTTCTTTCATAACCGTAAACGGCAAGTGAAAGTTTACCATCAACACTTGAAACGGCAAGGTGTATCTTGTAATTGAAAATGCCCGTATACTATGGCATTGCAAATCAAGCTAGATTTTCATGCCAACCAGGAGCCATCCATGACCGATAGTAGCAAGAGCGCACTTTCCCTCATTAGTACCCATCAGGGATACAGCGAGTCCGAGCAGCGCATTGTCGACTATATATTGGAGCACCAGTCCGAAGCGCCACGCCTCACGGCCGCTCAGCTCTCGCGCGCTGCCGCCACGTCCGAGGCGACCGTTTCGCGTTTCTGCCGCAAGCTGGGCTTTGGCAGCTTCCGCAGCTTTCAGTTTTCTTTGGCACGCGACTTAGAGAGTCAGCGCAACGAGGGCCTGACCGACGAGGTCTCGCTCGACAACATGGAGCAGAGCCTTAAAAATATCCTCGCCGCCAAGGTGAGTGAGCTTAATGCGACCATCGACGGCATTGATCACGACACGTTGACCGCAGTTGTACACGCGCTTAAGAATGCCAGCGTTATTGAGTTCGCCGCCGTGGGCAATACAAACGCGGTCGCGCTCGACGCGACATTTAAGTTTTCGCAGCTGGGTCTGCGCTGCATGACGAGTACCATTAGCGAGACATCAATCGGCTTTGCGCTCACGTTGCGCCCGGGTGACGTCATCGTGCTAATCTCA
The DNA here is from genome assembly GCF_040092475.1 of Collinsella sp. CLA-ER-H10. Taxonomy (NCBI): domain Bacteria; kingdom Bacillati; phylum Actinomycetota; class Coriobacteriia; order Coriobacteriales; family Coriobacteriaceae; genus Collinsella; species Collinsella sp. CLA-ER-H10. Next base: position 104,881 of record NZ_JBBNLM010000006.1, read on the forward strand.
AACTCCGGCAAATCGCGCCGACTGAATCGCATGGCAAAAGCGGCTCGCGACTGCGGCGCAACCGTAGTCGTCATCAGCAGCGACAGCAAGTCTCCACTCGCGCGCCTGGCAGACTACACTTTTAATACCGTCAACCACGAAGCACTGCTGACAACGGGCGACTTCGCGTTCTCCAAGATGAGCGCCACGATGATCATCGAGGTCATCTACAACTTCCTGCTGCCCGAGATTGAAGACGCGCGTGAGCATATCAGCTACTACGAGGAGCTCATCCAGCCGGACAAGGTCGTTGAGTAGGTAGATTGGGGTGCCGATAGACGCCTCTCGTCACGAAACCCGCCCATCTACTACGTTTAACCGCAACCGCCAACCATACACCCAAAATAGAGAAAACCGCAGGTGTTCTACCTGCGGTTTTCTTTTTGCAATTCTTGGCATAGTTGCCGATGCCCTACCAAACGTAGTAGATGGACCCGTTTCGTGGCGGCCGGGTTGGACATGCATGTGGCGGCTCCGCCTAGGCACGCGCCTCCGCAAGCATCTGCCTGGCGTGCGCCAGGCTTGCCTCCGATTGATCGCCGCTCAACATGCGGGCGATCTCGGCGGTACGCGCTTCGCCGGTTACCTCGTCCAAATGCGTCTGGGGAACATCGCCCGGTTCCTTACTGACAACATAATGTTTGTCGGCCATGACCGCAACCTGCGCAAGGTGCGTTACGACGATGACCTGATGAGTAGCGGCAAGATCGGCCAGCACACCAGCAAGAGCACGAGCCGTAGAGCCGCCGACACCGGCATCGACCTCGTCGAATACCAGAGTGTCGACGCCGTCCGCATTGCCGAGAACAACCTTGCTTGCCAGCATGACGCGGCTGAGCTCGCCGCCCGACGCAATGCGGCGCAGGGGGCGCGGCGTCAAACCGGCACCGCTGCGGTATAGCAGCTCGTAGCTCGAAGGACCAACCGGCGTCCACTCAGCACGGGGAAGATCACGTGACTCCCAGACGAGCTCGGCGCCGCCCATCTCCAGGCGAGCCATCTGGCGGCCCACCTCGTGGCAGAAGCGCGGGGCCGCCGTATTACGGGCGCGCTTAAGTGCCTTGGCAGCGGCAAACAACTCGTGCTCGGCGCTCCCGAGTGCCTCACGCGCCTTTCTGATCTGTTCATCGCCATCATCGACCAGGGACAGCAGCTCTTGCGAGCGATCGCGCATGGCAAAAACATCGTCCATGGTGGGACCCCACTGACGCAACAGGCCCTTGAGGTCGGAATACCGCTCACGCATGCGAGCGAGCTCGCGCGGGTCAAAGGCGACGCCATCGCGATAGGCACGAAGCTCGTTCGCGCAATCCTCAAGGGAAATACAGGCATCCGAAAGCGCATCGGCAATATCGCCCAGTTTGCGATCGACGGTAGCCATGCGGGAAAGCTCTGCCACGGCGCTGTTCACGGCATCGAGCGCTCCCCCTTCGGCGGCAAGCGATCCATGGGCATCGTTAGCCGTGGCAACCAGTACCTCGGCATGTTCGGAGCGCGGCAGCAGTTCCTCGAGTTCCTCATACTCGCCCGGTTTGGGGTCGACCTCGCCGATGCGCTCGAGCGCAAAGCGCGCTTCCTCGACGCGGCTCCCCTGCGCACGTGAGGCCTCCTCGACGCGACGGACCTCCTTGGCAGCCGCGCGCGAGGCTTTAAAGCAAGCACGGTAGTGCTCGAGCGCCTCGAGTGCAGGGCGCCCTGCCCAGGCATCGACCATCGCAACATGATGCGCCGGATCGAGCAAGCGCTGGTGCTCGTGTTGGCCGCACAGATCCATCATCACGCCAACGCGCTCCGAAAGCTCGCGCACACTGGCGATGCGGCCGTCAATCTTCACGCGGCTGCGGCCCTCGGCAGAAAGACTGCGCTGCACGGTGAAGCCCTCCGTGTCGTGCGGGCCGTCAAACAGGCGCGCCTCGACGCTCGCCAGCGCCTCGCCCTCGCGCACCGTAGACGAATCCGCGCGCTCACCCAAAATAAGCTTGAGGGCCGAGAGCAGCGCGGTCTTGCCGGCGCCGGTCTCGCCGGTCAGGACAGTCAGGCCAGCACTCGGCAGCAGCGTCGCCTCGCGAATGAGCGCAATGTTAGAAACCTGCAGCTCATCGATCATGACGGACTCCGTAGAATACGCGGCTCACCGAGTTATAGAAGCTCTCGGGGCCGTAATCCAGCAGCAACACATCTCCGGGCCCGCGGCGCACCGCCACGCTCTCAACGGTGCCATCGCAGGTAATAAACTGTCCATCGATAGCGATCGCCGGAACGCTCGGACGATCATCAGACATAAAGATTTCGACGACATCACTCGGCGAAGTCAAGAAGGCACGGGCCTGAATGGTGTGCGGCGCAATGGGTACGCAGACCATGCCCGTATAGTCGGGGCTCACGATGGGGCCACCGGCACTGAGCGCGTAACCCGTAGAACCAGTCGCCGTGGACACGACCACGCCGTCGCCACGCAGTCGGTCGATATGGTGGCCCGACACCGTGATGTCAAACTCGACCATATCGGACAGCGGACCGCGGGTAAGCGCCATGTCGTTGAGGGCGAAGGTGCGCACGACATCCTTCGTACCGTCTTCGCGCACGGACACGATATCCGCGGCGATGGTGGCGCGACGGCTCACGTGCAGCTCGCCGGAAAGGGCGTCGCTCACGACCTGCAGAATGTCGCGCTCCTCGGGGCTCGCAGCTGTTAAAAAGCCCAGGTGACCATAGGAAAGACCGAGGATAGGAATCTCGCGATGGTTGAGGATGCGGGCAGCGCGTAGCAACGTACCGTCGCCGCCGAGCGTAATGACCAGATCGGAGCCGTCAATATCAGGCGTGCTCTGAATCTTGGATCGCTGGTCGGCAGCCCATGCGACATCATAGCCCTGGCGCGTCAGCCAAAGCTCGAGCATCAGGCCGCTCTCGACCGCTTCTTGCTTGTAGTAATTGGGAACCAGAAAGACCTTCATAGCGTTGCAGCTTTCTCGCTCATAACCGATACCTGGGATTGCAGCTCATCGTCGGTGCGTTCGCCGGGGGCAAACCTCGTGCCGTACAGGAAAAACTCAACGTTGCCCTTGGCACCATGAATGGGTGACACGCACACATCGACCGGAAACAGGCCCTTGGCAGCAAAGAGTTCAACCGCCGCCACGAGTGTATCGCGGCGCACGGCGGGATCGGTCACAATGCCGCCCTCGCCCACCAGCGCCGCCGGAGCCTCAAACTGCGGCTTTACGAGCGTACAGAATGCACCCGTAGGAGCCATGCACGCCAGTACCGCATCGATAATGTTCGCGATGCTGGTAAACGAGACATCACACACAGCCAGGTCGATGGCGCCGGCATAGCCAAGCTCAGGCAGCTGCGTCACGTTTGTGCGCTCATGCAGCGTCACGCGATCATCCTGACGCAACGACCAATCGAACTGGGCGCGACCCACGTCCACCGAGACAACGGTCGCAGCTCCGCGCTTGAGCAGGCAATCGGTAAAGCCGCCGGTAGAGCAGCCCACATCCAGGCAGGCAAGGCCCGTCGGATTGATGCCAAACGCATCAAGTGCGCCTTCGAGCTTAAGACCGCCGCGGCCAACATAGGGAATGCACCCCTTCACGTGCAGCGACAGGCCCGGGGTCACCTTAAGACCCGGCGAAGTCAAGCGCTCGCCGCCACTCGAGACCAAGCCGGCCATAAGAGTGCGAAGGGCATCCGCGCGATCGGCGCAGATGCCCTGTGAAATCAGTTCGTCATCAAGACGCACGCGTTTCATGAATGCCATCAACCATTCGTATCCGGAGATGCGGCCTAGCTATCCTGGGATTCGTTTGCCGCATCCTCATCGTATTCCTGCTCGAGCTTGTCGGCCTCTCGCGGCGTCAACTCAAACTTGTCGACCATATCGACCGCGCGGGAACCCAACTCAATCGCTTCGTCAAACAAATCGAGTGAACGCTCCAAGGAGGTATCCTTGGAGCGAACGGTAGCGATGATCTGGTCCAGACGGTCCGAAATCTCGTCAAAGTTGCGGACAGAACCCTCTGGCATGGCTACTCCTCGACGGAGTCGGCCTCGACGGCCCCAGCAGCGTCCGCGTCCTCGGCAAGTACACCGGCAGCAGCCTGAGCAGCAGCGACCTTGGCGGCTGCCTCGGCAGCCTGTGCCTCCTCGCGAGCGCGATCCTCGGCCAGCAGCTCTTGGTACAGGTCCTCGCCCGGCAGTTCCTCGCTGCGAGCGATCTTGCCCAGCACGCCGTTGACAAACGATGCGGACTGGTCGGTACCATAAGCCTTGGCAAGCTCAACGGCCTCGTTGATGACGATGGCGTCCGAGACCTCTTCGTCGGTAAGGAAGCGCATCTCGTAGACGGCGATACGCAGCAGGTTGCGGTCGGCACCGGGCATGCGCATAAGATCCCAGTTCTTGGCGACGGCTCGCAGGGCACAATCGATGCGATCGATGTGCTCGTAGGCACCGCGGCAAAGCTCCAGTGCATAGGGGTCGAGGGGACCCTTCGAGATCAGGAAATCGCCCTCGAGGACGCGCTCGAGCGGACTGTCCGTGGCCTCGGCCTGGAACAGCAGCTGCAGCGCCTGACTGCGGGCAAGCGTGCGCCCGCGATAAACCTTAAGGCTCAAAGGTTACTCCTTGGGGAAAACGAGGCCGTCAATGCAAACGTCAACGCGCTCGACCTCAACGCCCACCTGAGCATCGATGGCAGCGACCACGGCGGCGCGAACGGCCTCGGCGAGCTTCTTGAACGGATAGCCAAAGAACACCACGACACGCACGGTGAGTGCGAGCTTGTCGCCGATGACCTCGGCCTCGACCGCCGGCTCGGAAGCCGGGGCCTTAGACGAGAGCATCATGGAGACAAGGTTGGTGGCAAGGTCCTTGACGCCAACGGAGGCGATGCCCTCGACATCCGACACGGCGCGCGAAACGATGGCGGTCAGAACATCGGGCGAAATGCCGATGCCGTCAATCTTGATTTCCTGGGGCATGAGTCCTCCTATAAGAGTTGGTTGCTAGACGCGGGAGACGAACTTGCCGTCGCGGGTGTCAACCTTGATGACCTCGCCCTCGTTGAGGTACATGGGGACCTGGATGACAGCGCCGGTGTCGATCGTGGCCGGCTTGGTGGAACCCTGGACGGTGTCGCCCTTAAAGCCCGGGTCGGTCTGGACGATGGTGGTCTCGATGAACATCGGCGGGGTCACGCCCATGAGCTCATCGTCGGCGAAGAGCAGCTGGCAGACGTCGTTCTCGCGCAGCCACTTGGAGTTCTCGCCCACCATGTCCTCGGGAACGGGAACCTGCTCATAGGACTCGTTGTCCATGAAGATATAGTCGGTGCCATCGTTGTAGAGGTACTGGAACTCACGGGTGGTGAGCATGACGCTCTCGAACTTGGTGCCGGCGTTGCAGGTGTTCTCGACGACGCGGCCGCTCTTGATGTCGCGGGTCTTGTAGCGCACAAACGCGCCGCCCTTGCCCGGCTTGACATGCTGGAACTCGACGATGGTGTAGACCTTGTCCTTAATGCGGAGACCGAGGCCGTTCTTGAAGTCGGCGGTAGAAATGGTAGGCATAGCGACCTTTCTTGTTATGGGCAGAACGCACAAGCGTCCAAATTACATACGACCGAAATTATACACTTGCAGACGGCGCCTGCAGCGAGCGCATAAAAAGAGAACGCGGGGCGCCCGAATCATTTCGGACGCCCCGCCCCAAAAATCTATCGAAATGGGCTAGCAATCGATGACGTGCAGGTCGTGCGGGGTCTTGGTGAAGGGCTCATATCCGTTCTCGGTGACGACGCCGTAGTCCTCCAGGCGCACGCCGCCCACACCGGGCAGGTACACGCCGGGCTCCATGGTGATAACTGAGCCGATCGCGATGGTGTTCTTGCTGCGGTTAAAGTTGGGCAGCTCGTGGATGTCGATACCGACGCCGTGACCCAGACCATGGTTGTAGTAATCGCCATAGCCGGCATCGCCGATGATCTTCTTGGAAAGCTTGAAAATGTCGTTGCCCTCAACGCCCGGATGGATGGCGGCGACGCACTCCTCGTGCGTACGGCGCACGAGTGCGTACAGGTCGAGCTGCTCCTGGGTGGGCTCGCCCATCACGACAGTGCGCGTCATGTCGGAGCGGTAATCGCAATAACCCGCGCCATAATCCATGAGAACGAAATCGCCCTTCTCGATCACGCGGTCGCTCGGCACGGCATGCGGGTTGGCGGTGTTGGGACCGCTCGCCACGATGGAGCCGAAGGCAAGGCTATCGGCGCCGTTGGCGAACATAAAGTTCTCGAGCTCGTTGCGAACCTGCTTCTCGGTCATACCAGGCTTAATAAAGCCGAGCATGTGCTGGAAGGCGGCGTCGGTGATCGACTGCGCATGGCGCATGAGCTCGATCTCCTCGGCGTCCTTGATGGCGCGCATCTTGCGAATGTCGGCATGCATCAGCGACAGCATGCAGGCGACGGAACGATCCTCCAGACCACGCTGAATACCCTGATAGAAGTTGATCTGCATGTCGTCCTCGACAGCGCAGACGCGGCACTTGTTGGCCGCGATTTTGCCGGCGACCCAACCGGGGATGGTGCCCTCGTCCATGTCGTAGACCCAGGGGCTGCCGGCGGGCGTGTTCTCCTCAAAGCTGTTGAGGTAGCGCGAGTCGGTATGGAACAGGCACTGGTCAGCCGTAATAAACGCCGCGTGCGGGAACTCGAAGGTGTAGTCGAAGACGCCCTTCACGCCCGTGAGCCAACGAAGATTGGCCTCGTCGCGTACCACGATAGCGTCGTAGCCGCGCTCGACCATCAGGGCACGGACACGTTCGATACGACCGGCAGGACCGGCAGCAAACTCAGACATGCAGATTCCTTTCTTATTGTCTCTATAAAGACGGGACGGGTCTCAACCGAACGTCGGAATCGCATGCGAACCGCAACCGATTGGAAACCCGTCCCTCAACATGATACGAAAGACGATGGATGTCAATAAATCTTAGAGAAGTTCTTTGCGAGAAGCCAAGTAAGCGTGAGCATGGCGCTCAAGAACCTCGTCCTCAACGCTCGTTAGGCGAATGGCGCCGAGTGCCGCGGGCAGCGGCAGCATGCTGCGATTCGAGCGAGCGAACTGCTGCCTGCGGAACTCCTCGATATATGCGGCAGGCTCCAGATCGAGGGCAAGTTCCTCGATACCAAAGTCCTCTAGGCAGTCATCGACCTCAAAGACGTAATCGATATCGAAGTCGCAGGCATCATGTGCTAGGCGCGCCTCAAAGCGCATGCCCTCGGACAACAGCTGGTAGGCAGGAACCTGCGAAGCAGCATCGCCCAAGCAAGCGCGCAGGGTACGCTCCCCCGTCTTGCCAAAATCGAGCGCATGGCGGGCGCTCGGGTTCGTGGCCATCAGTACGTCCTTGCGGGCAGTCTGAGACCATTGAACTGCATTGAGGAGCGCGACCTCCTCGCCCGCGAGAATCTCGGGAACGGTCTCAGTAAACTGATTCCAGCGGGACTTGCTGCTCGAAAGCATGGTGCCAACAAGCACCACATAGCCGAACTTGAGGTACTCGGGGTCCGCCTCGCGAACAAGGTCGAGGTCACACACGACCAAGCCCGGCTCAGGACGGAACGCGATAGCGGGAAGCGCATTCGCCGGCGAGGCGACGAGCGGCTTCATGGTCGTCGCGACCGTGAGCATGGCGTCGAAGGTCGTCGGCAGCAGCGCGCACTCGGTTCGGCCACACCACTGGTTGGCGCACCAGCTAACAACCGAGCAGGTTGCGGCATCGCCAACGGCGACAACCAGATCGTCGCAGGTAACGCCGTTGGCAGACAGGGCGCCAAAGATCGCATCGGCATCGGCCAGCGTGGCACCAGCAGGCGAAACCTCGAGGACTAGCGGCGACACGGCAAAACCGGCGTCGACCAGCGCATGCTCGACGACCTCACCAAAACGCTTGGATGTGGCGTCTTTCCAAACGACCATCGCGCGCTTAGGCTTGCCCACAGTCGAGGCAAACATGCGCGACAACTCATCGAACGCGCCCAATCCGACACGGACATCGACGCTGCGGTTTTGGAAATTGATCAGTTGACGACGAATCATAGCAGCCCACGCTCCAAAAGCATCTCGGCACAAAGGTAGGAAACGTCCTCGAAGGACTTGTTGCGAATATCAAGGGTAAGGTCGGCGGCCTGGCGATACAGCGGACGGCGATGCTCAAACAGGCGCGCAGCATGCTCGGGCGAACGGAAATCGGGGCGCGTGTCGGACCGACGAATCTGTCGAATCGAATCCTCGAAGTCGCCCTCGAGGTACACGCACGTACCCATTTCGTGCATCAGTTCAATATTCACCGGCGTTTCGACGATACCGCCCCCGCACGAAACCAACAGGCTGCGCTCGCTTTGGAGCGAACGGAGCGCCGAGGTCTCGAGCTCGCGAAAACGATCCTCGCCCTCGGTCTCAAAAATCTCGGTTACCGACTTGCCGCAACGGCGCACGACCAGACGGTCGGTATCGATAAAACGCCGCTTGAACATGGTGCCCACGTTGCGCGCAAGCGTCGACTTGCCCGCGCCCAAAAAGCCGATAAAGAAGATATGGTCGCAGCCGTGTTTGATGTGCTGGGACATGACGAGACCTATTCCTCGCAAGGAAGGTCGCGCAGGGCCCGGCGCTCAAAGATACGGAAGATCTGCGTATACCACAGGTCCTGCGTCGCCTGCGGCTTTACCAGGATGGTATCGACGCCGGCGAAGTTGCCGCTCCACACGTCCGTGTAGAGCTGATCACCGATCAGCACCGCCTCGTCAGCCGTGGCGCCGAGGCGCTTAAGACCCGCCTTGAGGGCAAACGGCGCCGGCTTCATGGCGTGGCTGATGGCCTCGAGTCCCAGCTCGCGTGCCGACGCCATGACCTGGTCGCGATGCCAGTTATTGGACACCATGCACAGCTTAAAGCCTTTGGCGCGGGCGGCGTCGAGCCAAGCGGAAATCGCGGCGGGGACCTGCTCGGTGTCGCGCGGCACCAGGGTGTTATCGCGATCGAGCAGAATGGCGCGTTTGCCGTCGGCCCACAGGGTATCGAGATCGATGCGATCGACCGAGGCAACGTATCGTTTGGGGCTAAAAATCCTCATGCTAATTCCAAGACTGTTGATGCTCTTCGTAGGTTTGCGAGAAGTACTCCTCGTCCTGCGTAATGTAGAAATACAGGTCATCGGAGTCGGTCGGCTCAAGCGTGGCCTTGAGTGCCTCGAGCGATGGAGAGCAGATGGGCGTGGGCGGTAGGCCCTCGTGCTTATAGGTGTTATACGGACTATCGCTCTGCAGGTCGTCGGCGGTAACCTCGCCACCGGTGACATACATCATGGTCGCATCGCTGTTGAGATAGCGCAGACCGTCGAGTTTGCCGGCAAGGCGGTTGTAGAAGACCGAGGCCACGTGCGCACGTTGATCGGCGTTGAGGCCCTCGCGCTCAACGATAGAGGCCAAGTTGACGATGTCGTAGTCGGACATCTCCACGCCGTAGCGTTCCTTGATCTTGGCTTCGCAGCTCGCAAAGTCAAGCGACTTGTACTCGGTCTTAAACTGATCGAGCATGGCGCGAATCACGTCATCGGCCGTCGGCGAATCGCCCAGCGAATAGGTCTTGGGGAACAAGAAACCCTCGAGCGAATCGTTGGCGGCGCCCTTAAGGAAGCTATAGTCGTCAACGTAGTTGGAGGCCTTGGCCTGGTTGAGGAAGTCTTCCTTAGAGATGCTGTCGTAGGCCTGGGCCACACGGTCGGCGACTTGATCGACCATTAGGCCCTCAGGGATAGTCAGCGCATTGGAGCCCGCGTTGGGGCCTTCCATGAGCTGCTGAACAACCTTGGTCGCATCCATGAGTGTGGTGAACGAATAATCACCAGGCTTGAGCGACATATCGGCGTTGAGCTTTTTCACCGCCGCATAGTAATCCTTGGGATTTTCGACGATATGGTTCTCAGAGAGAATCGAGGCGATAGTATCGCCCGAGGCACCGTCGGGAATCGTGATAGTAACTTGCTGGCCAGCAGCGACTTTCGCATCCTCACCGCCAAAGAAGCCCTTGACGGCTGGCACGACAAAGAAAACGATCGCGACAAGCGCAAGCACGGCGACGACGCCACCGATAATCATAGGCACCGGGGAGCTTTTCTTTTGTGTACCACGGCGGACGTGAGTGTTATAGCTCGAGCGCGTAGCCGGAGCAACGCCGTGGGAACCGAGAGCGTGATGCGAATGCGACTGGGGGGCCTGCACTCGCTGGGTAGATGCCTGCTGCTTAAAGCGGGTACCGCCTGCAGGCTGGGCCGAACGAGCAGAAGGCTGCTGAGCCGTCCGCTGAGCAGGCTGGGCCGAACGAGAGGAGGACTGCACCGGACGCGCGGCAGGCTGAGCTGCGCGCTGCGTCGGCTGCGCAGGGCGCTGACCAGGCTGAGTAGGGCGCGACGAGGGCTGACCCTGACGACTCTGCCGGCGCGGATCGGAAGCGCTAGGCATGCGAAACCTCCTCGTTTTTACGATCGAGCCATGTCTGCAAGAACAGGCTGGCGGCGATCATGTCAATCTTGCCCCTCATCTGCTTTTCGTTGAGGCCCTGCTCGCGCAGGATACGCTTGGCCTCTTGCGAGGACAGACGCTCGTCCTCAAACTCCAGCGGAAGATCGAGCTCGTCGGCAATCTTTTGCGCCACGGCGGCAACGCGCTCGGCCTGGGGGCCGGGCTCACCAGCCATGGTCAAGGGACGTCCGCTTACCAGGATATCGGGCTCATAGTCCTCGACCAAGTAGCGAAACGTCTTTGCCATGCCAGTGACCTCGGCAGCCGGAAGCACCTTGACGGGCATCGCCATCTTGCCATCACGGCTCGAGACGGCGATGCCGATCCTGGTCTCCCCTATGTCCAGCGCAAGCGCGACCACAGCGACTACCTAGATTCTTAGGCGCCGAGCGCGGTCTTGGCGGCCGCGAGGGCATCGGCGATGCCGGCGGCGTTCTTGCCACCAGCCTGAGCCATGTTGGGACGGCCGCCACCGCGACCGTCGACCAGGCCCGCGATCTGCTTGATCACGTTGCCGGCGTGGAAACCGGCCTTGACGGCGTCATCAGAGCCGGCGGCGAGCAGGGCCGGGGTGCCCTTCTCAGTCACGCTGGCGACGACACAAGCGACAGGGCCGGCGACCTTCTGATGCACGGTATCCCATACGTTGCGCAGGTCGGCAGCCTCAAGGCCCTGGAGCTCAGCGACGACTAGCTTGTAGCCGCCGAGCTCGACAGCACCCTCGATGGCACTGGAAATGGCGTCGGAGGAGCCACCGGTCAGAGCCTTTTTGAGCTTGTTGGACGTCTCGCGCAGCTCGGCCTGCAGGTTCTCCACGCGGGCGGGAACCTCGTCGACGCGGCACTTGAGCGCAGCGGCGGCGGCGTCAACGAGCGCCAGGCGGTCGGCCATGTAGTCGAGGGCACCCTTAGAGGTCACGGCCTCGATACGGCGGACATTGGAGCCCGTGGAGGACTCGGAAATGATCTTGAACAGGCCAATCTCGGCGGTATTGGCGGCATGGGTGCCACCACAGAGCTCGCGGGAGAACGGCTGGTCCTCGGCGCCCACGGAGACGACGCGGACGACATCGCCGTACTTCTCTCCAAACAGAGCGACAGCGCCGGCAGCCTTAGCCTCGTCGATGCCCATGACACGGGTCACGACCGGCTTGGAAGCGAAGATCTGCTGGTTGACCAGGTCCTCGACAGCCTTGAGCTGCTCGAAGGACAGAGCCTCGAAGTGCGTAAAGTCAAAGCGCAGGTGCTCGGGCGTCACCAGCGAGCCGGCCTGGGAGACGTGCTCGCCCAGGACCTGCTTAAGGGCAGCGTCGAGCAGGTGCGTGGCGGTGTGGTTGCGGCGCAGGAAGCCACGGCGCTCAGCGTCGAGCGCGGCGGTAACATCGGCACCGACAGTCAGCGTACCATCGGCAACGTGCGCGACGTGGGCATACAGGCCGTTGTGGTTCTTGGTGTCGACAACGGTCAGAACAACGCCCTCAGCGGAAAGCTTGCCGGCATCGCCTTGCTGGCCACCCATCTCGGCATAGAACGGGGTGCGGTCGAGCACGACCTCGACGTCCTCGCCGGCGGCAGCGGACTCGACGGACTCGCCGTTGCGAACGATGGCGACTACTTTGGCGCCCTCGATGACGTCGTTGTCATAGCCATCGAAATCGGTCGCAGCGACCTTGTCGGAAAGCTCGACCCACACGTCGTTGAAGCTGCCCCAGGCATCGCCCTTGGCGTTGGCACGAGCGCGGGCCTTCTGGTCCTCCATGCAGGCAGTGAAGCCGTCCATGTCGACGTCGTGACCAGCGGTGCCGGCGATCTCGACGGTCAGGTCGATGGGGAAACCAAAGGTGTCGTGCAGCTTAAAGGCAACATCGCCCGGAAGCGCAGCACCCTCGGCAAGCGCTGCCAGGGCCTCATCCAGGTAGACGCGACCGTTGTCGAGCGTCGTGGAGAAGCGCTCCTCCTCGGAGGCGACGATACCCTTAACGAGCGCGACGTTCTTGAGCAGCTCGGGGTAGGCCTCGCCCATCTGAGCGTTGACCTCGTCGATGAACTTGGTCAGGAAGGCGCCCTCGATGCCCAGTAGACGACCGTGGAACACGGCGCGGCGGAGCAGGCGGCGAAGGACGTACTCGCGACCCTCGTTACCGGGCAGGATGCCGTCAGAGATCATGAAGTCGACGGCACGGGAGTGGTCGGCGATGATGCGAAGAGAACGGCTGGCGCCGGAGTAATCGTCGGCGTCATAGGTCTTGCCGCTGATCTCCTCGCCCAGCTTGATGAGGTGCTGCATCAGATCGCCGTCGTAATTGGCGGTCTTGTGCTGCATGATGGCAGCCATGCGCTCCAGGCCCATGCCCGTATCGAGGTTGCGGTGCGGCAGCTCCGGCATGGAGCCGTCCTCCTGACGGTCGTACTGGGTAAACACGAGGTTCCAGAACTCAAGGAAGCGGTCGCAGTCGCAGCCGGGCTTGCAGTCGGGGCTGCCGCAGCCGACCTCCTCGCCCATGTCAAAATAGATCTCGGAGCACGGACCGCAGGGACCGGTGGGGCCAGCGGCCCAGAAGTTGTCGTCCTCACCCAGGCGGGAGATGTGGTCCTCGGCAACGCCCAGAGAACGCCACACGTCGTGGGTCTCGTCGTCCTCGGTAAAGACGGTGAAGTACAGGCGATCGAGCGGCAGCTTGAACTCCTTGGTGATGAGCTCAAAGGCCCAGGCGCAAGCCTGCTCCTTGGAGACGCCGCCAAAAGAGAAATCGCCGAGCATCTCGAAGAACGACAAGTGACGGCCGTCCTCGCCGATGCAGTCGATGTCGTTGGTGCGGACGCACTTCTGGCAAGAGATCGCGCCGATCTCCTTCATGGTCTTCTTGCCCTGGTAGTACTCCTTAAACTGGTTCATGCCGGCGTTGGCAAGCAGCAGCGAGGGATCATCGGGGACGAGGGACGAAGAAGGATAGAGCTTAAGACCGCGCTCCTCAAAGAAGTTGAGGAACTTGGAGCGGATCTCGGCCGTAGTCATTGACGGGTAGTCAGCACTCATAGAGGGAATCTCCTCGGTTTCACATCGAAACAGTTCAAACGTAACGATATTACCATCCCGCCGCACACATGCAAAAAAGAGGGCCGGCACAATACCGGCCCTTCAGCGAAATTGCATGTTAGCGCGTATGAATGTTGACTCAAATTACCCCGCTAGTTGTCATCATCGTCCATGGAGCCGTCGATGCCGGTATTGGTATCGTCGTCCGAGTTGGAATCATCGTCTTTGGCGAAGGGGTTCTTGAAGAAGCCCGTGGCATCGGGTTGCAGGCCCGAGAGCTTAATCCAGGGATTATCGAGCTCGGGCTTGGGCATGGCCTTGGCCTCGGGCGCAGTCTCGTTACCGATGAGCTCGGACTCATAGATGAAGGTGTCGTCGCCGAGCGCGTCGTAGGCGGCGACCGGATTGCCATCGGCATCGCGATACGGCGTGCCCTTAAACACGGCTCCGTCATAGGCCACAAGCTGACGGCCGGTCTCATTCTCGAAGTAGTACACGAAGATGCCCTTGAGGGCCGCACAAAGCGGGATGGCAATAATCATGCCGATGGGCCCCATGAGTGCCGAACCAATAACGAGAGCCGTAAGGCTCATAATGGGATGCACCTGCACTGAGCTCTGCATGACCTTAGGCGAAATCACGTTATCGGTGACGTTTTGCGCGACCATCGTCACGACAAGCGTCCATAACGCCAACATGGGGCTGAACATGAAACCGAGCACTGTGGCGATTGCTGCGCTCACCCAAGGACCGACGACTGGAACCAAATGCATGATGCCGGTAAAGATAGCCATGAGCGCCGCATACGGATGGCCGATGATCATAAAACCGATAAAGGCGAGGAAACCACCGCAGATGGACGTCACGACCATACCGCGCATGTAGCCGCCGACAGAGCGAGAAAGGATGGCGACCATAAAGCGGTACGAGGTCTCCTTCTCCTGACCGATGATGGTGCAAATCTCGTGGTGCATGCGAGGGTAGTCGCAGGCCATCCAATACGCAAGCACCAGACCAAGGAAGATCACGAACAACTGCGAGGCCATATTGGTGATGAGCGGGAACACACCGCGGCCAAGCTCGGCAGCGATCTGAGACACGTACTTCGATGCCACGGTAACAAGCGACGAAAGATTATCGTCCAAATACTCCTTGAGCGGCGTGTTGTTGAGCGTCTTGGCATGCGAGATCATCTCGTTGAGATCGCCACCAGCAACACGAAGCTGCTCGGGCAGGCGGCTCAGGACTTCCATGATCTGGCCAAAGAGAATCGGCGACAAGATGCAAACGACACCGACGAGCACGGCAACAACAACAATAAGCGCGATAAGCGAACCGATGCCGCGATTCACGCCATGGTGCTCGAGCCAGTTGGTGATCGGGGACATCACAAAGGCAATGATGGAACCAACAGCGAGAAACTCGATAACCGGTGCCAGGATGCCCATAAGGTTAAAGATGACAGCAGCAATAACAATGCAGCCGACAACAGCCCAAATGCGCAGCGTCAGAATGCGGGTGTCGCGCAGCACGCGATCGGTTTGTTGGGGGTGCTCACTCATGAACGAATCATCACTCCGTCGGGGTCGATCTTGTCCTGAATCTTCTTAAGCGTGCGGCGCAGCAGACGCGAAACCTGCACCTGAGAAATACCAAGCTTCTTGGCGATCTCGATCTGGGTCATGCCCTTCACAAAGCGCAGCTCGATCACCTCGCGCTCGCGCGGCGAGAAATCACGGATGGCTTCCTCGATCACTAGACGGTCATCGGTAAAGTCGAGCTCGTTGTCGTCGTCGGCGTAACGGTCGAGAATCGAGGGGGCATCGTCGGAATCGGACGCACCAGGAGCCTCGATGGGCACCGAGGTATAGGCCGAAGACGATTCCATAGCCTCGAGGACCTCATCGACAGTCACATCTAGATACTCAGCGATCTCCTCAACCTTGGGCGAACGCTGCAGCTCGTTGGTAAGTTTGTCAGTAGCCTGGTTGACCTTGGCCGAGAGCTCCTGCAGACGACGCGGTACGCGCACGCTCCAGCCCTTGTCGCGGAAATGGCGTTTGATCTCGCCCAGGATAGTGGGTGTCGCAAACGTCGTGAACTCGAGTCCGCGCTCGGGGTCAAAGCGGTCGATAGCCTTGAGCAAACCCAGATAGCCGACCTGCATGAGGTCGTCGAGCGGCTCGCCGCGATTCTTAAATTTGTTGGCAAGAAACCTTACCAGGTTCATATGGGACATGACGAGCTGTTCGCGGGCGTCCGGATCACCGGTCTCCTTGTAGCGACGAAACAGCTCGCGGGTTTTCTCCTTGTCCCAAGCGGTCTTGCCGCTCCGGGAACGTTCGGTCATATTAAATATCCGCCTTGAGGTCGAGGGAAAGCGTCAGGGGCGCCGCAGTCTTTTCGTAGGAGTCGCACACGCTCGCCAAAATAAGCTCGGCATAAACAGCAGCCTGGTCATCCTCGTCGACGGTGGCCTGATCGCCAAAGGTAAAGGTCATGCCAACGTGAGATTCATCGACATCGAATTTGATTGAGATGTCGTCGGAATCAACAGCCGTGCAGCCAAAGATAAAGGCTTCCTCGGCAGCCATGCGGATGTCCTCGATGCGATCGACAGACATGGAACACAGGGCACCAACGTTGGCTGCCGTCATGCGCACAAGGCGAGCGAGACGCGGGTCGCCGGCAACGGTCAGCGTGATGGGGCAGGTTGCTTCGCTACTCATCGCAGGACTCCTCAGAGGTCTCGGAGGGTGTATAGGTGTAATACTGAGCCCGCTTGGATGCAGACTTCTGAGCCACATCTGCGCCATCGGCGGCCTCGTCCTCCGCCTTGCCAATCAAGACGCGCTCGGTCGGCTGCTCGGCTTCTTCGGCGGCAGCGGAAAGCTTGCGCTCGGCTTCAGCTGCAGGAGCCTTCACCTTATTGAAGAGCTTCTGCACAGCACCGGCGGCAGAGTCGGTCACGCTCGACACAGCATTGCTGGCCTCGGCCATGCTACCGGTGACCTCAGAAATGTCGCGAACCACGGCTTCGACCTCTACGAGATTGGAGGTAAGGGCATCAACTGCCGTCTTGCTCGACTTAAGCAGCGGCTCCATCTGGGCAAGCGCCGGCGTAAGCTCATCGACAGCGCCATCGAGCTTTGCCACCACAGGCTGAGCCTCGGCGATGGTGTTGTTGAGGTCGTTAACGGTCTTATCGAGCGAGTCGACAACGGTGCGGGTCTTGCGCAGGGTAAGCGCGAGCTCAACGATGGCCCACACGCCGGCAACAGCGAGCAGCAGCAGAGCGATTTGAATGGGACTCATACAAGCCTCCCAAAGGAATCGATATACAGACGGTTTCCATGGTACCCCAAAGGGGACCGAACATGCCATGAGCAGCAACGTGGGACAAAATTATCAGCAGCTACTTCGGTGCATTCCCGCTGCGGTCGCGTTCACTTTGCTCTACGCGCCATTCTTCCCAACCGCGGCCGGCAGGCTGCCAAAATGCACCGCGTTCCAAGCCTTCGGGCAAATAGCGCTGATCGACCCAGCCTTCGGGATAATCATGCGGATACTTGTATACACCGTATTCGTCGCTACCTGGGCGATGACGATCGCGCAAATAACTCGGCACCTCACGTAAACCGCTGCTATGAATATCGGCCAACGCCGCGTCAATCGAGGCCTCACATGCGTTTGACTTAGGCGCCAAGCACACATAGAGTGCAGCCTGAGCAAGGTTAATGCGGCACTCGGGATAGCCAATGACCTCGGCAGACTTAAACGCGGCATGCGCCACCAAAAGTGCCTGCGGATCGGCATTACCAACGTCCTCAGAAGCCTGAATCATAATGCGGCGGGCGATAAACTTAGGATCCTCACCCGCATCTATCATGCGCGCGAGCCAATAGATCGTGGCATCGGGGTCACTACCGCGCATAGACTTTATAAACGCACTGATGATGTCGTAGTGCATGTCGCCGTTTTTGTCATACGTAAAGCCGCGACGCGGGTTGGCGATCTTCACGTCATCCACGGTGATGGGATAGCGCTCCCCCGCCGCGGGCGCTGGCGTTCCCTCGGTATCGGGACGCGTGACGGCAATCTCGCTCGCAAGCTCGAGCGTCGTGAGCGCCGAGCGAGCGTCACCCGCTGCCAGCGTGCAGATGGTCTTGACCGTATCCTCATCGGCCGAGAACTTACCGTTCAAGCCCTGCGGTGCCTCGAGCGCACGCTCGATAAGCATGGCGATATCCTCGTCCTTTAAATGCTCAAGCTCCACGACTCGACCACGTGAGAGCAGCGCCGAGTTTACCTCGAAGTACGGATTCTCCGTCGTAGCGCCAATCATAATGACGGTACGGTTCTCAACTGCATGCAGCAGGGCATCCTGCTGCGACTTAGAGAAGCGGTGAATCTCATCGATAAATAGAATGGTGCGACGGTCGTACGTATTCAGGCGCGTCTTGGCCTCATCAATCACGCGACGCAGGTCCTTCACGGTACCCGTGACGGCGCTGACCTCGACAAACTCGCTCTTGGTATGGTTGGCGATAATGTGGGCCAGCGTCGTCTTGCCCGTACCGGCAGGCCCGTACAGAATCACGCTCGAAAGCACGTCGTGCTCGATCGCGGCACGCAGCCATGAACCCTTACCGACGGCCTTTTGCTGGCCCACGTACTCGTCGAGCGAATTAGGGCGCATGCGCACCGCAAGCGGCGCATTCTGAAAGGAACGCTCGCGCGTCGAAGCAGAAAAAAGGTCGTCCATAGCCATCCCGTGTATCAATCAAATACGTTTTCCACTAACAGTATACCGAATTAATACGAACTACCGTTCGTTAATATAGGTACGGTGCGGAAACTCCAGACCAGGGAACAGCTTGCTCGTCAGTTCGCAGAAATAACCGTCCGTCATGCTCGTGATATAATCCACCACGGCTTGATCCTTGTCGTCCTGCCAGGCATAGGTGCGATCATAGTAGGAAAGCTGCTGCTCAATGCGCGAAATATGGTGCTTAAAGATGTAAGAGGACTCGTCGCCACTGTTTAGATCCCGCAGGCAACGGTCGTAGAGCTTTACGAACGCCTCGCGCAGCTCCGCCTCGGAATCGCCTTCGATACCGCCCTTGCTATAGATCTTCTCGTAGTTCTCGCGCTTGGCTCGGCGAATTTCCTCAAACAGGTCCTCGCTCATCTCGATGCGCGGCTTACCATAGCTGTGCTCAACGATATCGATGGAGGCATGCGTGAGGATCCAACTGTTGTAGGCACCGCCCCGGCCATCATCAAAAGCGTCGGGCGAAAGCAGGCCCGCCGCGATCGCATCCTGACGGTCACGACCGACGTAGGCAAGAATATCCGAGATGCGAACGACGCAGCCCTCGAGCGTCATGGGACGCAGATGCTCAATTGCGCTATAGCCCGTGGCAATGCAATCCTCAACCGTCTGGTCAAACTGGTCAAAGGAGCCCATGTCCGAGAGCTCAAACACACGCTGCTCGTACTCGCCGTTATGGCATAGCACGCCGTCGAGCGTCTGGAGCGACACGTTGCGGCCATACAACGCGTCGAGCACGCGAACCGACTGCACGTTATGGAAAAAATAACGCCCCGTACGCTCATGATAGATATCGTTGAGGAAGCGCTCGCCGGCATGGCCGAAAGGCGTGTGTCCCAAGTCGTGACCCAGGCCAATCGCCTCGATCAGATCGCAATTGAGCCCCAGGGCGCGACCGATATCGCGCGCAATGCGGGAGACAAGCTGTACGTGCAAACCGCGGCGTGAAAGATCATCATTGCTACGGAAGCTAAAGACCTGCGTTTTGCCTGCATAACGGGTGTACGCCGGAAGATGAAGTATCTTTTCGGTATCGCGCATAAACGCCGGACGCATAAGCGTGCCTTTGTCGGCGGCGCGATCAATACGACGAATGACCTGATCATCGTTGCAACGATACGGGTTGATATAGCCCGAAGCACGATCGGCGGCAATGCGCTCGGCAAGCTCGGGCGACAACGCCGAGGGAATACGGTCCATGCGCGCCTTAATGACGGCCGTTTCTTGATTAGATTCCATGGCATGCTCCTTAAAAAGGATGCGCAATCGGTTACAAAGTGCAGCCCACGACCTCGATTATGGCAAAAATCGGAACTAAAAACGGGAGCAATGGCAGGGAGCGCGATTTTGCGATGAGGCAAGCGACGGCAAGGGTCAGGAGCGCAACCGCAAACGCGACAACGCCGCCCAGGGGATCGAAGGTACAAAGGGCAAAGAGTGCCTTGACGTCCCCCATGCCAATGCCAGGAGCGTGGCGAACTCTACGCCAGAGCGACTCGGTAAGCACAAGGCCAAGGTAGACGATGACCGCAAGACCGGCGTGGTCAAGCGCTGTGTTCAAACCGAGGTCGAGCCAAACGCCCGCCAACGCCGCCACGGCACATGCGCCGGCAAGCCCATTGGGAAACCGTCGCTCTCGGGCATCAATTGCCACGCCGGCAAAGATGCAAATCCAAAACGGGATATAGACCATCGGACTCCTCCTCGAGCTGCATCGCAAAAGCAAAAACCACCACAAAGGTGCCTGTGAACTGCG